>MEWM01000134.1:7180-16722 GCA_001775355.1 candidate division Zixibacteria bacterium RBG_16_43_9 | reverse complement strand
TATTCGATCTCACCAAGGAGAAAGCAGAGAAGGTAGTAAACGAGCTTATCAAGAGGGGGGAACTCTCCCAGTCGGATAAGGCAAGAGCAGTTAAGGAGATGTTGAAGGGACATGAGGAAAGGACCAAAAAGCTGAAAGAGAAAATCGATCAGCGTGTCAGCAAGGTAGTTGAGAAAGTCAAAGGAACAACGGCCCAGGAACTTTCAGAGCTGAATAAAAAGATCGAAAAACTTTCTAAGGCGCTTGAGAAATTAGAAGAGAAGCTGGAAAAGAAATGAGGATTTAAAGACTCGATCTTTGTTAGTGGTGTGCGAGAAAATTCTGTAGGGACAGAATCCACCTGAGGCGGATTCTGTCCCTATGTACTTCAGTATCCAAGTTTAAGATAAACAAATTCCCATATCTGCCGATTAGATACTAAAAGGCGAGGTATGGGTATATTTGAAGATAAAATAAAAGACATAGATAAAAAAGACTGGCGTCTATGGTTTTTGATGTCGCTGGTCTTCTTTCTGTTTATAGTTTTCATCACCTCCTTAGTTTTCTACTCCGACGTAAGCAAACTGTATGAAGAAGAGTTAGGCGGATACTCCTTTAACATTCTGTTCATAGGTTTTCTTGGAATCTCTCTTTTATTTTTAGCCTATATCGTTACCCAGGGAATTTCCTTGAAAAAACTGAGGGTCAGGTTAATCGAGGAGAGGTCTGCCACGAATGCCCTGGAAAAACAGCTCCAGGAGTTGAAGGACCTGTTTCAAGTCAGCTGCCTGGTCAACAGTAAAGCGGACCTGCCGACCATCCTGGATACCATTACCAGGGATATTATCCACTGTTTGCAGGCGGATCAGTCTTCGTTGGTTTTTTACAATCCGAATACGGATAAATTGGAATGTATCGCCGCCTATGGGCTGGATGCGGATAAGATAAAAGGCAGAGAGCTGGAATTAGGCCAGAGCGTGACCGGGTGGGTGATCAAGAAGAATCAACCCTTGCTCTTGCAAGATGAGGCGGACCCTTCTAATTATAATGGTTATGTTGAGAAGGATCGGAACATCACCTCCGCCCTATGCACGCCTTTAAGGGTGAACGGGCTGGTAAAAGGGGTGCTCAACGTCAATCTGATCAACCGCGCTCGCAAATTTAACGAAAATGACCTTCAGCTTGTATCGATCTTCGCGGAAAGCGCCGGCTTAGCCATAGAGAAGGCATCCTTGCACCAGGAGCTTAAAGAGAGGATGAACCAGCTCATCCAGACCGAGAAATTCAAAGCAGTGGGAAAGCTGATCAGCGCCCTGATGCACGATTTCAACAACTTCTTGTCCATAATCATCGGAAGAGCGCAGCTTCTCTCGGTCCAGACCAGGGACACCAACCTCTCCAAACATATCGAGGCGATAATAAAAGTATCAACCCAGGCCGCAGACATAATCCAGAGGATGAATCAATTCGGGATGCCGATTCCGGAGAAAGAGTTCAAAAACTTAGATCTGAACCAGCTGGTCAAGGAGGCGATTGAGCTGACCAGATCAAAATGGAATGAATGGTCAAAGCTGAGGGGAATAAAAATAGATGTCGAGAGTAGCCTGGCTCCGCTTAGCCCGGTATTCGGCAATCCGGCAGATCTGAGAGAGGTCCTGATAAATATGGTTCTGAACTCAATCGATGCCCTGCCCAAAGGAGGGAAGATCTCCTTCCGCACCTGGCAGGAAGAAGAGAATATATTTCTTTCAGTTAAAGACAACGGCACCGGTATGAGAGAGGAGGTCAAGAAAAAGATATTTGAGCCTTTCTTTAGCACCAAGCCGGAAAAGGGGAACGGGCTGGGAATGACAGTGGCATATTCCATTATCCTGCAGCATAACGGAAAGATCGCCGTGGAAAGCCAGGAAGATAAGGGGACGACCTTCATCCTCAAATTACCTCTCTCCAAGGTCAAAGAAAAAGAAGAAACCTCCACCCTGGAGCTGCCAGCAGGGAAAGTCAAAGTACTGCTGATTGAAGACGACGAGGACCTGCAAGGGGTTCTGGTGGATATGCTTTACGGGGAGGGGTACGAGGTCAAAGTGGCTTGCAGCGGGACCGAAGGGATATCGTTCATGAAGTTGGAAAAATATGACGTGATTATCACTGACCTGGGGATATCCGGGATGACAGGCTGGGATTTTGCAGCCGAATCAAAAGAGATAAATCCCAGAATCCCGGTAATCCTGGTGACTGGCTGGGGAGATCAGATATTGACCCAAGAGGCGAAGGACTTAGGCGTGGAAGTAGTTCTTTCCAAGCCCATTAAAAGGGAAAACCTTGAAAGAGCAATTGCCAGAGCACTGAAACTTAAGCCTAAGAAAGGCGAAGTTGTCGAGGAGCCTCCCTCTAAAGAGAAAAATTTCGTCCGCGGTTTATAACTCCAAAAAACTTTATATTTGATTGCTTTAAAACAGTGTGTAGAGACGCATAGCATGCGTCTCTTTTTGTTTTGTAGGTCGGGCTGTCGGAGACTGCCCGCCAAAAATTTTTTATTAAAAATAATTTGACATAGAAGACTATTGACTATAAATTTGGTTATTGCTTTATAAATTAAAGAGCAGTTAAGGTGTAAAGTTCAAGATAACCCTTGAGAGTAACATTTTGAGGGTACTTAAAATCTAAAACGCTAGTCTCTAACCAGTAAGGAGGAAAAAGTGAAAGAATCAATACGACTACTCACAAAAGCAGCATTTGTTCTCACCCTGGTTTTGCTTTGCTTTTCTTTCAGTTGTCAAAAGCAGGCTAAAGAGCAAATCACTGAAGAAGAGGCGAAAGTTCTTATGGATCGTTATATGAAAGCCACTAATGAGGCTAATCTGGCTTTAATCGATGAAATTTGTAGTCCTGAGTTTGTACTGCATACTCCCGCTTACCCTGAACCTATTGTGGGCATCGAAGGTTACAAGGCTTTCGTAACGAATACATCAAAAGTCTTTTCCGATTTCAATTGCACAATCGAGGAACTAATTGTAAAAGGTGACAGGATTTGGTCTCGCTTCACAATCACGGGCACAAACACAGGTTCTTTGGGTGAAATCCCAGCTACTGGCAAGAAGTTTAAGGTATCTGGGCTTGCTATCACCCGAGTAGCCAATGGAAAGATTGCAGAAGATGAGACCTTTTGGAACGTATTGGATTTATATCAGCAACTGGGCTTTACACTTATTCCCCCGAAGGAAAAGAGTGGACAATAATAGCAGATGAAACATCAATGTTGCTTGTCGTACCGAGCTTCGTAGCTTTGTAGGTCGGGCTGTCGGTGATTGCCCGACAAAATATAAAAATTCCGCAAAAGAAAAAATTCATATTGTCGGATGGCTATCACAACCCGACCTACGACTTTGCATTTATTCGTCATTCGGTATTCGACATTGCATTGAGCATATTTTCCAGAATAAAAAGTGCCGCAACTTTGTCCATCGGTCTGTTGTTATTTCCGCATTTGGAAGAAAGAATACAGGTAGGGCAACCTTCCTCACATTCGCAATCTTTAATCAGGTTATAGGTCATCTGCACTAAAGCCTTAAAGGTCTCATACAATTTCTCCGAGATTCCGATGCCTCCCTCATACCCATCATATATGAAGATGAAAGCCTTTCCCAATTCCGGGAAAAAAGGATATGAGACCCCTCCTATGTCATTGCGGTCGCACATCGCTAAGAGGGGAGACATGGCAATCATGGCATGCTCCACCGCATGCATCCCTCCGGCAAAATCCAGACCCCTGAATTCCAGCTCATTTCTCAGGTGAACCGGCAAATCAAACCATAACCCTACAGTCTGAAAAACAACTGGAGGCAAATCAAGAGGGATAAAATTTACCACCTGTTCATACTTTTTTATCTTGTACCCAACATATTTATCCTTCACCTCCACCTTGCCCAGAAATAGGGAGAAATCCCGAAAAGGTTTTCTTTCCTCTTCCTGGATTATCTTCACCTCATCAATATCCACAGTCTCTGTATAATAATCCACTACCTCCTTCTTAACTTTAGCCTTCAGGTTCTTCAAATCCAGCTCTTCCACTATGTAACTTTCCCCTTGATGAATCAAAACCGCGCCGGTATGAGTCTCCGCATAGGCTCTCTGCAGGTCCAGAGTCTCCAGGATCTGGTTTTCCCATACCACTTTGACCAGCTGGCTGGAGATATTATCCAGCGAAACCACCTGCTGGGGCCTTTCCTTTCCGCAGTAGATAAAACCCTGCGGAGTTTTTCTGACCAGGTTTTCCTTCTGCAGCGAATTTAAAATCTCTTCGGTCTCTTCTCCTAAAAATCCGTAGTTTTCTTTTTTCAAAGGAAACTCGGATGCAGCGCACAGCAGGTGCCCGCTCAGGATGTAGGGGTTAGATAAATCAATAATTGCATTCTCGAAATTTCCTGACAAAAGAAGTTCTGGATGTTTTAAAAGATACTGGTCCAGTGCATCCTCAAATCCAACAAAGAAAACTAAGGAGTCCTGGTTTTTTCTTCCAGCCCTGCCTGCCTGCTGGAAAAAAGAGGCAATCGTGCCTGGATAACCTGAGATAATCACTGAGTCGAGTCCTCCGATATCAATCCCTAACTCCAGAGCAGTGGTGGAGACAACCCCCTCCAGCTCTTTTTGTCTTAACTTCCTTTCTATTTCCCTTCTTTCAGAAGGAAGATACCCTGCCCGATAAGAGGAGATCTTCAACTTAGGGAATTCATTTTTTATCCAGAAGCTGATAAGCTCGGAAAGTCTGCGGGAGACCACAAAGCATAAGGTCTGAAGGTTATTTTTTACAGTGTGGACCAATATATTCTTGGTCTGGACGTGGACTGAGCTTTCCTTACATTTGGTAGAGTCCCAGAAGACGAAAAATTTTCTTCCTCTGGGAGAGCCGTCCTCAGTTATAACTTCAAAGTTTTTAGAAGTTAATCTCTCGGCGAACTCAGCCGGGTTAGCAATAGAGGCAGAGGAAAGGACAAACTGGGGCGAAGAGCCGTAAATCCGGCAGATCGAAAGAAACCGGCGGATCAGAAGGGCAACATTAGAGCCCATGACCCCTTTATACCTGTGAGCCTCGTCCACAACCACGAATTTCAGATTTTTGAAAAAATTCTCCCATTTGTAATGATAGGGGAGCACCTGGTGCAGCTCATAAGGATTAGAAAGGATTATCCTGGATTTTTCCCGAATCGAGGCTCTTCTTTCCTGAGGGGTATCTCCATCATAGATCGCAGGCTGTAATCTGAAATCAAGAAAGCCTTCCATCTCCTTTAAGACCTTCAACTGGTCATTAGTCAATGCCTTAAGAGGATAAAGATATAAAGCTGTCGATTTTCTATCTTTCTCCAGAGTTTCAAGAATAGGAAGGTTAAAACACAAGGTCTTTCCTGAAGCGGTTCCGGTTGTGATGATTAGGTTTTTTCCCGCTCTGATTTTATTTATGCTTTCGGCCTGGTGAGAATATAATTTTCCAATTTTTTTGGATGTCAGATATTCTTGCAGGGAAGCAAGCAGAGAAGGGGAAAGCTCACGAAACTCGCCGCTTTTCACAGGGATGATTTTAGTATCGAGGATCTGTCCTTTATACCATTTATGTTTTTTTAATCCTTCGATAATCTGGTTCATTTTTTTGGAGTGCAAGAGCTTGCTCTTGCGTTTCTTGGTGTTTCTTTAGCCGGGCATTAAGTTAATTTCAAGAGGGTGATGCGCTCCATTTCATCCTTTCGAAGTACAAAAACTTGCTCTTGTTTAAGTTATGCAACAACAAGTTATGGCACTCCGTTCAGTAATCATCTCTTTCATCTGGTTGATCCACTGGGCATTCTCTCATCATTCTTTCGAACCTTTCGTTCCCCAATTTCTTCAGATAAAACCCATAACTGGAGAATCTGTATTCCGATGGGGCTTCAGTATAGCCATGCTTGACCGGGTTAAAATGGACATAATTCAGCTTGGAATAGTAATCTTTTTCGTCTCTAATGCACCTATCCCAATAGTTCTGCCAGATCTTTCTTCCAACTTTTTTTGTCTTCTTTATTTAATTCAACTGCACTTTTACTATGAATTTTCTTTATGATTTCTGGTAAAAGGACAGGGTCTTTTAAATTGATTAAAAGGTGATAATGGTTAGATAATATAACCCAGGCTAAAAGTTCGGTCAGATTTTTTTGAAATATCTCTTGAATTGTCACGAACAACATCTTTTTCTTTTGTGGACTTGTAAAAAAATGTTGCTTTAAATAAGTCCCTGCTGTCATAAAATATGGAGTGGAATCCAAAAATAGATGAGCAGGAGCGTGTTTATATTTCTTAAGATATTTCTTTTCTATCATTTCTTGAAACATGTTCCAGTCATGTCTTTTTGAAAAGCGTCAGCCTCAAGGTCAAGTTCGACAAGCTAATGCGCTCCGGTCTTTTGGTGCAAGAGCTTGCTCTTGCACTGTTAAGCAACAACAAGTTGCTGCACTCCGGTTACGCTCCTGTGAAGTTCTGAGAAGATGCGGACTAAGGTCAGCACATCCTGCCGGTTATGCTCCACTATCGGTTTCAGGAGTCCATAATTTTTGGTCTTCAAATAGTCTGAGTAGAATTCAGGGACAAGGGAGCTCGGCAGATGGGTCGACCTTTTTTCTTTCAGGATATTTCTTTCGATAGTATCCAGGCAGAAATCAGGGAGTTGGTTTTTCCATACCCGTCTGGAAAAATGCAACAGGTCAAAATGGGGTTTGTGCAGGTCAGGTATTATTCCGTAATACCTGAGCCTTCCCTCCAGGAAAGGGACATCAAATGCCTTGCCATTGAAACTGACTAGAGATTTGGACTTCGAAAGATATTCTGAAAAAGCCTTCAGAAGCGCTATCTCTTCTTCAGCCTCTAAGGCTAAGAACTGGTCTAACCTCATTTTTTTCCCGTCTTCCAGAGTTGCTATTCCGATTAAGATGACTAAATTGCCTCCAAAAAGACCCAGAGTCTCTATGTCCAGAAAAAGAAAATCCTCCCAGGGGTGAAAAGAAGACAGGCTAAAGACCAAGGGATGAGATTTCGGCAGGCGAGAGGAAAGAAGATGCTGAAGACCAAGCTTGTCTTTCTCGAACACGACTTGCAGAACAAGCTCTGCTTCTTTTCCCCAGCGCGGATGGGAAATTAAATCCTGAAGATTTTTGTAACCAGCCCTTTTGAGCTGATCCTCCCTGTATTCCCTGATTCCAGGGAGAAGAGAGAAAAAGGAAAGGATGGTCTTCTCCACGGTCTCTTTTTCCGGCTTGAAGGAATCTTCCTTGACCTGCTCTGATATGTGGTAGAAAGTCCCGTATTGGTTGGAGATTTTCTCCCCGGGGATGACCTTGTTCAACGATTGATCTCTGTAGCGTTCTGCTAATTCCTCTTTTAGCTCCTGGGCTTGATAATATTCATATTCAGATAACCTGGGTGCAAAGCCGGTTGAAGATTTACCTTTTCGTCCTTCCCTCTCGAGATCAGATTCGGCAAACCGTTTTTCCCTGAGATCTTCCTCTATCTGGTTTAACCTGCGGCTGAATCTCTGAATGATCTTGTCGTAACGGGACATTTTTTGGTTTTTAATCGGTTAAAAATTCTTTAAAACTCTCATCTGGAATAATAATATGGCCTTCACAAAAATACAAACTATTTTTTGGCAAGGGCGTTTAGCCCTGTGTATCCGTTACCAGGATTAAACACTCCTACGAACACACTTGCGATTGACTCAGGGAATCAACCGCCGACTGGCGGATTTTCCATCTTCCGTTTTCCTTATTTCAAAAAGGGCTTGACAAATCTTGATTTAAGATATATTTAACTGGGTAAAATTATAGGTGGAAAAAGGAGGAACAGAATGAAAAGAAACTCGAAGATTTGGTGGGGGCTTGCACTGGCAGTGGTAAGCATGGTTTTATTTTCCTGTGCTAAAAAAGAGGATGTGGTCATTTTAGGCGAGTTCGGCTCCCTTACCGGGGGGACAGCAACCTTTGGCAAGTCGACCCAAAGAGGAATAGAGATGGCTCTGGAGGAGGTAAATAAAGCTGGGGGGATACAGGGAAAGCCGGTCAGAATTGTAGTTGAGGATGACCAGTCCAAGCCAGAAGAGGCCGCTACTGCGGTTAAGAAATTAGTTAATCAGGATAAGGTCCTCATGGTTTTAGGGGAGGTCGCCTCCTCCAGAAGCTTAGCCGGAGCGCCCATCTGCCAGGAGGCTAAAGTTCCTATGATCACCCCTTCTTCCACCAATCCCAAGGTAACTCAAGTAGGAGATTATATCTTCAGAGTCTGTTTCCTCGACCCTTTTCAGGGTGAAGTGATGGCGAAGTTTGCCCGTAATACTCTCAAGACAAGCAAAGCCGCGATTCTGAAAGATATAAAAAATGACTACAGTGTGGGGTTAGCCCAGTTTTTCACAGAGACTTTTAAGAATTTAGGCGGAGCCGTTATAGCGGAAGAATCTTATTCAGAAGGGGACATAGAATTCAGGGCCCAGTTAACCTCACTAAAAGCGAAAAAACCCGATGTCATATTTATCCCCGGCTATTACACGGAGGTGGGTTTAATTGCCCGCCAGGCAAGAGATTTAGGGATTACAATCCCTTTGATCGGAGGAGATGGATGGGATTCTCCACGCCTGATCGAGATAGGCGGGAAAGCCTTAGAAAATACCTATTACAGCAATCATTACACTCCAGACGACCCCAGGCCTGAAGTGCAGAAATTCCTCGCAGATTTTAAAGCTAAATATAACGAGATTCCGGATGCAATGGCTCCCTTAGGATATGATGCGGCAAGAATTGCCTTTGATGCCATAAAAAGGTCCGGAATTTTAGACGAGAAAAACATAAAGGACGCCTACCGTCAAAACACTCAGGCAAAATCTCTGATGGAGGCGATAAATACTCCCGGGAATAGAGAGCGCATCCGGGATGCTTTAGCTCAGACCAAAGATTTCCCCGGAGTTACCGGTCTTATCACCATAGATGAAAACCGAAACGCCAAAAAAGCCGCAGTGGTCCTAAAAATCGAAGATGGTAAGCTCAAGTACGTGGAAACTATAAGTCCATAATAAAATGACGGATGACGAATTACGAATTAAAAAAGCGAATACCGGATAACTGTTGAAGAATCACTAATAAAAGACAAAATCTGATCCCGGATTAAGAATGGCAGTTTATAATAATTTCGAGGATTTGCCGGTTTGGAAAGAGGCAAAAGATTTGGCAGTGCAGATCTATAAAATCACTAAAGAAGAGAAATTTAAAAGAGATTATGGTTTATCTGAACAGATCAGAAGGGCAGCAGTCTCAGTGTCAAGCAATATAGCTGAAGGTTTTGAAAGAAGCTCAAGAAAGGAATTCATTAGATCTTTAAATATATAGCAAAAGGGTCCGTGTCTGAGGTAAGAAGCCAGCTATATCTCTCGAAGGAACTGGGCTATCTGGATGGAGAATTTTCAAGAAAACTTCTGGATCAAACTAGGTCACTTTCCAGACAGATAGGTGCTCTGATATCGTTCCTAAAGAAAAGAAATGCTTAGAATGAGAAGT
>MEWM01000134.1:4908-7141 GCA_001775355.1 candidate division Zixibacteria bacterium RBG_16_43_9 | reverse complement strand
TCGTCTTTTATTAGTTATTCGTTATTATTCATTAGGCATTTTTCAGTTATTAGTCATCCGTCATTCGTTATTTTAGTTTATTTTTATGTCCGAATTTCTTCAACAGTTGATTAACGGTATCGCCTGGGGTTCGATCTATGCCCTGATAGCCTTGGGGTATACTATGGTCTACGGGGTTCTGAGGCTGATTAATTTTGCTCACGGCGACGTCTATATGGTTGGTGCATTTGCCGGATTCTATGCTGTCAAATGGCTTGGTCTGGCCCAGGAACCTACCATTTTCGGAGCGGTGGCTGTTTTCCTGTTGTCTATGGGATGCTGCGGGATTCTGGGATTCGTCATCGAGAGGGGTGCGTACAAGCCTCTGAGAAAAGCTCCCCGCCTAACCGCATTAATCACAGCCATTGGAGTATCTTTGTTCCTTGAAAATGCAGGGCAACTAATCTTTGGTGCTGATCCCAAGTTTTTTCCCCAGATAATTGCCAAAAAAGATGTTATCTCAAGTGGCGGGATAATCCTGACCAATCAGCAGGTAATAGTGTTGGGTGTCTCTCTTTTGCTGATGGTTTCTCTCCAGCTTTTCGTTCTGAAGACCAAAACCGGAAAGGCGATGAGGGCAGTTTCTTTTAACCGCGAGGCTGCATCCTTAATGGGAATATCAGTAGACCGGATTATCTCCATAACTTTTGTTTTAGGATCAGCCCTGGCTGGGGCTGCGGCCATCCTGGTTGGTCTGACCAATCCCAAGATAGAGCCTTTGATGGGGATAATGCCCGGCATTAAAGCATTTGTAGCCGCAGTTCTGGGAGGCATAGGTAACATTCCAGGAGCAATGTTAGGCGGGATGATAATGGGCATAGCTGAGGTAATGGTGGTGGGGTATTTATCCTCAACTTACAGAGATGCCATTGCCTTTGCCATTCTGATCCTGATATTACTTTTCAAACCATCTGGTTTATTGGGTGGATTTACAGGTGAAAAAGCGTAGAACTAAAAAGTTCAAAGGATTAATCCGCTAAAGGCGGATAAAAGCTCAAGGGTTAAAACTAAAAGCAAAAAGCGAATAGCCAATAGCGAATACCGAATTCCGAAATATGCAATTCAAGAAAATCATCTTCATAATTCTGGTCCTGGGATTTCTTCTTCTGGTCAATTACTATGTCCCTCGCCGGATGAACCCTTATCTCTTCCAGATATTGATCCTGATTGGCATAAACATTATCCTGGCTGTGAGCCTGAATTTGATAAATGGATTTACCGGTCAGTTCTCTATTGGTCATGCTGGTTTTATGGCCATTGGCGGGTACACCTCGGCATTTTTCACCTTCTATTTCGGCAGAAACCTGGTCCCGAGTCTGACCTCTATTCTTCTTTTCCCCTGGCTGGCAAAATCGGTCATCTTTGTCTCTGCTTTAATCTTGGGAGGTACCTTAGCAGCTCTGGCAGGGTTGATTGTAGGGATTCCCTCTCTGAGATTAAAAGGAGATTATCTGGCAATTGCCACCCTGGGTTTCGGCGAGATAATCCGGGTCCTGATTTTGAATATCGATGCAGTGGGTGGAGCCAGAGGCTTTGCAGACATTCCCGGGTACACCAATCTTTTCTGGGTTTTATTTTTCATGCTGTTGACTGTGGTCGTAATCCGGAATTTAATCAATTCCACACACGGCCGGGCTTTCCTCTCTGTCCGGGAAGATGAAGTAGCAGCAGAGGCGATGGGGATTAATACCACCTATTATAAAGTTTACGCCTTTGTCATTGGGGCATTTTTCGCCGGGATCGCCGGAGGGCTTTTCGGGCATTATCTGATGTATTTGCATACTAACAGCTTCACCTTTATGCGCTCAATTGAGATAATCATTATGGTGGTCTTGGGTGGAATGGGAAGTATCACCGGCTCAATTCTGGCGGCAATTATTTTTACGATTCTTCCTGAATTCCTGAGAGTGGTTAAGGATTACCGGATGGTGATATACTCCCTGATTCTGATAATCTTAATGCTCACCCGACCACAGGGGATATTCGGGTTAAAAGAATTCAGTTTACTGACTATAAGGAACATATTTGTGAGAAAAGAACAGGTAGCAAAATGATTTATGCGGGATAAAATGTTGCGAGGATTCAATCCGCCAGAGGCGGACGAGGGTTCCAGGGTTCAAGGGAAATAATGACGGATGACTGTGACGAATGATGAATAAATAAAAAGGAAGATGTAAAACAGAAGGAAAAGTAA
>MEWM01000134.1:1412-4897 GCA_001775355.1 candidate division Zixibacteria bacterium RBG_16_43_9 | reverse complement strand
AAGTAAAAAACCGTAGCGTCGGGCTTTAAGCCTGACGAGCTTGTAGGGATAGGGTTTCCCCGCCAAAGTGCTTCAGGAAAAACGGCAGGGGAAAAGCCTACTCTGTAAAAAAGAAAAGAAGATCAGGTGAAGAAGTAAAATGAAAATATTAAATAATCTCTTAGTCTTTCTTACTGTTTTTGCTACGACATCATTTAGCCAGAGTATGGAGACTGAAGAATTAAGCCAGTCCTTTCCTGTCGAGCAGAATGGCAAATGGGGTTATATCAATAAAACAGAAATGTCTGTAACCAGCTCCGCATCTGATGAAACCGCACATTTACCCGTGAATCTGGCTCTGCAAGAAACCGGTGAAGAACAGCAGTCCAAAAAGCCGGAATATGACTACGTTGGGGGATTTTTTGAAGGGCTGGCAGTGGTGAAAATCGGCGATAAGTATGGCTACATCGATGAAACTGAGAAGATAGTAATCCCACCCCAGTTTGAATCAGTCGGGCGTTTTTCAGAAGGGCTGGCAACGGTAAAGCTTGGGGGGAAATGGGGATATATAGACAAAAATGGGAAAGCGGTGATTAATCCACAGTTTAATTTTGCTGGAGACTTTTCAGAAGGGCTGGCTGGGGTAAGGATAGGCGGAAAGTGGGGGTATATCGACAAAAAAGGGAAGATGGTAATTTATCCGCAATTTGATTTTGCCTGGCTTTTTTCAGAAGGTCTGGCAGCAGTTCAGTTAGAATTCGGCGACAAGTACGGCTATATCGACAAAACCGGCAAGATGGCAGTAGAACCGAAATTCAATGATGTTCTTCCGTTTTCGGAAGGCTTAGCTGGAGTGAAAATCGAAAACAAGTGGGGATATATTGATAGAGAAGGAGAGGTCGCGATCAATCCGCAGTTTGAAGATGTTGGGGTTTTTACCGAAGGTCTGGCAATGGTAAAAATAAGAGGCAGGTATGGATATATTGACAAAACCGGGGATGTGGTGATTAATCCTCAATTTGAGACGGTCTGGCCTTTTTCCGAAGGCCTGGCACCAGTATTAATTGACAGGAAGTGGGGCTATATCGATAAAAAGGGGAAGATGGTAATTAGTCCCCAATTTGATTTTGCCGGGATCTTCTCCGAGGGGCTGGCTGGTGTGAGAATCGGCGATAAATGGGGTTTTATAGACAAGACAGGAAAGTTCATTCAGAGAACTCAGAAATGAAAAAGGATTTAAGGGTTCAAGGGAAAAAATGACGGATGACTGGTTACGAATGACGAATGAATAAAAAAGAGGATGGAAGACAGAAGAAGGAAAAGTAAAAACCGTAGCGTCGGGCTTTATGCCCGACGAAAAATCGTAGGAATGTAGAATGTAGGGACAACCCTTCCTTCGGCTCTGCTCCCTTCGACTTCGCTCAAGGACTGTGAGTGTAATCGAACAGTCAGGACGGTGAGCTTGTGCTTCGGCAAGGCTCAGCACGATGAGCTTGTCGAATCGTCGAACCGTGTGGTTGTCCGAAATAAGAAGTGGGGCTCCTCCAGTGGCGGAGTGTAAAAGGAAAAAGCAAACCAGTCCGAATTTTGGATCCAGTGAAAAGGTTTGCCCACGAAAAATCAGTAAGATAAAGACTAATCAGATTGCTGAAAAATGTCACTGCTTGAGATAAAAAACTGTTCCATGCACTTCGGGGGGCTGAAGGCGGTTGAGGGTTTGGATATGTCTTTGGAAAAGGGGGAGCTAGTGGGATTAATCGGTCCTAACGGCGCAGGTAAAACCACTCTATTCAACCTGATTACCGGAGTTTATTATCCGACTGCTGGAGAGATTATATTTCAGGACAAAAAACTCAATGGCAAAAAGCCGTACCAGATAACCTCATACGGGATAGGAAGGACCTTCCAGAACATAAGGTTATTCCAGAACCTTACGGTATTGGATAACGTTAAGACTGCCTGTCATCTTCATTCCAAAGAAGGGATGTTCAGTTCTGTGGTTCGCAGCAGGAGATTTGAAGGGGAGGAAAATGAGCTAACCGGAAGGTCAGTGAATTTATTAGAGATTTTCGGACTTGATCTTCTGAAAGATGAAAAGGCAAATAATCTGCCTTATGGTCAACAAAGAAGATTAGAAATAGCCAGAGCTATGGCAACTGAGCCGAAACTTTTGCTTTTAGATGAGCCTACTGCCGGGATGAACCCTCACGAGACCCAGGACCTGACGAATCTAATCAAGGAGGTCAAAAGGAATTTCGAGTTGACCATCCTCCTGATCGAGCATGATATGAGGGTGGTCATGGGCTGCTGCGAAAGGATTGTGGTTTTAGATTACGGCGTCAAGATAGCGGAAGGTCCCCCGGAGAAGATAAAAAAAGACCCAAAGGTGATCGAGGCGTATTTGGGAGAAGAAATGACTTAAAAAAGTTAAAGTTCAAAGGTTTAAGGGTTCAAGAGTTCAAGGGGAAAAAGAAAGTAAATGAAAAATAACGGATGACGTGTGAAGGATGTAGCGTCGGGTTTTATGCCCGACGTAAGTGAAACGCAGGGACAACCCTTGTAGTAGTCCGTAAGAGCTAAAAGATTGTCGGAGTGCAACAACTTGTTGTTGCGGATTTAAAAATGCAAGAGCAAGCTCTTGCACTCCAAAAAGCTAACTTATGATTGAAGATTCAAAAATATTAGAGATCGATTCGCTAAATGTTTATTACGGGGTGATTCATGCATTGAAAGGTATTTCCTTTCACATAAAAAAAGGAGAGATAGTAACCCTGATAGGCGCTAATGGGGCGGGGAAATCAACCACTATTAATACAATCTCTGGACTTCTGAAGCCAAAGAGCGGGGCGATCACTTTTGGAGAGAAAAGGATTGACCGGCTCTTACCCCACAAGATAGTAGAGATGGGTATCTCTCAGGCGCCAGAAGGGAGAAAGATCTTTCCCAACCTTTCCACCTTGGAAAACTTAGAATTAGGGGCTTATTGCAGAAAAGATAAAAAAGGTATAAAAAAGGACTTGGAAAGGGTTTTCACTTTATTCCCCCGGCTTAAAGAGCGGGTCAAGCAGAATGCCGGCACTTTGAGCGGAGGGGAACAGCAGATGCTCTCGATGGGCAGAGCCTTGATGTCTCATCCGAAGCTTCTTCTTTTAGACGAGCCTTCTTTAGGTTTAGCTCCCATCCTTGTTAAATCGATTTTCAATGCAATTCTGGAGATTAATCAGCAGGGTACTACCATTCTTTTAGTTGAGCAGAATGCGCATATGGCGCTGCAGATTGCTCACCGGGGATACGTTCTGGAAACCGGCGGGATAGTCTTAGAGGACGCGGCTTCAAATCTTCTGAATAACCAGCAGGTGAAAGAGGCATATCTCGGAGGATAAAAAAGTTCAAAGGTTCAATGGTTCAAAAGTTCAAAGTGAAAAAACTAATGACGGATGACTGATGACGAATGACGAATAAAGAAATGTAAGATGTGAGAGGTAAGACGTAAGACGATTGTAGCG
>MEWM01000134.1:0-1302 GCA_001775355.1 candidate division Zixibacteria bacterium RBG_16_43_9 | reverse complement strand
GGTTTCCATATTAAGAAAATGGAAGGCTGAAGTCTTCGCCAGGATCCTGTGGACAAGACCTTGAGGCCTTCCACTACATATTTATGTGCAAATTTTTTTCTAATTCCGGTAGGAAAGCATTATAATCGCTTTTTCGAAACAAGGCGAAATGGACCTCTTTTGGATATTGGCTGGCTCTAAGAGATTCTATTGTGGCATTTATCATTACCTCCGCACACTTATCCATGGGAAACCCTCCTACCCCAGTTCCTAAAGCGGGGAAGGCAATTGAGCTTAATTTTAGCTCTTCCGCTCTTTTTAAGCTGTTTAGAGTAGCAGCTCTTATATATTTTTCATTTGTCTGTAAGTCCTGTCCCATCACTGCGGCGTGGATTACATATTTTGCTTTTAATTTTCCTGCAGATGTCGCTACCGCTTCACCAATCGGAATTGGTCCTTTCGCCTTTGCCTCTTTCTCAATCTCAACTCCACCCTTCGCTTTTATCGCTCCTGCAACGCCTGAGCCCATCCAGAGATGATCGTTCGCAGCATTGACGATGGCATCTGTCTCTGAATCGGTGATGTCGCCAAGAATTAGGACTATCTTCTTATTATTGAAATTCTTCTCTATTTTCATACCTCTACTTTTTTAAAAAAAATGTAGGGACAGCCCTCGTGGCTGTCCGAATTGAGGTTAGGACAGAGATAAGCCCTGTCCTAACACTTTATTCATCATTCGATGTTATTCTTATTCTGTCTTGAACTCTTCTTCTAAAGCCTTTTGAGCCTCAGGTAGAAGATTTTCTTTGATTACGCAGGTGATGGCATGCAGAGAGGTAGAGATAGTGTCTAAATTTATCCCGGCTTTGGAGAGTGCCTTGAAAACTCTACTGGCAATGCCGGGCTGTTCTGAAAAACCATGTCCGGTAATGGAGATCAGGGCTATATTTTCATCGTGAGTGATCTCCTCGGTGCGGACTTTATTCTTCAGGGTGTTTAGAACTCCTAAAAGAGATAAAAGCTCCTTGCGGGAAATCACAAAAGAGATATCTCCCTTTCCTTTTTCAGTAGGAGTGGAGACCACTAACTCCACGTTAAAACCCAGCTCTCCCAAAAACCCGAAGATCTCTGCGGCAATGCCGGGTTTGTCAGGAACCGAGTGAAAAGTCACCTTAGCTACATCCGAATTGGGTACGACCTTTATGTTATTCATTGTTTCTCCTTTTTTGAAAAGTAGGCTTTTAAAAAATATAACTTAAGAAGAGGGATTTTGCCAGACATTTTTTGATTAAAAAATCATTCAGAAAGAAGATTACAAGGATC
>MEWM01000133.1:2833-5441 GCA_001775355.1 candidate division Zixibacteria bacterium RBG_16_43_9 | reverse complement strand
CGATCCAATCGGTCGGGTAAGAACCCAGGAATAAGTATAAGTATTGGTGTCACCCGGATTGGCTGTAAAATAGATTTTACTACCCACTCCCACATTAGGCAACGCGGTGGAAGTCCTGTGCAGGGTGGTATCAATGGTAAGGTCTCTGGGTGAATACCCTATTAACCTCATCTTAGCCACTGGAACTGCTGCCAAAGAAAACTGGAAACTCAGCAACAGTAATATGCCAGTGACCATCAAAATCATTCTCTTGTTCATTCTTCTTCCTCCCAAAAAATGAATGTGAAAAAATTCACTAACTAATCTGCATTATTTTTCTTCAGGAAATCACCTCCTTCTAAAAAAAACAAGTTGAGAACTTTAAAATGCTTTTTAGATTAAGTAATTTAATATCAACGACTTAACAAACTCAATATAAGTCTATTATCCTCCTTGGGCTAATTTTAACCCAATAAACAAAACTAAATGTATTAAAGAAACCCCTTTTGTCAAGCCTTTTTTTGATATTTTTTACAAAAAAATAAAAAATATAGTGCTATTTAATCCTAAGACCCTTTTGGATTTCCTGACAATATAGAAAATCCCTTTTTAGCCACTCCCTGCCCTTATTCAATTTTAAATTATGTCTGAATGATATTTAAAAAACTCGGAAAGAACTGTCAGGATATTTTTTAAAAAACTGCTATTTTTTTGAAGAGAAGTAAACCTCAAAACTATGCGGCGGCTTCTTCATTTTTCCTTTTTTCCGAAAATAGCATAAAGCTCCTCAATTATCCCCTTAGTTTCATAAAGGTCATCTCTGATTTCAAACCCGGCTTTTTTCAGACTCTGAAGAAGTTTTAGAGTATCCGGCACTTCCGTCCCTTGCTCCTGGAGTTCATCAGTTTGACTGAAAAACTCAGATTTTGATCCGTCAAAAAGGATTTTACCCTCCTTGAGATAGATTATTCGTTTACATACCTCTGCTACCAGGTCTAAATTATGAGAGATTAAGACGATAGTAACACCTTTTTTATTAAGCTCCAGGAGGATTTTCTTGACTCTGCAAATGCCGGCAAAATCCAGCCCTGCCGTGGGTTCGTCCAAAATCAAAATCTCCGGCTCTAAGGCTAAGATACCGGCAATGGCAACTCTTCTCTGCTCTCCGCTACTTAGGGAAAAAGGTGAACGCTGGGCAAAAGCAACGAAATCCAGACCAACAACTTCAAGCGATTTTCTCACTCTGCTATTGATTTTCTCTTTTTCCAGACCCAGATTTTTTGGACCAAAGGATATATCTTCATAAACCGTTTCTTCAAAAAGTTGCCTTTCTGGAAATTGAAAGACCAGCCCGACTTTCTGGCGTATTTTCTTCAAATAGGATACCTTCTCTTTTATCTCCAAACCTTCAACCCGGATTAAGCCTGAGGTGGCGAAAAGTAGACCATCCAGAAGCTGGGCTAAAGTGGTTTTTCCTGAGCCGGTCGGGCCTATCAATCCGACAAACTCCCCTTTCTTTATCTTGAGATTGATATCTTTTAAGGCTACTTTAGGATTTATATTTCTGTAATTATAGATAAAACCTGAATTTTCTAGCTCTATCTGCAAATACTCTGAAATCTTAGACTTGCCCTGCTCAGTAATATTCGTTTTCTTTTGAATTACAGGCAGAGAATAATTGACCCCTTTTAAAGAAAGGAGTTCTTGAATCAAATCCTCTATTTTTAAGACTTTTCTTTTGAATCTAAAACCTTTTCTTTTAAGACCATTAGTTATCTCTAAACTTTTAGGCGCAGATAATCTTATCTCTTTCAACTTCTCGTCTTCTTCAAATATTTTTTCCGGGGAATCGTCCAGGATTAACTTCCCTTTATCCAGAACCAGAAGACGCTGGGCTAAAATAGCCTCTTCTGGAAACTGAGTGATATTGATTATCGTGACCTTGCCCTCAGCAGCCAGTTTTTTGATAAGCAGATTTAACATCTCCCTTCCCTCGGGATCCAGAAGTGAGGTTGGCTCGTCCAGGATAAGGTATTTTGGCCTCATGGCTAAGACTGAGGCGATTGCCAGTCTCTGCTTCTCCCCGCCTGAAAGAGAATGAGGTGGGGAATTTTTATAGTCCCACAGATGAAAAGCCGAAAGTGCCCACTCCACCCTTTCCCTGATCTCTTCAGATGGAAGGTTCAAGTTCTCCAGTCCAAAAGCGATCTCCCTTTCTACAGAAGTGGTTATAATCTGGTTTTCCGGATTCTGAAACACCATTCCCACTTTCTGTCTTATCATCCTCAAGTCCTCTTTAACCTTAGAATTTAGACCATCGACTAATACTTCGCCAGAAGAAGGGAGTAAAAGACCATTTAAGAGCCGTGCTAATGTAGTTTTACCTGAGCCATTGGGACCTATAATAGAGACGTATTCCCCCTCTTTTAACTCCAGGTCTATCCCCTGTAAAGCAGAGATTACCTTCCCTTCGGATATTGAATAATTATAAGTTACTTTCTCTAACTTAATCATATTTCCAGATAGAGATGAAATGAATCCCGCGAAAAAGTGGAGTGTAAACCTTCAGGTTTACTTTTGTGAATCTATTCGTTTTATTGAAATAGGTAAAGCTAAAGTCTTCGCCAGG
>MEWM01000133.1:1001-2707 GCA_001775355.1 candidate division Zixibacteria bacterium RBG_16_43_9 | reverse complement strand
GGATTGAACTTTTATTTTAACCTTTCCATCTGACATTCAAATCTTTCGTAGCTTTAACCTCATCTAAACGGGAGACCGGAGTATTATAGGGCGCCCCTTTGACCAGCTCCGGATTTTCTTCCACCTCCTGGGCGATTTTCTTCATCACCTCTATGAACTGGTCGCAGCTTTCCCTGCTTTCGGACTCAGTCGGTTCTATCATCAAGGCTTCGGACACGATCAGGGGAAAGTAAACAGTCGGAGCATGTAATCCGAAATCTAAAATCCTTTTAGCTATATCTGCTGTCCTCACTCCTTTACCTTTCTGCCTGCTGCCGGATAATACAAATTCATGCATGCATGGTCCGGGATAAGGAAGCGAATAAAGCTCCTTCAATGACTCCATTATATAGTTCGCATTGATAACTGCGTTTTCTGATATCTGTTTGAGTCCCTCTGCCCCGCAAGCTCGAATAAAAGCGTAAGCCCTCACCATTATCCCGAAGTTCCCGTAAAAGCCCTGCAATTCTCCGATCGAGTCCGGTCTTTTATAATTTAAAGAGTAAGTCTCTTCACCTTTTTCATCTACATTTTTATCTATGACTGGAACCGGAAGAAAAGGCTCCAGAGATTTTTTGACTCCCAGAGGTCCTGCTCCGGGTCCTCCTCCACCGTGCGGGGTTGAAAAGGTCTTGTGAAGATTAAAATGAACGATATCGAACCCTATATCCCCTGGTCGGACTATTCCTAAAAGCGCATTCAGATTTGCTCCATCCATATAAAGGATTGCCCCTGCATTGTGAACCGCTTTAGAGATTTCTTCTATCTGAGACTCAAAAAGACCCAGGGTATTAGGGGCGGTCAGCATGAAACACGCCACCTCTTCGTCTAAAACCTTTTTCAATTCTTCCAGATCCACCAGACCCTTATCATTTGATTTGACCTGAATTACCTGGTATCCCGTTATTGTCACTGAAGCCGGGTTGGTACCGTGAGCGGAATCCGGTATTATGATTTTCGAGCGGGGATTTCCATTTTTGGTGTGGTAGGCACGGGTTATCAAAAGCCCGGTCAGTTCTCCCTGGGCACCGGCAGCAGGCTGAAGGGTAATCCCGTTCATCCCGCCAATCTCTTTCAAATACTCACCCAGCTCGTACATCAACTGCAGAGCACCTTGAACTGTTTCCTCCGGCTGGTACGGATGTATGGAGGAAAAACCAGAAAGACGCGCCAGGTCTTCATTGACCTTGGGATTATATTTCATAGTGCAGGAGCCTAAAGGATAGAAGCTTTTGTCAACGTGATGATTTAAAATCGAAAGCGCGATGAAATGACGCACTACATCTACCTGGCTAACCTCAGGCAGTTTCAGGTCGTTTTGCCTTAAGCTTTTTTCAGGGACAAGTTCCTTTATATTTCTAAGTGGTAAATCTATTTCCGGCAGATCACAGCCACTTCTGCCTTTCGAGCTCAGCTCGAAAATCAGTTTCTGACTCATCCATACTCCTTAACGATTTTTGATACTTCCTTACTTAACTTGTTTTTCCTTAGTCCCTTCTAAACCTTCAATCCTTTTCTGAACCCAGTCTTTTTCACCCGGGTCCAAAGTCGGATGGTCTTTCAGAAACTGTTTGTACAGTGAGAGAGCCTTGGTTGTATCTGCCATCTTCTCATAAGAATAAGGGATATATTCTTCTGCATCTAAAGCCACTTTGCTTTTTGGAAAC
>MEWM01000133.1:790-970 GCA_001775355.1 candidate division Zixibacteria bacterium RBG_16_43_9 | reverse complement strand
CCTTGTCGAACTGCTTTACATTTCTGCCCATATACAGAAGCCCGATGTTAAACAAAGCTTCTGAAGCTTTTTCGGTTTTGTCAGTCGGGTCCAGGGCGACGACCTTATTAAAACAGGTTACAGCCTGGTCAAATAACCTGCGCTCCTGATATTTCTCGCCTAATTTGAACCAGAGCTCTA
>MEWM01000133.1:0-518 GCA_001775355.1 candidate division Zixibacteria bacterium RBG_16_43_9 | reverse complement strand
GCCATCCTCTTGCACCATTTGCACCAATCGGTATAGAAGTCCACGATCATATTTTTGTTCTGGGACTTGGCTATTTTGGATGCCTCATCAAAATTAGCCGCCCAGTTAATCGATTTGGGCACAACCTTTCCGCAGGCTAAAAAATAAAACAAGATAGACATAACAAAAAACAGGTAAAACCAGAGAGCGCCCTTTTTGCGAATCATACAAACCTCCTCTTCAAAAATTAAGGTTATAGGTTTCCAACAGTTTGCTCTTTAATGGCTAAGCTTTCCTCGTATTTATCTTCCGGCACGTACAATCTGTACCCGGGCTGGTCCTTGACCACATATCCCAGACCTCCCTCTAAAAAACTTCCGGTATAGCTTAAGAAACAGGGGATATTGCTATCCTCCAGAGTCTCTTTTAAGAACTCCGCCAGCACCCTATTCGGGGTAGTATAAAGAAGAACTAAATCTTTCTCATCCTCTTCCTGCTCCTCGGGCAGCTCGTCAACTAAGTCTGCCTCACACTCGGAA
>MEWM01000132.1:11412-12739 GCA_001775355.1 candidate division Zixibacteria bacterium RBG_16_43_9 | reverse complement strand
TTTGGAAAAAGCTGGCGTAAATATCGTTGGCACCTCGCCTGAGAATATCGACTTGGCAGAGGACCGGAAGAAATTCGGCAGGGTTGTGGAGAAGCTGAATATACCTCAGCCGCCTAACCGGTTTATAATTCATCCTGAAAAGGCAAAATCTGCGGCGGCTCAATTAGCTTACCCGGTATTGATCCGGCCCTCCTATGTTCTGGGCGGCCAAGCGATGCAGATCGTCTATGATGAGAGTTCTCTGGATGAATATATTAAAAAAGCAAAAGAGGTCTCGCCTGAACATCCGATTCTGATGGATAAGTTTATCGAGGATGCCATTGAGGTAGAAGTGGATGCAGTCTCGGATGGGGAAGAGACATTCATTGGCGGCATAATGGAACATATCGAGGAGGCCGGAATCCATTCAGGAGATTCCACCTGTGTTCTTCCCCCTTATTCTCTGTCTGAGGAGGAGATCGAAAAGATCAAGGAGTATACTAAGGCCATCTCAAGGGAATTGAAGATCATCGGGCTTTTGAATATTCAGTACGCTATAAAAAATGAACAGGTTTACCTGCTTGAAGTCAATCCCAGGGCTTCGAGAACGGTTCCTTTTGTATCCAAAAGCATCGGAATACCTCTGGCTAAGTTGGCAGCCAAGGTGATGGTAGGCAGAAAGTTAAAAGAGCTCTTGCCTCAGAGACTGCCTCGAATAAATCATGTCTCGGTAAAAGTGCCGGTGTTTCCATTTATAAAATTCTCAGAAGTAGATTTTCTATTAAGCCCGCAGATGAAATCAACTGGTGAGTCTATGGGCATAGATAAAGACTTAGGAAAAGCTTTTGCCAAAGCCTATACCGGTCCGAATCAATTCTCAGGACTTCCGAAAACGGGAACCGTTTTCATTAGCGTAAAAAATAAAGATAAGAGAGGTGTGGTATTCTTAGCCAAGAGAATGGAGAGCCTCGATTTCAGGATTGTTGCAACCTCCGGCACAGCCAGGGTTTTGGCAAATAGCGGGATTAAAGTGGAACAGGTTTATAAAGTCAAAGAGGGAAGGCCAAACATTGTCGACAGGCTGAAAAATAAGGAGATCGACCTAGTCATCAATACCCCCTCAGATGGAACCTCGCATATAGACTCTTTTTCCATAAGAAGGTCAGCTATCGAATATAATATCCCCTGCATAACCACCTTATCCGGTGCCCAGGCAGCAATAAACGCCATCGAGGGATTACTTAAAGAGGAATTGGAGGTAAAGGCGTTGCAGGATTATTTTAGAGAGTAATTGTAGCGTCGGGCTTTACGCCCGACGTTCATCTTCTTTGGAGTGCAAACCTTTCCT
>MEWM01000132.1:0-11362 GCA_001775355.1 candidate division Zixibacteria bacterium RBG_16_43_9 | reverse complement strand
TCTCCATAAGATAAAATTATTAAACAAGTTAACCATGGTTTAATCAATACTTTCTGAACATTATTCCCAGAATGACAAGATAAACCAGCTACAAAAAATTTCCCCCCCTTTAAAAATTTCCTTGCTTTTTTAAGGAATTTTGTTAAAATATCATAAATAAATTAACCCGTAATCAAGAAACGGAGGGATAGATGAGCAAGGAACTGAACGACAAGCTGAATGACGCAATTGCCAGGGAGATCGCGGTATCCATTCAGTATATGTGGCAGCACGTGATGGGTGAGGGGATGGAAAGCCCGGCAGTGACTGAGATTGTCAAGAAAACAGCCATCACGGAGATGAAGCACGCTGAGGCTATAGCCGAAAGACTCGATTTCTTAGGAGGAGTGCCTACCACCCAGCCCACCCCGATTAAGATCGGCAAAACCCTGATCAATATGATTGAGCTCGATATCGAGGCTGAGAAGGATGCTATAAGGCTTTATAAGGAGATCATCAACTTGGCGGATGAGGAGAAAGATGTCGTAACTCGCAAGCTGTTTGAGGATATCCTCTCTGATGAAGAAGGACACCTGAACGAGTTTCAGACTCTGTTGAAGAAGTAGTATCAATTTTTTTTGTAGGGGCACGTTGTCCCGCCTCTGGCGGGATGCCCCTATAATGAATATACCATGAGTCATCGTCCGCAATGAGGCAATGGTTCTCGCTCATTGCTGGTCTGCTGACCAACGATTTTTCATAGAGACGCAGGCGATGCGTCTCTACGTTTTTTTAACCTCACCCTACCCTCTCCCGCAAGAAGAGGGAGACAATTCGGGTTCGATGAATCGAACCCTTATATCCCCACTAAAATTAACTCTTGATATTCGTATTTAATGATTTATAATACTTTGTCGAAGGACAAAATATGCTTTCACAGGCTTTAAAATTTCTGCTTAGACCGGATAAACGCGTAGTGGTCTTAACCGGGGCGGGGATTTCTGCGGAAAGTGGTGTTCCTACCTTTCGAGGGGAGGATGGGCTGTGGAAAAAGTTCAAACCGGAGGAATTAGCCACATTTGATGCCTTTATCTCCAATCCCCAGTTGGTCTGGGAATGGTATGAATACAGGAGAAAGCTTATCTCTGAGGTCAAGCCAAATCCTGCTCATCATAGCCTGGTGAAAATGGAAGATTTTTTTGAAGATTTCCACCTTATAACCCAGAATGTGGATGGGTTGCACCAGAAAGCGGGCTCAAAAAAGGTTATCGAACTGCATGGAAATATAAAGAGGAACAAGTGTATAAAATGTGGGCGGGAATTCGAGGAGTTAGAGTTTTCTTCTAAAGAGATTCCTCCTAAATGCACTTGCGGCGGGATGCTTCGTCCGGATGTGGTCTGGTTTGGGGAGATGCTTCCGGCTCAGGCCATAAATGAAGCTTTTAAGGTTTCCTCTTTATGTGACATTTTTTTCTCCATAGGTACTTCCGCAGTGGTCTATCCAGCCGCTCACCTGCCGGTTGTGGCAAAACAGAGAGGAGCTTATCTGGTCGAAATAAATATCGAGAGGACTGAATTATCCAATTTAGCAGATGAGGTTTTCCTGGGCAAGGCCGGGGAGATTTTGCCTGAGATCGCCGTAGCAATGAGGGGAGAATCTGGATTATAAACCTTTAGGTTTATCAGATGAAACCCGTTTTAACTCGAGATGAGAGAGTAGCGTTACCACTCCTATAGCCACGACCAATCGTCCTCACAGGAGTGAGGACGCTACTGATAGTTCCCTCTCCCCTCTACGAGGAGCGAAGCCTCCGTAGGACTTTTATCGGCTTGTGGGAGAGGGCTTCGGCGTGAGCTCCCTTCGGTCTGAGCTCAGGGTCGAAGACAGCCGAACGGTTAGGGAGAGGGAAAACAAAATGGTTTCACCCTCCCTTATATCCCTCCCATTAAGGGAGGGAAAAGGTAAAACTAAAGCCGCCAGGGTCTTTAGACTTTACACTCCACGGATTCTTTATCGTATTTAGTTTGATGAGAGTTTCAGATATAGACAAAAGAGTTGAGGAAGGGTATAGGGTCTTAGCTTCTTGTCGTCTTTGTGGGTTTGAATGCGAGGTCAACCGACTCAAAGGTGAAAAAGGTAAGTGCAGAAGTGGCAAAGAGGTTATGATTTCAAGCTGTAATCTCCATTTTGGGGAGGAGCCGCCTATTTCCGGGGAAAAAGGTTCGGGAACGGTCTTTTTCACTAATTGCAGTCTGCGCTGTGTATATTGTCAAAACTATCCCCTTAGCCAGATGGGCAAAGGCAATAAGATCTCAACTTTAGAGCTGTCTGAGAAGTTCCTCGATTTACAGAGAAAAGGAGCACATAACCTGAATCTGGTAACCCCCACCCATTTCATTCCTCAGATTTTAGAAGCGCTTTCCTTTGCCTGGGACAAGGGTTTCTCCCTGCCAATTGTTTATAATACTTCAGGATATGAATCCGAAATCGCATTATCCCTTTTAGATGGGGTCATAGATATCTACCTTCCAGATATGCGTTACTCGGAAGATGATAAAGCTGTTGCCTTTTCAAAAGCGGAAAGGTACGTCAAGATCAATCAGAGAAACATCCGGGAGATGTTCAGACAGGCAGGCAATCTGAAACTGGATTCCTCCGGACTGGCTATCTCAGGAGTCATTGTCCGCCATCTGGTCCTCCCTGAAAATGTTGCCGGCAGTTTGAAGACCTTCGAATTTTTAGCCAATGAAGTCTCAGATAAAGTCTGGGTCAGTCTGATGGGACAATATTTCCCTGCATATAAGGCAAAAAACTTCCCCCCGCTGGACCGGAGAATAAAAAGGCAGGAGTACGATTTAGCCTTAGGCTATTTTGGTCAGTGCGGTTTATCTTCTGGCTGGGCCCAGCCGGAGGAGTTTTCCGAATGAGAAAAGTAATTTTTATCTGCACACTCCTTTTGCTTTTTAGTTTTTCCTGTGTATATTATAACACCTTTTATCATGCAGAGGAGAAATACAAAAAGGCGGAGAAGTCCCAGCAGAAGGCAAAAAGAGAGGTAGCCACGGGAACAGAAGTCAATGACTACCAGGATGCCATCAAGAAAGCCTCCAAGGTCCTGACCTTTAATCCTAAATCCAAATGGGTGGATGATGCCCTGTTTTTGATCGGGAAATCCTATTTCAATCTTGGCGATTATCCCAAGGCGGAAAGGAAATTTCAGGAGCTGGTCACCAGTTTCCCTAAAAGCAACCTGGTTGAGGAATCCTATTATTACCTGGGGTTAAGCCGCTATAAACAGGGTAACAAAGTAGAGGCGACCGAAGCCTTAATCTCCCTTTTGGATAATCCAAAGATGAAGAAAAGAAAATCCGAGGTCTGTTTCGAATTAGGGGAGATCAAATTCGAGGAGGGTGAATATGAGCAGGCAGTGACTTTCTATAAGCGGATGCTGGAACAATACCCCAAAGATGAACTCAATCCCAGAGCTCAGCTCAGGATCGGTGAGGCGTATTTCCAGTTAAAAGATTTTGCCCAGGCCAAGGAGAGTTTTTCCAAAGTCAGAAAGTACGGGAAACAGGGAGAGCTGCTTTATCAGTCTATTTACTGGACCGGGGAGTCGGCCTATAACTTAAAAGATTTTAAGGAGGGATTGAGTATCTTCTCAGATTTGTCCAGGGAGAAAAAGTATGCCAGATATCTTCCCAACATAGAGCTGAAGATAGCCGAAGGATATAAGCTTTCCGACAGTCTGGATCTGGCCTTAAAAAAGTACGAGGAGGTGGCCCTGGCCTTTCCCAAGACCGAACAATCAGCTGAAGCCTATTATCGGGCTGGCATGATCAATCTGGAGGGGAAGCGCGACCTGAAAAAAGCTCAGGAGCTTTTCGATAAGGCAAAAACAGACTGGCCAGCTTCTCCCTTTGCCAAATCCGCCCTGGAGAAAAGTGCGGATATCTCCAAATTATCCACCTATCAGGAACAGGTGACCAAAGAGGAATCATTAAAAGTGGTAGCACCTCTTTTCCATTTGGGAGAGTTTTATCTTACCCAGATGAATCTGCCTGAATCGGCTTTAGCTGAATACCAGATCGTAGTGGATAAATATCCGGAGAGCGAGTATGCTCCTAAATCTGTCTATGCCATAGCCTGGATTTACGAAAATATCTATCAGGATAGCGCCAAGGCCAAGGAGTATTATCATAAGATCATAGACCAGTATCCCAATAGCGATTACTCTAAAAAGGCACTATCGTATCTTTCCCTGCCAGAGGAATCTCTGCGGGTAAACTTGGCTGAAAAGGAGTATGCGGTGGCAGAAAGCCTGCTTTTCCAGGAAAGAATGGTCGATTCGGCTAAGGTGATCCTCCAGAAAATAGTCAGCGATTACCCTCAATCCAGGTATGCCTGTAAAGCCGAGTGTGCCCTGGCCTGGAGTTTGGAGCAATATCAAAACCCGGGAGACAGCAGTGTGGCTTTAGCTTACCAGGCGATAATCGACAAATATCCGCAAACCGAATATGCGGATTTTGCCAGGAAGAGATTGGGGATTAAAGTAGCAAAGGTTCCTGTGCCTCCTCCGCAACAACAGCCTACTCAACCAGCACCTTCTGATACCACTGTGGATTCTACTAAAACCGCACCCGCACCCTCCGGGATGCCAAAAGCTCCTGCACCGAAAGTGAAAGGGACCTTCTACTATCCGCAATCCCAGCTTGAGACCGGAATCAAAGGGAAAGTGGTCTTAAAGATAAAGATAAGTTTCACCGGCAAGGTCACAGACGTGGCTATAGTGAATTCCTTGAATAATCAGGAGATTGATGACGCGGCCAAAGATGCGGCTATGAGGACAGAGTTCGACCCGGCGCTCATTAACCCGGCACAACAGTTAGATTGGTTCCTGTACGAGGTGGAGGTTACCCCTCCTCAGCCATCACAGCAATAAGAGGATGACTGTATCCTTTGAATATATTTTAAAAGGGGAAAGATGAACCAGAGGAATGAAGAAGGTCTGCTCCTTTCGGTTGAAAATTTAGGCGAGAAACTTTTCAGGTTAAAGATTTATTCGCCGGAGATCGCTAAAAAAGCCTTACCCGGTAACTTCTGTCATCTAAGGGTGAATGAGTCATATTCTCCTCTCTTGAGAAGAGCTTTCAGCATTCATCAGGTAGAAACGGAGAAGAATAGCTTCGAGCTTCTTTTCAAGGTGGTTGGACCCGGAACCCAAATCCTTTCCGAAAAAAAACCTGGAGAGAAAATAGACCTTTTAGCTCCACTGGGCAACTCTTTTTCCTTCCCTGAAAAGGATGAGAATACAGTTCTCTTAGCTGGAGGAATGGGGATAGCTCCACTATTTTATCTGGTAAGTTCGCTTTTAGAGAAAAAATTTGACCCTCAAAAGATATCGTTTTTCTTCGGGGTTAAGAAAAAGGATGAATATCTTTTGGTAAACGATATGGTTTCAACCGGGATAAGACTCCATTTAGCTACAGAGGATGGAAGCTCAGGCTATAAGGGAATGATTACCGAGCTTTTCTTTCAAGAGCTTAGAGCCAGAAGGTTAAAAACAAAGAGGACAAGATTCTATGCCTGTGGGCCTAATCCTATGCTCAAAAAAGTCTCTGAGATCTCCAGGAAATTTAAGCTTGACTGCCAGATCTCACTGGAGAGCCATATGCCTTGCGGAGTCGGAGCCTGTATAGGGTGTGTAGTTAATACAATCAAAGGATACAAACGGGTGTGCAAAGATGGACCGGTATTTGATGCCCGGGAGGTGATCTTAGATTGATCCCTGACCTTTCAGTTAAAATAGGTAAAGTGAAATTCTCCAATCCGGTTCTGGTGGCATCTGGCACTTTCGGTTATGGCGAAGAATATGGAGCTTTTTTCGATCTGAACAAGTTAGGGGGTATAATCACCAAATCGATCACCTTAAATCCCAGGGAAGGGCATCTGCCACCCAGGACCTGCGAAACTCCTTCAGGAATGCTCAATGCTATCGGATTAGCAAATGTCGGGGTAAAGAGATTTATCCAGGAAAAGCTCCCTTTTTTGAGAAACTTGAAAACAAAAGTCATCGTGAACGTGGCGGGAAGCTCGATAGACGAATATGTTGAAGTGGTCAAAAGATTAGAGGGCAAAAAAGGAATCGATCTATTGGAGATAAATATCTCCTGCCCCAATGTAAAACAGGGTGGGATTACTTTTGGCTCGGATCCCAAATGTGCTTATGACTGTATAAAGGCTGTTCGGGATAATAGCACTTATCCGATCATTGCTAAACTCTCTCCGAATGTGGCTGATATAGTGGAGATTGCTTTAGCAGTGGAAGAGGCTGGAGCAGATGCGATCTCCTTAATAAATACTTTGGTGGGAATGGCTATAGATTTAGAAGCTAAAAAGCCGAGGCTTTCCAATATCACTGGAGGGCTTTCTGGACCAGCCATTAAACCTGTGGCTTTAGCAATGGTCTGGAAAACTGCCTCGAAGGTCAAAATCCCTGTCATAGGGCTTGGCGGAATTATGAACACCCAGGATGCCCTGGAATTCATCCTGGCCGGAGCCTCGATGATTCAAGTAGGAACCGGGAATTTCGTTGACCCGGAATGCTCGGTGAAAATCGTCGAGGGGTTGAAAGAATACTGTCAGGAAAAAAAGATAAAAAAAATTACAGATTTAGTAGGAAAGTTGAAAACATAATGTAGCGGAGGTCTTTAGACCTCCATGGTGGAAGGCTGAAGCCTTCCGCTACAAAATACACGGACATGGTCAATGCACTCCATAAAAAATTGTCCTCATCCTGAAACGGATCCGTGGGACAGGAGTGAGGACGCTACGGGAGACCAATAAATGAAATTCATCGAAAAACTGAAATCAGCCTCCTCCAAAAATAATTCTCTCCTCTGCGTGGGTCTGGATACTGAATTCGAGAAAATTCCGAAATTTTTACTTCAGGAAAAGGACCCGATTTTTGCTTTCAATCAGGCGGTTATAGATTCAACAAAAGATTTAGTCTGTGCCTATAAGCCGAATCTTGCCTTTTATGAAGCTTATGGCATAAAAGGGCTGGAGGCCCTGAAAAAGACCTGCGAGTATATACCGAAAGATATTCCGATTATCTTGGATGCTAAGAGAGGGGACATAGGGAATACCTCTAAGATGTATGCCAGAGCCATATTTGAAGAGTTTAAGGCTGATGGTGTGACTTTAAGTCCCTATCTTGGTGGAGATTCCCTGTCTCCTTTCTTGGAATATGAGGACAAGTGCTCGTTCATCCTTTGTCTGACTTCCAATCCTGGGGCTAAGGATTTTCAGCTTCTGAGTTTTAATGGGAAGCCTTTATATAAGATCGTGGCTGAAAAAGTTTTGAGCTGGAACAAAAAAGGGAATTGTGGTTTAGTTGTAGGAGCCACTTATCCTGAGCAGTTGAAAGAGATAAGGGAAATCGCTCCAGATTTGCCTATTTTGATCCCAGGAATTGGCGCTCAAAAAGGGGATGTGGAGCTGACTGTCAAATATGGAACTGATAAAAAGGGGGATTTGGCTATTATCAATTCCTCCAGGGGAATCCTCTATGCTTCCTCTGAAAAAGATTTTGCCCAAGCATCAAGAGAAGAGGCGAAAAAACTAAGAGACTTATTTAATTTATATAGAAAAAAGGGGTAGATATGAAATTAGTTACCTCAGAGCAGATGAGGAAAATCGATAAAATTACTATCGAAAGGGAAGGTATCCCCGGTCTGGAGCTGATGGAAAAAGCGGGTCAGGGCTCAGCTCTTTCAGGCAAGAAGATGTTAGATGAAAAAGTCAAGGGTAAAAAGGCTATAGTCTTCTGCGGAAAGGGGAATAATGGTGGGGATGGGTTCGTGGTGGGAAGGTATCTGTCTAAGTGGGGTGCGAAAGTTGAATTCTATCTTTTAGGAAAAAAGGAAGAGGTTAAAGGCGATGCCTTTACCAATTTGAAAAAAGCTGTCAGCTTGAAACTACCAATGAAACAGGTTACTAAGGATAAAGAGCTTCCTGCTGAATTTAAAGCTGACCTGATAGTCGATGCGATCTTCGGGACCGGGTTTAAAGGAAAAATAACCGGGTTAGAAGAAAAAGCGGTTCAATTAATAAATTCGTCCCAGACAAAAACCCTTTCCATCGATACCCCATCCGGTTTAGATGTGGATACCGGTTCCGTTGAAGGCGAGTGCGTTAAAGCAGATGTCACCCCGACCATGTGTCTTCCAAAACTGGGGCAGTTTTTCTTTCCTGGAAAAAGTTACTGTGGCAAAGTTGAAGTTATAGACATAGGTGTCCCTCAAAAAGTGATAGATGAGCAGAGAATAAATCTGAATTTAATCACTGAGGAAGAGGTAAAAACAATTCTGCCGAAGCGTCCGGGTGATGCGCATAAAGGGACTTGTGGAAAGGTTTTCCTTATAGCTGGGTCAACCGGGATGACTGGTGCGGCTACTTTAGCCTCTTTGTCCTGTTTAAAAGCTGGGGCTGGGATGGCGATTTTGGGTATTCCGAAAAGCTTGAACGATATAATGGAAGTAAAAGTTACTGAGGTGATGACCAAGCCTTTGCCGGATGTGAGAAAAAAAGGAGCACTTGCATTACGGGGATTGGGCGAGATAATGCAGGCTCTGAAATGGGCTGATTGCGTGGCTTTAGGTCCTGGGTTGGGTATGCATTTTGAAACAGTTGAATTAGTCAGAAGATTGGTTTCGAGAATTGAGCTGCCTATGGTTATAGATGCGGATGGGTTAAATGCCGTAGCTAAAGACTCTTCAATATTAAATCAGGCAAAAGCACCTCTGATTTTGACGCCGCATATAGGAGAATTATCCAGATTGATTAGCGTTCCGATAGAGGAGATTGCTAAAGACAGGATAAAATATGCGTCCGAGTCAGCCAAAAGATTCAAATGTGTAGTAGTTTTTAAAGGGGCGCCTACGATAATTGGAGAGCCGGAAGGGGAAATCTATGTCAATCCCACAGGTAATGCAGGTATGGCAACTGCCGGCTCAGGGGATGTTTTGACCGGGATTATAGTCGGGCTTATGGCTCAGATTCTGATGATGAGAAAATCCGAATTTGTCCAGAATGGATCCAATCGGAGATCCGTAGGACAAGACATAAAAGGGACAATGCTCGAATCAGCCTTAGCCGGAGTTTATATCCACGGACTATGCGGAGATTTGGCAAAAGAGGAAAAAGGCGAAATGGGTATGATCGCCGGGGATATGATGGAAAAATTGCCGGAGGCGTTAAAATATCTGGTAAACGAATGATATTTTAAGGGAAATGAGTAAGGTCTAAAAAATAGGAAAAATTGTCGGGCAAGGGTGCCCGACCTACGAGAAATTCTTCTCCTTTTTCTACGTAGGCAGGGCTCCCAGCCCTGCAAAAAGAGTTTTGAATGAAAATCGAACAAAAAATACAAAGTTTATCCAAGAAGTTTTTTCCTTCCCTGGTGAAATTAAGAAGGGAGCTTCATCAATATCCTGAGATAGCTTATACTGAATATAAAACCTCAGGTGTCGTGGCGAGGGAGCTAAGAAAATTAGGAATAGAAGTTAAAATAGGAGTTGCCAAGACTGGAGTTGTAAGTCTATTGAATAAAAACAAAAAAGGAAAAACTGTTGCCCTGCGCGCGGATATGGATGCTCTGCCGGTGACGGAGATGACCGGCCTTCCCTTCAAGTCGAAAAATCCGGGTAGGATGCATGCCTGCGGGCACGATGTGCATATGAGCTGTGTTATCGGTGCGGCTAAGATTCTATCAAGTTTGAAAGATGAACTGCCTGGAAAAGTGAAGTTCATCTTTCAGCCAAGTGAAGAGGTTACCCCGGGCGGGGCTTATCCGATGATCAAAGCCGGCGTGCTTAAAAACCCAGAGGTAAATGGGATATTCGGCTTGCATTCTGATTCGGCCATTCCTATCGGAAAAATCGGGGTTAAAAACGGTCCTATGATGGCTCAGGCAGATGATTTTGACATTACCATTATCGGTAAAGGCGGGCACGGTGCCAGGCCTCAGGATGGTATTGATGCGATTGTGGTAGCATCTGCGATCATACAGGCTTTGCAGACCATTCCGAGCAGAAGGATAAGTCCTCTGAAATCTGTAGTCATAAGTGTAGGTATAATCGAAGGCGGAACTGCAAGGAATATCATCTGTGATAAAGTAATCTTGAAAGGGACAGCCAGAACTCTGGAAAAAGGGATAACAAAGAAGATACCGAACCTCTTGAAAGAAATAATTTCTGGGGTTACGAAAGGTTATGGTGCGGATTTCGAGCTTAATTATTATAAAGGTTATCCTATTCTGGTGAATAACCCGGATATTACTGACCTGGTCAGAAGCTCAATCAGCAGACTTTTCGGAGAAGAAGCTATATTTGAGGTCAAGGAGCCGATGATGGGGGGTGAGGATTTTGCTTATTTTCTGAAAAACGTCCAAGGTTCATTTATCAGATTAGGCATCAGAAATGAAAAGATAGGTGCTGTCCATCCCTGGCACCATCCTGAATGGAAAGTGGACGAAAAGGCGATAGAAATCGGCTCAGCACTTTTAGCCCAGGTTGCTTTTGATTTTTTGAAGCAGTCGTAGTTGCTCGATTTATCGAGCAAACCTTAAATTCCCTCTCCCTGTAGGGAGAGGGTTAGGGTGAGGGTCAAGAAAGTTTCGGATTTCACCCTCCCTTTATCCCTCCCTTCAAGGGAGGGAAATAATGTCGAAGTTGCTCGATTTATCGAGCCTGTAGTTGCCTGATTTATCAGGCACAAAAAAGCCCAATAAATTGGGCAACTACAATCTCTTGTTACCGGAAAAAAATAAAATGGGAAAAATTAAGGTAGTAATCTCGCTCTGGATGTTATTGTTCCTGCTTCAGTTGTTCTTTCCCAATGCCTCTTACTCCAAATTCCCATACCGGCCAGGGGATTGGACAAGCTACACGGTTTTAAGATATGTCAGCTCCATAGACAAGGACTTCAATTATATCTACTTCGGTACCACAGGCGGGGTGTCCAGATACGATTTCTTTGCTAACCATTTTATCGAGCCTTTAACTGAAAGCGATGGGTTATTAGATGGCCGGGTTCAGAAGATAGCCTATGACCCTATGAGTAACGAGATCTGGTTTAAAACCTATTCCGGGGTGTGCAGGTATAATCCGGCTTTTCAGGAGTTCTATTACGGAGGAAATTTCCCTTATAATTTAGTACATAAAGACTCAGCCAATTTCGTGTTTCCAGCTTTCTTTATGGATTATGGCTACTCCTTTATTCCTGACGGCTATATTACTGATATTTACCTGAACCGCTACCGGATTACCGACCGTCTCTTTGACCAGTGGGGAAGCTTGTGGATCGGGACCTGGGGACTGA
>MEWM01000131.1:10337-11781 GCA_001775355.1 candidate division Zixibacteria bacterium RBG_16_43_9 | reverse complement strand
TGAGCGCATCTATGGACCAGAATTTATCTGGTGAATTCATGAACACATATCACTTCCCAATAATCCAATCACTTTTCGACGATGCTTTCCAAGTATTAGCAAATATAATTGGAGATTATCATTGTGGAGACGCTACTAGCGATGGTATAATCAATGTCACAGACGTCATATATTTGATAAACTATCTATTCAAAGGAGGGTCTGTTCCTTCTCTCCTTCAAGCTGGAGATTGCAATTGTGACTGTAAAATAACTGTCAGCGATATAATCTATTTAGTTAATTATCTTTTCAAAGGCGGTCCGAAACCACTCTGTTAAAAGAAAGAGCCCACCTTTTGGTGGGCTCTTGGGTGGGGGGCACTCGTCGGTCGGGCTGTCAGAGACTGCCCGACAAAATCTATAGATCTTATTGTCGGGTAGCTATCGCAACCCGACCTACAATCTACCTGACAACTTTGTTTGTAAAAAAGATTGTAGTTGCCCAATTTATTGGGCTTTTTTGTGCTCGATGAATCGAGCGACTACAACAAACTATTAACCCTCCTTTTTCTTTATAAAAAAATCACCTAACTCTAATACCAAGACTCAAATTCGAGGAAAAATAGTTGCTTATTGAAATCAAATCTATTATATTTAAAAGTCATGCAAAAAAGAGCAACAAAAGGACCTGAAATTTTAGGAGGGGTTCTTCAGAACCTATTAAAGAGCTTGGGCTTAGAAAAAAGGATAAAGGAGCAGGACATTATAATCAACTGGGAAAAAATCGTAGGTAATAATATAGCTGAGAATACTAAACCTTTTAAGATAGAGGGAGCCAAACTTTTTCTAAAAGTGAAAAGCTCTGCCTGGAGGAATGAGCTTTTCTACCTTAAAAAAGAGCTTATTTCCAAACTGAATGATTCAGCCAAACAGGAGCTGGTGAAAGATATAATCTTCCTGAATTGATTTTAATTGTTATACGCTTTGATATGACAACCTTGAAAGAGAATGTTGTAAAATCAGATGTTTCATCCTGCGGTTTCAGCAGAGAATTCTTTCTATGTCATTCTGAGTCCACGTAGGGGACGAAGAATCTATATATAGACCGAAGAGATTCTTCGGTCGTCCCGCCAAAGGCGGAGACTCCCTCAGAATGACAGTTGGTAGTGCGACCGCCAAATGCGGGAGGAAAGAAATGAGCAAGACCAAGGTCGAGGAAGACGACATGACCCAGAGGGAAGAAAAAGAAGATAAAGTTACTTTAGGCCATCATTATGATGCTGCCACCATCACGGTCTTAAAGGGACTGGAGGCGGTCAGAAAAAGGCCCGCTATGTATATCGGTGATACCAGCACCAGGGGTCTTCATCATTTAGTCTATGAGGTGGTGGACAACAGCGTGGATGAGGCGATGGGTGGATTCTGCAATTCCATCAGTGTATCGATTAATAAGGACAACAGCGTCA
>MEWM01000131.1:9407-10306 GCA_001775355.1 candidate division Zixibacteria bacterium RBG_16_43_9 | reverse complement strand
GGATATGCACCCTACCCAGAAAAAGCCAGCCTTAGAAGTGGTGATGACTATGCTGCACGCGGGTGGCAAATTCGACCATCAGACTTACAAGGTCTCAGGCGGTTTGCATGGAGTTGGTGTCTCAGTTGTAAATGCATTATCTGAGTGGTGTGAAGTGGAGGTTTCCAGAGATGGAAAGGTTTATTTCCAAAGGTATGAGGAAGGGGATGCTAAGACCGACGTCAAGGTCACGGGTAAAAGCAAAGGAACTGGAACAAAAACCACGTTCAAACCGGATAAGAAGATCTTTGAGAAGATGGATTTCTCCTTTGACATCATTGCAGCCAGGTTAAGAGACTTAGCTTTTCTGAATAAGGGACTGAAGATAGAGCTTAAAGACGCAAGAAGCGGAAAATCTGCCGTGTATGAATATGAAGGCGGGATCGTCACTTTTGTCGAGTTTTTAAATGAGAACAAGGAGCCTCTACATTCCAAGCCGGTCTATTTTCATAAGGTGAGAGATAATATCGACGTGGAGATTGCAATTCAGTACAACTCCACCTATGTAGAGAATATCTTCTCTTACGTGAACAATATTGCCACTATTGAAGGGGGGACTCACTTGATCGGGTTTAAGACCGCGCTGACCAGAACAATTAACAATTATGCTCAGAAAAATAACCTGATTAAAAATTCTGATTTAACCTTGCAGGGCGAGGATACCAGGGAAGGTCTGACTGCAGTTATCTCAGTTAAGATCCCGGATCCGCAATTCGAAGGGCAGACCAAAACCAAATTGGGGAATTCAGAGGTCAAAGGTATTGTGGAGTCAATCACCGGCGAGGGATTATCCGAGTTCTTTGAGGAAAATTCTTCAGTTGCTAAAAAGGTCTGCGAGAAATCGATTATGGCAGCCCGTT
>MEWM01000131.1:8943-9303 GCA_001775355.1 candidate division Zixibacteria bacterium RBG_16_43_9 | reverse complement strand
CAGCATACCGAGATCTATATAGTCGAGGGAGATTCTGCTGGAGGCTCTGCCAAACAGGGTAGAGACAGGCGCTTTCAGGCTATCCTGCCCCTGAGGGGTAAGATTTTAAATGTGGAGAAAGCTCCATTTGATAAGGTCTTATCGAATGAGGAGATCAGGAATTTGATAACTGCCCTGGGAACAGGTATAGGTGGGGATGAGTTCGATATCTCCAAAATCAGATATAGTAAGGTCATCATAATGACTGATGCGGATGTGGATGGCTCGCATATCAGGACTTTGATTTTGACCTTTCTTTACAGGTATATGAAAGAGTTAGTTGAACAGGGATACATATATATTGCGCAGCCGCCTTTATAT
>MEWM01000131.1:2148-8865 GCA_001775355.1 candidate division Zixibacteria bacterium RBG_16_43_9 | reverse complement strand
CAGGGAGTCGGTATCCAGAGATATAAGGGATTAGGTGAGATGAATCCGGAACAGCTCTGGAGAACCACAATGGATCCGGAGAAAAGGACACTCCTACAGGTGACCTTAGATGATGCCGCAGAGGCTGACCGAATCTTTACCATCCTTATGGGAGACCAGGTCGAGCCGAGAAGGAAATTTATCGAAGAGAATGCAAAGTATGTGAGGAATTTGGATGTGTGAAATGTAGCGGAGGTCTTCAGACCTCCAATTTGGAAGGCTGAAGTCTCAAGACCTTGACGGCCTTCCACTACAACTTTGATGTATAGCGGAGTGCCCATAGGGCGATTATAAAGTGGAGTGTAAAGGTTTACCTTTACCTTTTTGTCGGGCAAGGTGCCCGACCTAAGAGGGCCCTTGTCATTCTGAGGGAGTCTCCGCCGAAGGCGGAACGACCGAAGAATCTCTTGATTCACTCGCAGATTCTTCATCCCCTGCGGGGACTCAGAATGACAAATCGTGAGTCCGTCGGCCCTCCAAATGGATTCACCCCATAGAATGTAACAAGGATTGAATTCAATGGCTTTGGAATTAGAAAGAGAAAAAGTAGTCCCGGTCTTGCTTGAAGAGGAGATGAAATCCTCCTACATAGATTATTCTATGTCGGTCATCACTGCCCGTGCTCTACCGGATGTGAGGGATGGGATGAAACCTTCCAATCGCCGAATCCTGGTGGCGATGAACGATCTGAATTTAGCTCCGGGCAGGCCTCATCGTAAATGCGCCAAGATCGCAGGTGATACCTCAGGTAATTACCATCCTCACGGTGAACAGGTTGTCTATCCCACTTTAGTCCGGATGGCGCAGGATTTCAATATGAGGTATCCTTTAGTAGATGGACAGGGAAATTTCGGCTCCATTGATGGAGATGCCCCTGCGGCAATGAGGTATACTGAGGCAAGACTTACCGCTTTAGCTATGGAGGTGCTGGCAGATTTAGATAAGGATACAGTTGATTTTGTGCCGAATTACGACGGGACCAGAGATGAGCCTGTGGTCTTGCCCTCCAAGTTCCCGAATTTAATCTGCAATGGTTCCTCCGGCATTGCGGTTGGCATGGCAACCAATATTCCGACTCACAATCTCTCCGAAGTCGTCGATTCTTTGATTGCTCTGATAGATGATCCGGAATTAGAGGATCAAAAGCTATTAAAATATATCCAGGGACCCGATTTCCCGACTGGCGGCATTATTTATGGAAGAGGCGGGATAAAAGAATACTTTAAAACCGGCAGAGGTCGTCTGGTCTTGAGGGCAAGGGCAAGTATAGAAAAGCAAAAATCCGGAAAAGAGAGCATCATCGTAACTGAGATACCTTATCAGATAAATAAATCAAATCTTTTGGAAAAGATTGCCGAGCTGGTCAACAATAAGGTTATCGAAGGGATCTCAGACCTGAGGGATGAGTCAGACCGGGAGGGGATGAGGATAGTTATAGAGCTAAAAAGGGAATCACAAGCTGAGATAATCTTAAATCAGCTTTTTAACCATACCCAGATGCAGACCACCTTCGGAGTGATAACCATAGCCTTAGTGGATGGGGTACCAAAGGTTTTAAATCTAAAGGAGCTGCTTTCCTTATTTATAGAGCACCGGCATACGGTCATAACCAGGAGGACAAAATACGAGTTAGCCGAGGCAGAAAAAAGGGCACACATCTTAGAAGGTTTAAAGATCGCTCTGGACAATATCGATGCGGTTATAAAACTGATCCGAGCCTCTAAAGACCCGGCTGAGGCAAAAGAAGGGCTGATGAATAAATTCAAGATGTCAGAGATTCAAGCCCAGGCAATACTGGATATGAGACTGCAGAGGCTCACAGGGCTCGAGAGGAAAAAGGTTGAAGAGGAATATTTAGAGCTGATCAAGCTGATCGCTACTTTTAAAGGTATCCTGGAAAGTAAAACCAAGCGGATGAATATAATCAAAGAAGAGCTTCTGACTTTAAAGAAAAATTATGGGGACCAGAGAAGGACTGAGATCAAGGAAGAAGAGGAGGAGTTCACCATAGAGGACCTGATTGCAGAAGAGAACATGCTGATCACCATATCCCATAATGGGTATATCAAGAGATTAGGTATAGACGCTTACAGAAGACAGGGGCGCGGTGGAAAAGGGGTCATAGGGATGGAGACCAGGGAGGAGGATTTTGTCGAACATTTATTCATCGCCTCAACTCATGATTATATCCTCTTTTTCACTAATACCGGGAAATGCCACTGGCTTAAAGTTCACGAGATCCCAGTTGGAGGCAGGGTTACCAAGGGGAAATCGATTACCAATCTTCTGGAATTAGCCGAAGGTGAAAGAATAAGGGCTTTTGCGCCAGTCAAGGAGTTCGATGAGAAGCATTATGTGGTGATGGCAACTAAAAACGGGACCATCAAAAAAACTGAGCTTTCTGCCTTCTCTAACCCTCGACGAGGTGGAATAAACGCCATCAATATAGATGAAGGGGATGAGCTGATCGATGCCACCATCACTGATGGAACCTGCGACATAGTCTTGGGCACAAAAGAAGGGCTGGCAATAAGGTTCCCAGAGGATAAGGTCAGAAGTATGGGGAGAACTGCTTACGGAGTTAGAGGGGTTTCCTTAAGGGATAAAGACGTGGTTGTAGGGATGGTGGTGATAAAAAGGGATGCAACATTATTAGTAGTAACTGAAAACGGTTTTGGCAAGAGGACTCCAATTTCCGATTACCGGGTAACAAATCGAGGCGGGAAAGGGGTCATAAACGTAAAGACCAATGAGAGGAACGGTAAAGTTGTGGCTCTAAAGGAAGTGTTAGAAGACGATGAGCTGATGCTTATAACCGAAAAGGGAATGATCATAAGACAGCCGGTCAAATCCATAAAGGAGATTGGAAGGAACACCCAGGGAGTTAAGCTGATCAGCCTGGATGAAGGAGACAGGGTGGTGGCAGTGGCGAGAGTTGTGAAAAGCGAGGAAGAAGAAGGTTCATCCGCCACAGGCGGACAATAGTTCAAAAGTTCAAGGGAAAAACAACAACAAGGCGGGGAAAAAGTAGCGTCCGAGTTCATCTCGGACGTTTTTTTATTATGGAGCCAAGCTTGTAGCGGTCCGCCTCTGGCGGATAGCCTTCCATTGTTTTTAATGGAAACCTGTCCTGAAGCGGATCCGCAGGAAAGATTTCCGCTACATTAATTTCGTAGCGCGACCCTTTTCCTATTAACAGAGACTACGTCTGCCGTAGGCACCGTAGGACAGGGTCACAAATGACCTCACCCTGACCCTCTCCTGTGAGGAGAGGGGATTTTTCGTAGGGACAGGACATTGTCCTGTCCCTGCCTCATCTTGAGGGCAAGATGGGGCTACCGTTTAGATTCTTCGTTCCCTACGGGAACTCAGAATGACAGCAGGGATTGTCATGCTGAGTCCGTAGGACGAAGCATCTGTTTTTTCCCCTACGTTTTCAGTTGCTTTTTTCATAAAACGATATATTATTGTATTTTTGAATTGATGAACACAATAGCAGAGAATCTGAAAAGATTAGAGGAAAGGATTGAGAAGGCGGCTTTAATATCTGGTCGCAAAAAAGAGGATATAATTTTAGTTGCGGTTACTAAAAATGTCGAGCCGGAAAGGATAATAGAGGGAATTGCTGCCGGAATCAAAATTATAGGAGAAAACAGGATTCAGGAGGCAGAAGAGAAGTTTAAATTTATTACCAGAGATGTCGAAAAACATTTAGTCGGGCACCTGCAGACCAATAAGGTTAAAAAAACTTTGGAGCTTTTTGATCTGATCCAATCCGTAGATAGTCTGCATCTGGCACAGGAGATTTCAAAAAGAGCTGAGGAGAAAGGAAGGTTTGCTGAGGTTCTAATTGAGGTGAATACTTCAGGTGAAGTCTCTAAATACGGGGTTAAGTCGGAAGAGGTCTCAAACTTAGTCGAGCAAATATCTGAATTAGGAAACGTAAAGATCAAGGGTCTGATGACTGTGGGTCTGTTGACTGATGAAATGGATAAGGTCAGACCCTGTTTTGTGAAGTTGAGGAGTTTATTTGAGTTTCTCAAAAACCTGAAAAAAGAAAACGTAGAGATGAAGTATCTTTCTATGGGTATGAGCTCGGATTTTGAAATGGCGATTGAGGAAGGGGCGAATATGATAAGGGTAGGCACTGCAATTTTTGGTGCAAGAAGATAAAATTTGTCATTCTGAGGGAGTCCGAACGGACGACCGAAGAATCTTATTGATTTACATGCAGATTCTTCGTCTCGCCTTCGGCGGACTCAGAATGACCCATCTTTGGCAGGACTGCAATGACAGTTAAACTAAATCCGGGAGGTGAAAAATGAAGATAACGTCCTGGGAAGTAAAAAATCAGAAGTTCAAAAAGAAATTTAAAGGGTATGACCCGACCGAAGTGGACAATTTCCTGGAAATTTTAGCCGGTGAAATTGAAGAGGGGACCAAAGAAATCAATCTCTCAAAGGAGAAGCTTTCCTCTCTGGGAAATAAGCTTTCAGAGTACAAGAATATGGAAGAGACCCTGCAGAATGTCATCCTCACTACCCAGAAAACTGCAGAAGAGCTTAAGAAAAACGCGGAAAAGGAAGCTGAGCTTTTGCTCCGGGAGGCACAACTTAAAAGCCAGAAGCTTTTAGAGGAATCGAGTTTGAAGATCTCTGAGTTCAAAAAGGAAATCTATGAGTTGAAAAATCTAAAAGATGCCTATGTTCTGAAATTCAAGTCTATGCTGGACCTGCACAAGAATCTCCTGGAGAATCTGGAGAGCGAAGGAGGCTCCCGCTTTGAAAAAAAGAAAGACCTAACAGACGAGGAGATGCAAAAGGTACTAAACGAGTTTGAAAAGAAAGAAAAAAAGGAATTATAAGCTAAAAATGGAGGAAATCACAGTCGAATTTGACCTTGAGGCTGATTGAGCGGATTAGGCAGATACCTATAGCGAATTTTATTGGACGAAATTTGATTAGCTTAATCATTATAATCAGCTGTGAGGAATTAGTTTTCCCTCTCCCCTTGTGGGAGAGGGTTAGGGTGAGGGGGAAAAGTCATTTCACCCTCCCTTTGTCCCTCCCTTCAAGGGAGGGAAGGATAGAAAAGCAACGAACCATAGTCAAAAAAGAAATTAAATCTTTTAAAGCGGATGCAAAGAATGGAAAACTTAAAAGAAAAAATCACTAAGGCAAAAGACTTTATCCAGAAGAAAATTGACTCCAAACCTCAGATAGGGATAATTTTGGGCACCGGCCTTGGTTCCTTGGCTGAAGGGATCAAGGTGGAAACCCGTATAGACTACCGGGAGATTCCTCATTTCCCGGTCTCAACTGTGGAAAGCCACGCAGGGAGGTTATTATTCGGGAAGATTTCCGACAAAAAGGTTTTAGCTATGCAGGGAAGGTTCCATTATTATGAAGGTTACACTATGCAGCAGATAACCTTTCCCCTACGGGTGATGAAAGCTTTAGAGATCAACCTTTTGATCGTATCAAATGCTTGCGGTGGTTTAAATCCTCAATACCGGGCAGGAGATGTGATGGTGATCTCTGACCATATCAATCTTTTGGGGAATAACCCTTTGATCGGACCGAATGATGAGTCTTTGGGACCAAGGTTCCCGGATATGTATAACTGTTATGATAAAGAATTAATAGCCCTGGCAGAGAAGTGTGCCCTGGAATTAGGCATAAAACTTCAGAAAGGCGTATATGTGGCAGTTGCAGGACCAAATTTAGAAACTGCGGCTGAATATCGGTTTTTAAGATGGACCGGAGCAGATGTGGTCGGGATGTCAACTGTGCCTGAGACGATTGTGGCAAAGCATCAGGGGATGAAGGTTTTGGGTTTTTCAATCGTAACGGATATGGGTCTTCCGGATGCTTTGAAGCCGACCAATTTAGAGGAGATAATCGCCACAGCCAATAAGGCAGAGCCAAATTTAAAAAAGATTATTGTTAAGGTGGTGGAGGAGTTAAAGATGTAAGAAACATTCACAGCTGATTAATCAGATGTTTATAACAGATTCATTCGAGAGAATTTAAATCAGCTTAATCATTATAATCAGCTGTGAGGTAAATGTAGGGGAGCCCCGTGTGGGCTCCCGAAAAGCGGGAGGGGACAAGCCCCTCCCCTACAAAAAATCTATGGCTGAGCACAAACATAACCACAATTCCAGACCTGAGCCGGGGGTTTTGTTCATCCCTTTGCTTTTGACTGCTCTGATGACCTTGGTGGAGTTCGCGGGAGGAATCCTGTCCGGCAGTTTGTCCTTAATAGGGGATGCCGGGCATATGCTGACTGATACTTTAGCTTTAGGATTGAGCTATTTTGCCCTGCGGCTTTCCAAAAGACCTGCTGATGCTAAAAGGACTTATGGTTTTCACAGAACCGAGATTTTAGTCTCCCTCTTGAACGGGTTAACCCTGATTGTCATCTCCGGATATATTTTCTATGAAGCTTACAGACGATTTTTGACTCCCGCGCATATAAATGCTCCCTTGATGCTCTCTGTGGCAATTATCGGGCTGGTGGTGAATGTCATCGGGATGTCAATCCTGAGAAAATCCAGCCAGGGGAATCTCAATGTCAGGGGTGCTTTTCTGCACATCTTAGGAGACGCGCTCTCCTCAATCGGAGTCATTGTGGCTGGGGTTATTATCTTCTTCACCAAGTTCTATCTGGTTGACC
>MEWM01000131.1:1765-2067 GCA_001775355.1 candidate division Zixibacteria bacterium RBG_16_43_9 | reverse complement strand
AAGCAGTTCCTAAGCATCTGAGTACGGATGCCATAGTGGAGGAGTTGAAAAAGATTCCAGGCGTAAAAGAATTGCACGATTTTCATCTCTGGACCATTACCTCTGGTATTTACGCTTTATCCGGGCATCTGGTTATAGAGGACCAGATGGTGAGCAAAAGCGACCAGATCTTAAAAGATGCGAATGCAGTTTTACAAGAGAAGTTCGGCATTGCTCACACAACCTTACAGATGGAATGTTCTGCCTGTGGCCAGTATCCAGTATGCCATTTAGGGGAATAAGAATTGCGTATATACCCCTAA
>MEWM01000131.1:1517-1734 GCA_001775355.1 candidate division Zixibacteria bacterium RBG_16_43_9 | reverse complement strand
TATGAACGAGTTAGATGAAATGTTTGAAAAAAGACTATGGCTATGAAGTTCATCGATCCAACAGACCTCAGAATACCAAGGGTCTATTTCACAGAATTTGACCGCGTTACTTATTCTCAAGTTGCTTGGACAGCAGAAGATGTAGAAGAAATAAAGCGCAACCTTGAACGAAAAGTTAAGTTACTCGGTCTTATCAAAGGGGTAGTAATTATCGCTA
>MEWM01000131.1:1124-1389 GCA_001775355.1 candidate division Zixibacteria bacterium RBG_16_43_9 | reverse complement strand
AAACGCGAAGAATCTAAAGAACGAGAGCAATATTTGAGCAACGATAAAGAAGAAATCAACACATTGCTTTCCAATTGTGTTGATGCAGTAGTTAAGTGGGATGTACATCTAACTACAAAATGGTTCAAACAACGTTTACTCCAAGATTTGGAAGAGGAAAGGTCTGTATTACGCTTTAACCTGTCCACTGTGCCTCCACCACTTATTGCAGATGTAGTTTCTCATATACGTGAGTTAGAGTCCCCTTCAAGAGGGGAAATATATA
>MEWM01000131.1:0-1069 GCA_001775355.1 candidate division Zixibacteria bacterium RBG_16_43_9 | reverse complement strand
TGTTTATTACCTATCTGGAGCTCGCGCTGTTAATTCAGAAGGAGTATTACCACAAGAAAATCTCATTGACTTTAGTATTGCTGATTTAGTCCGTGGAAAAACCAAACTATCTGACCACGAGATTTTTTACAGAATATTCCTCAGTATTATAAAGGACAGAACCCAAAAGTTTTTCCCTGTGGAAATCTTGGATCTGCTAACTTTTGAGGACATCGTAGACTTGCGTAAGACATTGCTTCATAGTGATTTTGTTGAGAAATATAATATACTGATGGAAAAAACAAAACAGAGGGTAGAGATTGCCGATACAGAGCAACTTATATTAAGCATTGATGAACTCTCCCAATTTGAAAATGAGCTGCACTCGATTTTTACAGATACAGTTGTTACAGAAGTTAATCAAATTAAGAAGATAGATTTACAAAAAAGAGGATTAAAGGTTTTGACAAGCACTGGCTCACTCTTAACTTTTTATGGCACGATTGAGTCCGTGATTCAACTCGCTGTAAACGTTCTCTCTCTTTTAGGAGTTGACACGCAAATTCGTAAAACAGAAAGAAGGATACAACAAAATTTACAGAGAGTAGAAAAATTTGTAGATAGAAGTTCGTTGGATAAGAAACCTCTGTTACTTAAATTTTTAGCAGAGATAACTAAAAGATACTCATCAAAATTGGTAGGAATATGATCAAACTTTCAAACACTTCATCTAACAGCGCGTTTGCGACGCTATCGCTAAATGCCTTCGGCACTTCGCAAACACACAAAACGTTAGGCGAAATAGCCCCAAAGGGTGGTAACAATAATGGTTAATCCATATATCAAAGTATTATTAGGATTTGGTCCAAAGACCAGTGATAAAATTGTTAAAAAGGAGTGGAATAAACGGGTTAAGAATGTATGTAAGCCGTGTTGGGAGTTGAAATACTGCCCCTATGGCCCACTGATTGAGGATTTCCCATTATTAAGTCCAACAAGACAAGAAGCAATTGAACATAATAATTTCCTTATTGAGCAGTTGACAAAGGGAGCTTACAAGGGCAAGAAAAAAGTCATGTTCAAGAAAGAA
>MEWM01000130.1:813-10807 GCA_001775355.1 candidate division Zixibacteria bacterium RBG_16_43_9 | reverse complement strand
GTTTCCATTAAAAGAATTAAATGAAGTCAAAGTATAAGTATTCTCATTATTCGAAAACCATCATCGTCTTTCTCCCTTGAGCTCTTGAACCCTTATTTACGATTTATTTCTTGACAAAAGTTGTAAAGGGTATTAACGTATTACCATTGGTCGATATCTATTTTAGTGATAATGCCTTAAAAGTAGTTGAAAGGCGGATAGATAGATGATAGAAGTTGAGTCTTTAAAAAAAGAAGAGCTTGAAAAGGTCGCAGCAGAGGAGAAAGTATCTCTTGATTTTTTGACCGAGAATATCAACTCTGGAAGAATAGTCATCCTCAAAAACCGACTGCATAAAAATGCAAAGCCAGTGGGAATAGGTAAGGGACTAAGGACTAAGGTCAATGCTAATCTTGGCACCTCGCCTGATTTTGTGGATTTCGACCTGGAATTGAAGAAATTGGAGGTCTCGATTAAATACGGGGCAGATACAGTAATGGACCTTTCCACCGGAGGAGATATAAGGGATTTAAGGATTGAGATTGTAAAAAGGTCCACGATTCCGATTGGAACTGTGCCGATTTATGAGTCTGTGTGCAATCTGACGAAGCAGGGGAAAAGCCCGGAGGAGATGACAAAGGACGACCTTTTCTCAGTCATACGTGACCACTTGGAGACCGGCGTGGATTTCCTCACTGTGCACTGCGGTCTGACTAAAAGAGCCCTTGAGACTATTGACAAGAAGAAAAGATTGACCGGAATTGTCAGCCGGGGAGGTTCGTTTCTTGCCCGCTGGATGAGAAAAAATCAAAAAGAAAATCCCCTGTACGAGTATTATGACGAGCTTTTGGACATGGCTAAGACATATAATGCTACCTTAAGTTTGGGAGATGGCTTAAGGCCTGGCTCGATTGCGGATGCTACTGATAGGATTCAGATCGACGAGCTTTTGGTCTTAGGAGAGCTGGTCCAGAGAGCAAGGGAGAAAGGCGTTTTCGCAATGGTGGAGGGTCCTGGTCACATTCCCATTCAGGAGATAGAAGCCAATGTGCTTTTGGAGAAGAAGCTGTGCGAGGATGCTCCTTTTTACGTGTTGGGACCTCTGGTTATCGATTGCGCTCCAGGTTATGACCATATCGTCTCTGCTATAGGAGGTGCCATTGCTGGTGCCTGTGGGGCTGATTTCCTCTGCTATGTTACTCCAGCCGAACATCTCACCCTGCCGAGTTTAGAAGATGTCAGAAACGGCATTATCGCTTCCAGGATTGCTGCCCATGCGGCTGACATTGCAAAAGGGGTAAAAGGCGCCAGAAATATAGATGATGAGATCTCAAGGGCGCGTAAATCGTTCGAATGGGATAAGATGATGGCTTTAAGCCTGGATCCTGAAAAGACCAGGGAGAAAAGGGGCAGAATCCCTGCAGATTACAGAAAATGTGGTATGTGCGGGGAATTTTGCGCGATGAGGGAAAATCTATAAAAAGGGTTCAAGGATTCAATCCGCCACAGGCGGAAAAGGTTTGAGCAAGAAGATGACGGACGATGGATGACGAATGAATAAAAAGGAAGAAGGAAGACAGAAAAAGGAAAAGTAAAAAACCGTAGCGTCGGGCTTCATGCCCGACGACAAATCGCTAGAATGTAGGGCAGGGCTCAGGTGAATCAAAAGGAGCAATAAAATTTGGAAAGAAGAAAAGTTATCCACAAGATTTGTTCTGAAAAGTCTTTTTTTCTAATCCTTCTATTACTTGCCATTGGGTTTTTCTGCGTAACTTCCTGCTCGAATCAAAAAGATATTACCCTGCGCTATAAAATGGAAAAAAGCTTCTACACATCCGAGAGGATGAGGGGAATTCTATCTATTAATCTCAAGGCGGCTACTCCAGAGGATTTCAAAAAGCTTATCCAATCCTACCAGGAGGTGATAGGATTATCTTCTCTCTTACCTAAAACTTCTTTAGTCCAGGACATATCAGATATAGCATCTTCAGCCCAGCTTCGGATCGGGGAGCTTTATATATTACAAAAAAATCTCGACTCTGCTAAAGTATCTTTTGAAAAGGTTCTGGAGAATTATCCTTACAGTATTCCCCAGAATAAAACTGCCCTTTTGAGCCTGGGTCAGATCTATGAAAGGAGAAATCAGAAAGAGAAGGCAGTTGAAATCTACCACCGGCTTTTAGAGAATTATCCACCGGTTATAAAGAACAGGTTGCCGGACCTGACCCTCTTTTCTCTTCCCAATCATCTGCTCCAGCTTTTTTCAGCCAAAGAAGAAAAACCTCAAAGGGACACCGAATTCGATTATGCCCGGAAATATTACCAAGACCTGATCCAGGCTTACCCGAACTCACAGGTATCTTTTGCGGCTACTTTAGGCTTAGCCCGGGCGTATCAGATGCAGAACCGCTGGAAAGAGTCAGTGGATATTTTAGAGACTGCCACAGATTCAACCGGGCAGATTCCTGGCCCGGTCTTTTTGCAGATCGGAAATATCTATTATGATCAGCTGAAAGATGAAAAGAATGCCCTTTTAACTTTTGAAAGGGTTCTGGATTCATCCCCGGATTCCTCCTCCAAGGCTGAGGCTCAGATGAAAATCGGGATGATCTACTTCCAGAAGAAAGACTACTCTAAAGCTAAAGAAGAGCTTTCCAAGGTTAAGAAGCTCTTTCCTAAAGAAGGCAATTTTATCGCCACCTCCCAGTACCTGATTGCCCAGATCTACGAAAATACCGACGAATGGGACCGAGCCTTAAATGAATACGACTGGTTGAAGGTAAATTATTCTCTGACTCCCGAGGGACTGGAAGCTCCTTTGAGAGTAGCATCTTATTATCAGAAGGAAAATAAGGCCTTAGCTAACGAATATTTTGAAAAAGGGGCTAAGCATTATGATGAGCTTCTGAACAAATATAAGGATAAACCCTTTGTCTCTTTGATAGAGCTCCAGAAATCTAAGCTTTACTTACTGCAAAAGGACTTGGAAAATGCGGTCTCAACCTTACAAAAGATAGCGGGGAAATATCCGGGAACTGATGCCGGGCTGAACGCGCTTCTTTATCTCTGGAGAATCTACAAGATCGATTTGAAAGACGATGCCAAATCAAAAGAGATTCTTGACCGGATAAAAACTGATTATCCGGGGATAATCTCGGATACTCTGAAAACCAGATGATTTAGCCGATACAGGGAGAAATCTGTCTTTTGGATGACCAACTAAAGATTGAAAGGTTTTTGACGAAAGATATACTACACCAGGATATCACGAACAGGAAAAAAGGATCTAAAGGCAACTCAAAACAAGGAGGTGTACAGAGGGAGGAAAATTCATTCAAAAAAAGCGACCCCTTGTAGTTCAGGGGAAGCTCTTAGAAGGTAACAGCCAATTTATTGGAGCAGGGATGCTCCGCAGATTTTAGAAGTTAATTTTTCAGATCGTTAGGTCTGGATGAAGATTAAATTTCAAGCGCATTTATCGGGGTAAAGGAGGAAAGTGATGAAAAAGGTTTACTTAACCTTTTGTCTTGCAGTCTTTTCGATTTTTTTACTCTTCTCAATTACCTGGTCCCAGAAAGCTAAAAGCCCGGCTGTAAAATCGGATGTTCTTAGTATAGTAGTGGACCAAAAACCAGGCAGCAGCAACGTGGTGGCTAAGGTGAACCTGTCAAATATGGAGAAGCTTTCAGCCATTGTTTGTCCCCTGAAATATGGTAACGGCAAAACTCCCATCGTCCTGGATTCGGTTAGTTTTGTCAACACCCGGACGGAGAAATTTGCCTTTAAGTATCCGAATATCGATCCCAAGACCCAGAAGGTGAACATAGCCTTAATCAGCACTCTGTCGGCTGCGGATTTTTATCTGCCTAAGGGAGAAGGCGAAGTCGCTCTGCTCTACTTTACTCTTAAGAAGGGAGCAACTGAAGCCAGCGTGACCTTGGATACCGCCTTGTTCCCGCCCGCCAACGTTTTACAGTTGGTTGACCCACAAGCCAAATCGATTTTTCCGGGATTCGATAATTCCAAAGGCAAGATAACGCTTCTGAAATAGACAAGACTTGCATTGCAGATGAACCGTAGGGGCATCTCGCCAGAGGCGGATGCCCCTACAAAAGAATCACTTCAAGCTAAATCAAGAAATTTCTGCTTTTAAAATCGGATTTTCAAACTTAAAACAATCCAGCAGTAAGAGAAAAAGAACTTATTAATCAACAGGCGATTTAATGATATTGTTCACATACTGTAACAAACCTGAGTTTATCGTCTGAACCCCAATTATAAAATCTGTCTTTTATGCCAATTCAAAAATGGAGGTTTATCTACACCGGGCAAGGTGATCCTTATTTTAATATGGCAGTGGATGAAGCCCTGCTCTCTTCAGTTCAAGATGGCTCTTCTCCGATCTTGCGTCTTTACGAATGGAACCCTCCCGGGGTCTCCATAGGTTACTTTCAGGCAGTAAATAAGACAGTTGACATAGATAAGTGCCTCACGAAGGGGGTTAAAGTTGTCCGCAGGATTACCGGGGGGAGAGCAGTTCTACATAACAAAGAAGAACTTACCTATTCCTTTTCTGGTTCCTGCAAGATTTTTCCGGAGTTAGGGAACACCGTCTCTGAGACTTATAAACAGATAAGCGAAGCTCTTCAATTTTCCCTGTCGATTTTAGAAGTTGAGGCTCAGCGGGTTAGACCTTCAGGGAAAGAGATAAATGAAGGAGATCCATCCCGTCAAAAGGAAAAAAAAACTCGCACCAGAGCCTTTTTCAACCCGCCTTGTTTTTCAAGTTTTTCCAGATATGAAATCGGTTACCAGGGTAGAAAACTTGTCGGCAGTGCTCAAAGAAGGTTCGGGGAGATTTTTCTTCAGCACGGTTCCATTCTAATTAAAAAGGGAGTATTAGAATTATCTGATTTTCTCCCAGCGAATTCCTTAATTGAAGGAGTTAAACTCCTGGAGAATTCGACGAGTATAGAGGAGATTAAAGGGAGAAAGATAGAGCGGCATGAAATAATTCGAGCTCTGAGAAAAGGCTTTAGCGAGCTTTTTCAAAAAGTTTTCAAGGAAGATTCATTGACCACGGAAGAATTAAAAACTGCTCATAAGCTAACGATTGACAAATATTCAAAAAATTACTGGAACTTTAAATTCTAAGAAATAACGCAGTTCCAGATCAAACAGGCGTAATATTCTGCGTCAAGTTAACTCCTTGCAACACCAGGTCTTAAGTAACTAAATCCGGTATTTTTGAAAAAAGTCTTTAGTTTATTGCTAAATCAATGTAAAATCAAGTTGAGAAGACTGAGGTTCTGGAAACATGATTGGCGCAATTCCTTGGAAAATAAGGAAATAGAAATTTATCAAAGGAAATTTGTAATTGGAAATATGGGCACGCTTTTTGTCTATATTTTTAACTGGTATTTCCTCCTTCTTTCATATTAAAACCTCCTAGGACCCCTGTTCACCCGTAGGGTGGGCAGGGGTGAAAAATGAAAGAGAAGAAAAGGGGTTTTTTGAGTGTAACTAAATAAGCATTTGGAAAGGAAAAAAGTTAGATAGAACATAAAAAATCTTCTTGACAATTTTGGCTTTATTTTTATATAATGATGCTTTAGTTTTGGATGGGATAAGAAATTGAAACTTTAACCTTAAGGAGGATGGAAATGAGACTTTTTAGTCAGCGTCAAGTTTTCTTTCTTGTTTTTTCTTTAGCCCTTTTCCTGACTTTCTTTAACGCAGCTTATGCTGGAGTAACCGGCAAGATAGCCGGTAAGGTGCTGGAGGACAAAAGTGGCGAAGGGCTGTTCGGAGCCACGATAATGGTTGAAGGAACGTCTATGGGGAATAAAGCCGGTCCGGATGGTTCTTATTATATTATGAACGTCCCCTCAGGAACCTATACCGTGGTAGCTTCGATTATCGGGTATACCTCTACCAGGATGGAAAAAGTTGCGGTCATAGCTGACCAGACCACCGAGATTAACTTCAAGTTGAAAACTCAGGCGGTTACCCTGCAGAAAAGCACTACTGTCACTGCGGAAAGGCCTATAATTGACAAGGGGGTAACTGCCAATTTGAGGACCATAACCAGTGAGGAAGTGAAGTATATGCCGGTTAAGGCAGTTACTGATGTTTTGAAAACTCAGGTAGGTTTTGTAGTCAGGAATCAGGAGCTGCACGTCAGGGGAGGAAGATCCGGAGAAGTCAACTACATAGTGGACGGAGTTGAGACTAAGACCCTTATGGGCGGTCTTGGTCTGGTGACAGGAGGAATGAATATTTCAACTGAGGATATACAAGAGATGGACATTCTTAAAGGTGGATTCGATGCTGAATACGGCAACGTCCAGTCTGCTGCAGTCAACATCATCACCAAAGAGGGCAGCAGCAAAAAAACCGATGTAAGAATAGATTTCCTCACAGACGATTTTGGCTCAAAAAATCTTAACAAGTATTCTTTTAACACCGATCGTCTGGAGTTCTCAATCGGTGGCCCAGAGAAGCTTTTCTCCCAACATCTCTTACCCTCTTTTCTTACCAAAGATATTTTACCGTCTCTGGGGATTGACCTTACGGGTGGTAAATTGACTTACCGGTTTAGCGGAAGCGTTTACAAAAGCGATACCTATATGGACATTAATAAATCTGCCACTCCTCTTACTGCCAAAAAATTCAGGGTGGATGATTTCTTAGGGTTCAATCTTCCGGAGAGGATGAGCAATTTCTATACAGCTCAACTTAAACTCTCTTATAAGATCAGCCCCACTCAAAAGCTGATCTTCTCTTATAACGGAAACTGGGAGAGATACACGCTCTTTTTTGATCCTACTTCGGCCACGCGAGGAGATATTAGCGTCTGGCAGTATAGATATACACCTTCTACCCTCCCACAATTTGAGAGTAATACCAAAACCTTCAGCCTCCTTTTCACCCACAACGTGAGCCGGAGCTCATTTTATGAATTGACCTTGAGCAAATTAAGTTCTGACTTTTTGATGGCGCCTGGGGACCCGAACAAACCAGGAGCTCATTATGACCCGGGCGACTTCATATTCTCAGACCACTGGCAGTTTTATACCGACCGTAATCGCAATGGGAAATGGGATCCAGCAGAACAGTTTGTAGATGTGAATGGCAATGGAAAATATGATAAAGGAGAGCCTTTACAGGACCAGAATGGAAACGGAAAATGGGATTCAGCCGAGCCCTTTTCAGATCCGGACACCCTTGGATACTTTGACCCCTCAAGGACACGCATGGCTTTAGTAGATGAAGTTGAGCCTTATCTGGATGGGGATGTGCTCAGAGGAGAACCCTTTGAAGACGTGAACAACAATGACGTTTATGAGGAGGGGATAGATGTCTTTAATCCACTTACTGATGATTTGAACAGAAATGGCATATATGACGGTCCAACTTCTGACCCCTGTCCAGGTTTGCAGCATTGTCCTACTGCGATACCTTATATAGATCGCAACAAAAATGAGGAGTACGATAAATCCAATGGAAGATGGGATCCCGGGGAATCTTATACCGATAAGAACGGGAACGGCAGATATGATGGAGTGGATGGGTTCTGGGACCGGGGGTATGAGAGAAGAACCTATTATCAACATAGAACTGAAGACCGTTTAACCCTGGATTTCAAATTCACCAGCCAGGTGACTAAACAGCATCAGATAAAGACCGGTTTCAGAGTTCAGAAACAAAAACTAACTATGGCGGATATACGCTACCCTTATTATGTATATAGTGGTATCCCGGATGGAGGTCCCTGGCCGGATCACGGAATTTTCAGAGATTTCTATACTCGCAAACCTGTATTAGGCGCAGCCTTTCTCTCGGATAACATAGAGTATGGAGAGATGATTGCCAAGTTAGGAGCCCGCGTGGATTTCTATATTCAGCCGAATGACGTAGTATATATGGCCGAAGCAGAGAGGACGAAATTGAGCACAGATTTAAAACAACCTATCGAGATAATAAGGTATAGGAACAAAGTCTCTCCCCGAATCGGGGTTTCTTACCCCATACTGGAAAAAGCCAAGGTCTATTTTAATTACGGACATTTCTATCAATTGCCGGAATTGCGCTATATGTATGCTCGTCCTACTCAGGGTTCTTCCGGTATCCAGATTTACGGAAACCCTAATGTGGATTTCACCAAGAGCATAGCCTATGAATTCGGCATCCAGTATGCTATCTCAGAAAATTATAAATTGGATGTCTCAGGATTCTACAAAGATTATTTTGGTCTAATCAACACTCAGCAGTACAAAAGAGGTCCAGCCACCTGGGAATTCTATGATAATACCGACTATGGTAGAAGCCGTGGCTTGGAAGCTGAGTTAGAGAAGAGGTCTGGCGGTTACATTGGGGGAAGAGTTAATTATCAATATGCCTTTGCTTATGGAAAAAGTTCGGTTGACGTATCGAACTATTATGCCCGGGCTCAATCCGGCGAGATACCGATTCAGGAATATCCATTAGACTGGGATGTCAGACACCAGCTGACCTTAAACCTGGATTTCAGGATTCCCAAGAACGACCATCCGAAAATCTTCGGGCTTAGAGTTCCGGACAACTGGGGAGTAAATATCATCTGGCAGTACGGCAGCGGTTTTCCCTTTACCCCGGATGTATCCTATCCAGGTCTGATAAGCACCTTGCGCCGCAACGAAAACCCTATTCCCAGTTCGAAAAGGATTCCAGCTAACAGCTCAGTTGATTTAAGGTTCAATAAGGATTTCGATTTCTGGAAGTTCAGTTATTCCTTCACCATCTGGGTAAATAACTTGTTGGACAGAAGAAATGTCTATAGTGTTTCTGGAAAAACCGGCAGACCTGATACCAATCAAAATGCATATCGGGATTCCTTGGGTGATTATGTGACCTTACCTGGTTCAGATATTGATAAAAACCCTTACAACTTTGGTGCACCAAGGAATGTTAGGTTAGGACTGACGGTTAATTTCTAATAATAATATGAAAAGAATCTTAGCGGCATGTTCCTAAGGACTGGAGGTTTTGCATGCGTGGAAAAAGTTATTATGTGTTTGTAACTTCAATTTTTGTCGTCTTTTTAGTTCTTTTTATCGGTTCATCTTTTGCTTTAGCCAGAACCAGAACTCAGAGAGAAGCTTCAGAACCCGCCTTCTCTGTTCAAAAACCGCTGGCTGGCGAAGCCTGCGTTCAGCAGAGGACTCTCCGGGTGGCAAAATATTGTTTCACTTTAACCAACTGGGGTTTTATTGGAAGTGAGACCAGGGGACAAGATGAGACTCCTGGAGGATGCTTTATGAAGGATCCTAATGCAGTAGTGCCCGCTCCTTCATTTGAGTTTCCTTGCGGTTCAGACCTGGAATATCTTTTCCAGGGAGCATTATGGGTGGGTGCAGTGGTGGAAGGTGAGACCCTGGTTAGCGTGGGAGCAGATGGCTGGTTATGGGTTAATGAGATGTTTCCGGAGGCAGATCCAGAGGGCTGTATAAAGGAGAAAAGCATTCGTCCTTCCACACCCAACTGTAACCCACCGGACACCTCAGGAGCGATTTCAGAGCAGGACATAATAGCTATCTATTCAGATAAAGATAGCATAAGCCCCAGTCCGGATGATTATGATAGAAGGCCGCATAGACCCATAGGTATTCAGATTGAGCAGAGAAGCTATAGCTGGAGTTATGATTATGCGGAGGATTTCGCTTTAATCGATTTCACCATAAAAAACATCGGGAATAAGGATGTCAAAGGGATCTGGATGGGGCTTTATGTGGATGCTGATGTAGGCTGGACAGGTAACGCCAATGCTTTTAGAGATGACATCACCGGTTTTCGAGCCACCTACCCATCGGCTTTATGGGGGGACACCCTGCAATATCAGGACACCATCCAGATAGGCTGGATAACGGATGATAATGGTGATTTAGGTTCGGGAGGGGTTGTTACAGATAACAGTGTGCCCAGTGTGACAGGAGTAAGGGTTGTTCGAGCACCAACCGAAAATATTTCCTTCAAC
>MEWM01000130.1:0-736 GCA_001775355.1 candidate division Zixibacteria bacterium RBG_16_43_9 | reverse complement strand
ATTATGGAAGCTGGTGCGAAGGTGGTAAAGGCACACCCTGTGGAGACCGGGCAAAATATTTCACCATGTCCAATGGGGAACACGATTATGACCAGATCTATGCCTGCACGAATAAATCTGATAGCGGCTGGTTACCACCGTCGGGTTTTTGCACGGATTTAGCAGATGGATATGATACGCGTTATCTTTTCTCCTTTGGTCCTATTCCGATTCTTCATCCTGGTGATTCGACCAAGGTGACAGTAGGATATGTTGCAGGTGAGAACTTTCATTATAAGGTGAATTCGATAGACGTGAACAACCCGATGGTTTATTACCGGAACTTAGATTTCAGTGATTTTGCCACCAATGCCCGTTGGGCTAGCTGGGTGTATGATAACCCCGGGGTGGATACAGACTCAGATGGCTATAGGGGAAGATGTTTTAAGGATCCTATAGGGGGGGATACCTGCCTTTTCTATTACGAAGGTGACAGTATACCAGATTTCAAGGGTCCTCCGCCACCCAATCCACCCAGGTTAGTCTTTGACAACGGCAAAGGGTATATAAAGGTGAGGTGGAATGGGAAATCGACAGAGGAGGGCAGGGATCCCTTTACCGGAGCCCGAGATTTTGAGGGATACCGGATATATATGAGTGAGACCGGCCAACCCAATGACTGGACCCTTTTAGCTTCCTATGATTACCTAGATTATAAGATGTACAAATTAAAACCCAAACTTCCCACCGGTCATAT
>MEWM01000129.1:8148-8290 GCA_001775355.1 candidate division Zixibacteria bacterium RBG_16_43_9 | reverse complement strand
CAGAAGGATATAGCTTGCCATCTTTTTCCTTCTCTCTGTTGAAAGAAGAGGCAAAAGATACTCTTTTGCCAGCCAGGCAACAATGAGAGTGACTAAAGTCCCGATCCCGGACAAAACCCAGCCACCCACAGTGGAAAAAATG
>MEWM01000129.1:5715-7975 GCA_001775355.1 candidate division Zixibacteria bacterium RBG_16_43_9 | reverse complement strand
CACACAGGGGTTCGCCCCTACATTTCTTTCACGCTCACGAGTCACGGTCACGTATAACGTTTTTTTTATACCCTCCTCTCCCTCAAGAAATCTTCTATTTTGTTCATTAAAATCATAATCTTACAACACCAGGATTTATCCGTAGCATAATGCCGGTTCATCCCGATCAGGTTGGAACCAGCATAGAATTTCCCTCCCTCGTTCAAGTATTCTCTGGCTATATATCTGACTACTTTCTCCAGACATTCAACCGGAGAAGAAAAACTCACCGCATTAGCTTTAGGGTTCTTATCAAAAGCACCGAACCCGAACAAGTTATTCTTCTCGGAGAAAAGAGTGGATCTCCCCCAGCCGGTCTCGTGAATGATATGAGCCAACAGGTAAATCGGATTCACTCCATTCTGCTCTGCCACCCGGACCAGATCTCTGCCCAGACCTTGAAGCGGAGTCAATGCCAGATAAGCGTCTACTTCCTCCGGGGTAATCTTCGATTTTTCTGATGGAGACTTTGGTGACGTTTTCAGATCTTTAAATACAGTCCATCCCACGATTTTAAACCTCCAGATATTTTTGTGACCTCTGACTCTATAGAAAACGACCCTCATGATTTCGTAATTTAAATCCCCTTGTCATTCTGAGGGAGTCCGCTTTGGGCGAGACGACCGAAGAATCTGGCTTTTTTTGCGAAGTCAGATTCTTCGCTTCGCTCAGAATGACACAAAGAACGGCCTGAGACTCCATGATGTTGACGATCCTCTCTGACCACCGGCCACTGACCACTCGTTACTGCAGTTGCCAACTACTTTGCTCAGGAACCGAGGTTTTCAATTTGAGAATTGTCCCATAAGGGATATAGATACTGAAATCATACTGGGTGTTGGATGGCGTTAAAATCGAGTTAGGATAAAGGTCTACATACCAGTAACCATCGCTATCTGTGCTGGTGGTCCTATAGTAAGGACTGATCAGAACAGTCTGGTATCTCAGGGGAGTTGTGCTGATCTTAGCTTCAACAGTAACACTAGCCACTGGCTGCCCCTTCAGGTCTCTGATCCAGCCGTAGACCCGGCAGAGATTAGCCGCAGGCGGATTTCCCGGATTAAAAATGTTTGCATAAAAGGTATCCGAAAGATTCCCTGAGACGATAATGCTCTCAGGCACAGTGAAAACCCAGCCGGATTTATACATTCTTAATTTGTAGATTCCGTTATCTAAGGCAAAAGTCGCTTGACCTGTGGGATTGGAGTTTAAAAGCCCGAGAGTCGCGCTCTGATTCTGATTTAATACCTGAACCTGTGTTCCAATGACCGGTATCGAATCCGGAAGCTGAAAAGTATTGATAATAACTTGATTGGCTCCAGTTCCAGAGCCAGAAGTCAGAGTCCTTATGCCCCAGATCCAGACGTGATTGGCAATCGTATCCGGATTTGTAGCGGACCCTCCGCCTGTAGGTATCCTTCCATAATCTATGATTAGAGAGTCTTGAGCGTCGAATAGGAGTTTATCGGTTTTTGCTTTTATCCCAGCTAATAAATTAGAGTCCTCAGGAATAAGATTAGCCTGGACAGTCCCCAGATTCGATTTGTCAACCGTTACGCTTTCAGAGCTTACGTTGAAAGTCGATCTGGTGGAAATATTCGCATCTAACCTGCTTTTAAAGAACTGCGCCCAGCCTGAATTTTCTCCGGTGGTATCTTCAATCCAGATATCAGCCCTGCCCTGGGGCGACAAACGGTAATTGGTCTTGTCCAGGTTAAGGCTTAATCTCCCTGTTCCGGTAACTGAATCAGCCCGGGCAATCACCTGGCCTGAAGCAAGCTGGTAACTGGTTTTGTCCAGATTTACAGAGATTCTTCCCACACCGGTGACTGAATCTGCACGAGCAATCACCTGACCGGAAGCTAACTGATAGCTTGTTTTGTCGTTATTGGTCGATAGCCGCCCCACTGCTAAAACCGAATCAGGAAAAACAGTGTAACTTTCTGGTTTAGTAAAATATTTCCCCTGCACCTTCCAGGTGATTTTGACATTGTATTCTCCATAATTTGTTCCGTCAAAAGCCCTTCTGCCGGTAACATAATAAGCCGTACGGGTGCCCGCACCGGTGAGGATGGTTGAATCAACTAAGGCAGTTCTGAAAAATCTCCAGAACCAGACTGAATCAGCGTTTATTTCAAATCCCAGAGTATCGAAAGTGGCTACATTCATCCAGACTGAATCTCTGGACCCGGTGCCATCATAGAAACGGCCATAAAAGGGA
>MEWM01000129.1:0-5649 GCA_001775355.1 candidate division Zixibacteria bacterium RBG_16_43_9 | reverse complement strand
ATACCTCCGGGCAAAACTTTTTATCTCTAATACTAAGTAATTGTTCAATAACCACCGTTCGATTTCTCTTGCCAGTTCCTGGTGCAGAAGGCGGAGTGTAGATCACCGTCTTTCTGCCCGCAGTCCGGTTATACATTCCCACCCAGGACATAGCGGGCTTATACTTTACATTCGAGGGTATATAATCATTATAACCCGTAGCCACGTCCTGCTGACTGGTCATATTGCTGTCAGTGAGAGTATCTGAAGCATTCAACGTGATGATCAGACTCTCCGGAGCATAACAGATGAAGGTCGTATAATAGATTTCCTCCCTATCGGGAACTCTCGCTCCCCAAGTCCAGTCTCTTAGATGGGTAAGATTTATCCGCCTTTTAGAACCGGAGGGTCGATCAACTGTTATCTGGGCAAAGGTGGTTGCAGCCTGTTGATTGAATAAAGCCTTAGTAGAGGGCAACCACAATCTCCAGGCAGAAGCCGAATCGCTGACAGTTTTAATTGAATCCCTGCTGGTCTGAGTTAAGCCGTTGTTTTTACCCAGATGGGTATAAATAACAGTTATCCGATTATAAGCTGCACATCTTTTGCCCGTGCCCTGGTTGAAAAATTTATAGAGTGAGTCAGGCACAGCCGCATTGGTTCGTCCGTTTCTACTATAAACATAAGCCTTAGTATTGTCTCTTAAAATCTTCCAGTCAAAACAAGCCTCTTTCATATTGACCGAATCCAACCCAGTAAAATCTCCCAATTTATACCAGGACAGGTATTGACCATTCGTATCGGAGGGGTCAATCAAACCACCCATCCAGATAAATTTCGTTCTGCCTGCGGCTAAAGTTTTATTAGCGTGATAATAGGCTGTACCAGAGGAATCACCCAGCCGTGTAGTTTCCCCTGGAAGACCAAAGTTAATGGTGTTCTGCCCTGCTGTTCCGTGATTAACCCAAAGACCGCCTTTATAAAGTTTCCCAAAGGTAGTTGGACGGTTAAGCATATAATTCAGCCACTTATTAACATTGGTGGAATCCGCACAGTTAGTAGTGCCATCACAGGAGACGTAACCGTGATTAGCATCTATCCACCGGCGGGAGATGTAATTGTCGATAGTATCCTTGTAGTAATTTGAGGTCGTGTCCAGCCCGTGAAAGTAAAAAGGAATAGGGTCGTTAGTATACGTGCCAGTCGACTCTGCAGTAGATGCTCTGCCGAACCATAAATCAGCATTGGCTATCTGCCCATTCAAACCCTGTCCCCATTGTCCACCGCAGTTATCGCTGGAGTTGAGCCAACAATGCAGCGAATCCATATAGGTAACTGAAGAATGGTCGAAATCAGAGTTGATGGTCAAAGCACCCTTGAGATTGAAAGGGAATCTTCTGACAGCCACCAGGGCATATTTATCCTTGATCACCCGGAAATTCAGGTCATAACCATAACTTGTCCAGGCACCAGTAGTCTGATACCAGGCAGAGCCATTCGCATAACCATTCGAGCCTGAGTTCCAGCAGATTCGGTTACTATTATCTATCTTAGGTGCATTTAAAAAGATATAATAGCACTCATCTGAACTGACAGTAACTGGAGTATCGAATATAAACCAGATAGCATAACCTCTGCCAACTGAATCTGGGGGTATCGTGTTCCCAGTAGCATCTCCATCTGGTATGTCTAAAACCTTAACATAGACATCTCGCTTGGGTGTCCGGTTAGTATCAGGCGTGCCACAGACTCCCTGAAATGCTTGTCCCCTAAACCTTAATTTAACTGAATCGGTATTAGAAGAAAGCCCAATCCTATCCAGATAAACCACAATCCCATACCAGGTCTCGGTAGCTGCCCCGGTATAAATCGATTGGGCAACAGTTTTATTAGCGGTAACGTCCAGGTCGTTAAAAGAAGTGGAGGAGGTATGCGAGACCGAATAGGCAAGAGTGTTGTTGATCTCAGCATAAGAAAGTTTGTTTGTTTGTAAGTTTGTCAGTTTGAAGACGAACAAACACCAAACGAACAAACGCCAAACTCTTTTCCTCATTCCGGTAGTTCCTCTTTTCTTATCTGGTCAATTAATTCCCAGAAGATTTTCTCCTTGCTTTTCTTCTGGTCTTTTGACCTGATCTTCTGCTTCAGCTCAATCGCCTTCAGTGCTTCTGCGACTTTCACCTGATATTTTCCTGACTTAAGCTTTTTCAGAAGACAGGAGATGAGTTCCTCTAAGAATTTCTCCTCATTATTATTCCCCAGCTCAGGGGAGACCGCTGTATCTTTCTTCAGCTTTTTCTTTTTATTTCCCACTTTTCTTTTTCCGCATTCTCTTTTTTCTTCCCCGGTCACAAATCACGAGTCCCGCTCACATTCTTTCCCTTCTTCCTTCTCCCGTCTTACGTCTTACTTTTTTCTTTATTCTAACTCAAAGATCAATAAATCAACCAGTCCATTCTCAACAGAATCACTCCTTTTTGCGATCTTGAATCCGGAATTAGATTCCTCCATCACCATACACGAGACTTCATTTGAAGGCAGAGCTAAAACCTTGGGTGAACTAATCTGCTGAGGAAGTTTATTCCCTTTGAAATCATAAAGTGAGTCAAAGTTTACTTCCTGCTCTTTTCCACCCAGAGATACTCTATCCATAATAATCCGCTTGGAGGTTTCTCCGATCTCCGTATGAACCAGTAGAAGATCAACTGCCGAGTACTCACCCCAAATGCAAAAATTCTTAACCAGCCAAATCTTTCTTCCCCGTAGATAATCTAATGTGATGTTCATTTTTACTCGTTATTCGCTATTTGCTATTGACTTTTAGGTTTTCGATTTTTTTTGTGGGGGCGGGGTAATCTTTCCCCAACTTTTTTCATTCACACTCACGAAATCCGGATCCCGGTCACGTCTTTTCCCTTGAACTATTGTCCGCCTCTGGCGGATTGAACTTTTCTGCTCCTTGTTGGTCTCCTGACCAACAAGGCTCCGTTGGTGAGGACACCAACAGAGAGCCCGTCTCTCGTTACTTTTTTCTATCTTCCTTTTTCTTTTTCACGGTCACATCATTTTCGTCTCACGTCTTCCTTCTTACCTCTCGCTTTTTATGGCTTTAGGACTCGGAAGCGAAGAAAACACCTTCGCAAAATCACTCAAAATAACATAAGCCTGCTTAGCATAAGCCTCAGCCATCATGTTCCAGGACCTGGACAGAAGATTGGCATTAGAACCAGAGAGATTGAGATTAAGCACCTCTACTGCTTTGATGTTGCACAGAATTGAAACTGAAAGATAGGTTTCGGCAGTTATCAGCCCCTGATCCTCAGACTCGTAATATGACGGATCGATGAATTTCAAAACCCTCTCATTTGCTTCTGCAATTGCCTGGGAGATGGTATCATCATTCAGAAACCCATATTCGACCTTATAATCAACCAGCACCCACTGACCATCCTCAATCGCCCCGGAAAGCCGGGTAAGCTCACCCTTAAGGTAATCGATTTTATAATCTGCATCTTTTTGATAAACCCGGTAATAGAGGTAAAAGATGACCACAGAGGAAAGAGCCGGGATCGAGCCTCCGGGAAGACGTATAATTCTTCCATTATCGTAGTCAATTGAATAATCGATATTCTCCACGAAGATCCTTCCCAGGGAACTATCTGAGGCAACCACCACCGTATCGAAAATTAACTCCGGATGCAAAAGCTGAATCGTATCCCCGGATGAAAAACTAATATTCTCCTGCACTGGAGAAAAAATCTCCTTCCCCTTCACTTTCTCAGTTCCAACCTGGATATTAGAATCGGGAAGCTTGACAGGAGAGCTTCCGACAAGATGTACCGGGTGATTCTCCATCTCCGAAACCCCCAGATGATGCTCGGAGATATGCTTTTTAACTAAAGATATGTTGGTGAAACTCATAATTTCGCTACTCGCCGTTCGCTATTCGCTTTTAGCTTTTGGACTTTATCCTTCTGCCTTTAGCCTTTTATTTGCTTACTCCTTCTAATCTGCTGTGAGGCTAAATTTGCCTTTTTTTTAATCCCTTAAACTCTTTAACCCTTAAACCCTTGAACTTTTTTTTGACTTTAGCCTATAGACTTTAGACTTTCTTAGGTCTACCATCTTACCCTCTTTCTTTTTTACCTTAAAACCTGTAGAGATTCTGCATTTTGTAGCGGCGATCCGCCGCAGGCGGACTCGCCCTTTTTTTTCTTCCCCTCTCCTTCAGGAGAGAGCAGGGTGAGGTCTTCTTACATTTTACTTCTTACATCTCCCTCTATAGTTGGTAGCCGCAGACTTTTAGTCTGCGTTATTCTTTCGTAACCTGACATTCGTCCTGAAGGACTCAGAAAAAAAGAGGGAGGAGACAAGCTCCTCCCCTACGCGTTACATTAACGCTCGCGTTATTTTCTTCTTCCCTTGAACCATTGTCCGCCTCTGGCGGATTGAACTTTTAAACCGCATTTATGTATTTGCTCTCTGGAATTGCAGTAACTTGCGTCCCTACTGGTGCAGTGGCATATCCGGTTGTAACCCTGAGCCTGACCCAGAAAAAAGTCGAGTTATTAACTCCGCACATCTGCCAATCCGAGGGAACAGAAGATAAATCCTGCCAGAGTATAACCAGTTTGGAAAGCGAATCCAGCTGGTATGCACCTGAATAAGGAGTAAAGCTTTTCCATTCAGAACCATCCCAGTATTCCCAGACCACCTGCCCGCCTATACCGGCAGTAGACAGGATTATTCTTACCTGATTGAATTTATCATTCATCCCCAGGTAGAGAGCATCTTCTATATCTCCGATTAGACTGTTGGAGGTTGGATGAAAAACGTCTGCGGAAGTGGTATTCTGCGCCTCGGATGTCCGGTCAGAATATTTGTTGGTTGCAGAGTGGTCATAACAGAAGATTTTATCTAAAATTTTTGCACCGGCAAGTAGAGGAACCGGAGTTACAAAACTGCTTCCGGATTTATAAGAGTAAAAAAACTGATTCTGGCTACTTCCTATATTCCTACTATAGAAAACGTAAGGAACATTACCGGAGAACTTTATCCCTGGGCTAACCGGAACTGCTGTATCAACTGTCATCACACCACTCCAGGAAAGACCATCATACTCCCGATAGAGGAGAGAAGAAATTCCTGGAAAAACTATTCCGACTTTATTATCTGGAGAAACCGAAACCTGAAAATCATCCTGGATATTCGAGCCGGAATAAACTGTGATTTCAGAGGACCAGACTGAACCGTAAAGCTCAAATGAACGATAAGCTAATTTGTCTCCTCCGTCAGAGTAAAAACAGTGGGTATAAGGGGACTGAAACACCAGTTGAGAATAGCACCCTGTAGAGCCAGAGGTCAAAGCCACGCCTGGATCAGTCTCACCTGTTCCCCAGGTAATCCCATCGTCAGTGGAGGATTTTATATGCACTGAATATCTTGCAGTACCGGGGTCATAATAGCTCCAGGAGACCCATAATCGATTAATCGAGTCCTTCAAGATCGAAGGATAATAGTTATTCCCCACTGTGCAGACGTTCCTGACCGTTCCGATTGACCAGGCGCCATTGACAAATGACAGCTTGACCATAGCCAGAGTTAAACTGGTTTGCAATGTATATGTCAAATAGACGTTCCCGGAGGAATCCATAAATCCTGAAGCAGGAA
>MEWM01000128.1:5102-5362 GCA_001775355.1 candidate division Zixibacteria bacterium RBG_16_43_9 | reverse complement strand
CGCGTCCGCTGCCGATCAATTGATGCTTCTTGGGATAGGTTTTCGTGTCAATAACAGCCGCCGTTAGGCTATCGATCCCTAACCCATATTTTGCGCCCGCTTCCTTCATCTCGTCCCGTAAAAGATCGTGCCTCTTTCTTTGTGTATAGTGCGCTTCGATGATTGTGCTTTTCAAAATTCCCAAGCCCTTGGTTGTCACCGCTTTATCGTTCCGGTACGTGCGCCGGTACTCCCCGCAGACCGTTGATCCCGCCGACTCG
>MEWM01000128.1:4113-5051 GCA_001775355.1 candidate division Zixibacteria bacterium RBG_16_43_9 | reverse complement strand
TGATCTTTTCATAGAGCACATCTCCATCGGGCCCACCATTCATAAAAATGACGGGGGTTTTGGCATGTATAAGATCATCTTGATTGCGGGCATCAAGCAACTCTATCCCTTCTAAGTTGAGGTCTCTCGGAACCCAGCCCTCACCCCAAACCTCCTCCTCTCCCTCGGGCACTTTGATCCGAGCATAGGGGACATGGAGCAGCTGCTTCGGTTTAATCTCAGCAAGAACATCGCTGATTTGCTGTTTGAGTAGGGGAGTTTGACCCTGATCCGTCTCCGCTCCACCAAATAAATAGAGTTTCATATGCTGAGTTTACCAAATAAAAAAAGAGCCGTAGACTCTTTTTTAATAAAGTGCTTCCGGGGTAGGATTCCCATAAAAAGCTTTCAACTTTTTAGGGTAAATGAACCTTTGAGGTTCTCACCATTACCCAGGAGCTAAGAAAGAGGAGCCACTTGGGCTCCTTTTCTTCGCTGCTCCCCGGGTAGGATTCGAACCTACGACCTTGTTCTTAACAGGAACCCGCTCTACCGCTGAGCTACCGGGGATCGTTTATTCTATTGTTAAGGTATCTCCGACAAAATCCAGTTTTGAAATATTTCTCTCTCTTCCTCGCGGCTCCCACACTCAGACACGCTTCGTAATAAATGAGTTTTACTGGTAAACGATTTTTTGTTGCTGCTACTTGTCCTCTTTTGTGTCTGGTGAGTCTTTTTCTCAAATCTGCTGTACAGCCAATGTATAGTTTCTCATCCGAACATAACAAAACATAAGTATATTTCATTTTCAATTGAGCTACCCGCCCGCCATCGCTAGCCGCTCCCAGCTGCCTCGCTGCGCTTGGCTAGCGGGCACGCTTAGGCGTTGCGGGCGAGGCCGGGGAATGTAAAAAAGTTAAAAATTTAAAGTGCAAAGTTAAAAATTAGATGTAAATTCA
>MEWM01000128.1:2218-4071 GCA_001775355.1 candidate division Zixibacteria bacterium RBG_16_43_9 | reverse complement strand
TCCACCCCATGATTCTTCTGTAATAGGCTCCCCGCATTAATAGATTGCGCGGCAAGTTAAGAATCTGAAGAGTAGAACTTTTGAAGGATTGCTAAGTTTTAGATTCACATCCTATGCTAAGGTCCGCCGTCGCGATAGGTGTACCAAGACAAATCAACAGTAGCATTGGGATCGTAATACTCTCTCAAGGGGTTTAGATATGCTTCTGCCAACGTCATATCGACTAACTCTCGATTACCAAACCACACCTCTCTCTTGAGGTTTACCTTGGGATTGGAGCCCTGACCACTGAAGCTTATAGTTTGGGAGTCGATGTCAGTTCTGACTTCTAAAAGCGAATAATCCTTTGGACCGAAGTATGGGGAAAACAATCGAGGTCTATCATAGTCTATTTTGAGTTCAAATTCTCCTTGCTGCAGGCGAAAGTGCTTTCCCCATATCAGGATCATAGATGTAGAATTTTTCCAACCAAGATAGTACTTGGGATAGTTTCCATTTACGAGCTCCTCGTAAATTCTTGTTAGGCCTTGGAGAGCGCCACTTTCTGTCAGGATTCGTTCTGAAGCCAACTTTCTTTCCTCTTCTCTCTCAGCATAGTTTGGAGCCGCGCTTACATATTCCGCCTTAGATCGAAGGGCGGCCAATTCTTCTTGTTCTCTTTGTCTTTTCGCTTTTTCTGCTTCTAAGCGTTGTTTAATTATTTCAACTGGCATTTGGAAAAGTATATCATACTAGGTCAAAATAGGATGCGATGCATGGATGGCCTGTATGACCTAAATAAAAACAGAATGAATAAAGTTGTTCCTCCCAAGACTCCAGAGATCCACCCCATGATTCTTCTACAAACTTTGTTTGCTCTACTCTGATTCTGATGAGACAAGAAGCTTTTTAATAGCATCATTATTTGGTATATAGATATATTTTTTCTTATCTACTAATTGGGTCAGCAGCCCTTTTTCACTTAATTTAATTAAATCTGCCCTTGCTGTTTGATAAACTATTTGATTTTTAGTTTTGTGTGTTTTAATGTCGAGGCTCTTTTGTGGCTTTTTGTATAGGGAGTACAACAGCGCAATTTGTCTTTCGTTTAATTCTTTCATTTGCCTGGACAGGATTTCGTTCCTCTTATATTCTTCAAGCTTTCTTTGGTAGTGAGATATGAATGCTTCAATAGCTTTTTCGATTGCTTTGAGTTTATATAAGATAAAGTAAGTGAGATCATTGTCGTCGAGTTCTGTTTTTAAAAATGCCTCATCATATTGCGCCCGAGATGTTTTAATAGCTCTAGAAACCGAAAGATACTGAAATAGCCAGTATTCTTTTCTAAGAAGATACCAGTAGAATATTGCTCTGGCTGTTCGTCCATTACCATCAACAAAAGGGTGTAGGTATGCAAGCCAAAAATGTAGCATTGAAGCCTTTATCGCCGGGTGTAAGAATTCGTCTTCCGGTTCGTCAGTATTAGCAAACTCAACCAGTTTGTCTATTTCTTTTGAAAATACCTTTTCGCTTGGCGGAGTAAATGCTACGTTTCCTGTTAGTCTATCAACAACTTGAATATTGTCTTCATCTTTCCTAAACCTGCCAGCGTCCGTTTCTGCATCTAAGGTGTTGGTTGTAATATTTTTCTGTATTTCCAAGAGGATTACTTTGGTCAAGGATAGATCTTTCCAATCCATCAATCTTTGCATTACCTGGTAATTGTTGATAATCATCTGTTCGTCTCTAGTCCGGGGTTTGCGTTGAGAAAGGATCATTTCTTTCGCAACTTTTCGAGAAGTATTTGCGCCTTCTATTTGGCTCGAGGCAATTGCCTCCTCGGAAATTCCACTGAGTATTAACTGGTTTTTTTG
>MEWM01000128.1:885-2208 GCA_001775355.1 candidate division Zixibacteria bacterium RBG_16_43_9 | reverse complement strand
GGCTTCTCTAAGCTGCTTTTCAAGAAACCACTGGTATTTGAATCTATATAACTGAGTTTTTGATACATTGTCTTTGTTTGTGTGAAAGCAAATGGTTTACCGTTTTTATCTCGGATAGGAGCCTGTTCTCTGTTTGACAGTCTTGAAAACTTTAAGAATGCCCAAGCCTCTTCTATATTGAAGCCTTTAGGGAAGGGGTAGTATTTAAACTTATTCCAATACACATATTCTCTTTCGGCGTGTTTGATTAGCTGTTGTAGCTCAGCCGATTCTAGAGCTCGCCTGAGCAAGTCTGGGCTTAATTTTTTCTTCCACTCTGGTGGTCTATCTATCATGGTGAGATTCTACTAATAATCTACTAAAATGTCAATTATTAGTAGATAATTGTTCAAAATAGCCTTATTTTTAATAGTATTATCCCTGTCCTACTAATTGTTTACTAAAAAAGAGGGAATTAGTAGATAGCTGTGAGCGTGTCTGGATATAGGTAAGCATGGTTAGGGCTATTCGTTTGAAAAAAATGCTCCTGTTTTGTATTATTGAAGACTCTGGGCATTCTAATTCTAAACAAATCAATAGGCCCATTGTTCGAGCCAGACTGATTTGATTCGAACTGACAACATTTAATTATGGCAACAATTGATGACTTTCGGAAACTCGATATACGAGTGGGGAGAATAGTCGAAGTAGAGGACTATCCGGAAGCGCGAAAACCTTCCTACACAATGAAGATCGATTTTGGATCAGAGGTTGGTGTCAAACAATCTATCGGACAATTTACGCACTACACGAAAGACGAGCTTGTGGGGAGGCTCGTCGCGGGGGTTGTCAATTTCCCTCCTTTCCAAATGGGACCCGCGGTTTCTGAGGTTTTGACCTTAGGATTTCCGGATGAAAAGGGGAAAGCCATTTTGGTCATCCCAGAGAAAGATGTTCCGCTTGGGGGCAAACTCTTCTAATCAATGAGTCTTTGAGTCATTAGGAAAATATCCCTTTCCAGAGGCGGGCTGGCACAGAGAAAGTAGCGAAGCGGGGGAGCCCGATGCGGCTTCTGATTTTTGTCAGGAAGTTCTATCCGGTGGGCTTTGAGCATATAAATACATTTCACTACTTCCCTTTTCATAAATTGAATCTTTCACTTCTGTCCTGATATAGTGCATTTATGTCATGGCAATTACTCGTCGGGTCAAGCGTCCTAATCTATTCGATCAATAGCCTTTTTCATCGGGCGTTGATGAAGGAAGAGGATTCCGATCCGTTTGCTCAAACCGTCGCTTTTTACAGCATCGTGGGGCTTTTTGCCCTCGTCACTGCATTCCTGCG
>MEWM01000128.1:0-818 GCA_001775355.1 candidate division Zixibacteria bacterium RBG_16_43_9 | reverse complement strand
ATCACCTCTGTTTTGGCTTTTAAGGCGCTCAAGTCAATTGAAGCTTCGGAGTATGTCATTCTCTTTTCCAGTTCCCGCATGTGGGTCGTTGCCGGAGCGTTCGTTTTCTTACAAGAAAACTTTTCAACCGGGAAAGTAATTGGCACCCTCGTTATTTTGTTTGGTATCGCTTTGGCTGAGTGGAAAAAACAGCGCATCGTTCTGAATCAGGGCGCTTTACTTGCTCTGGCGGGGGCGTTTTGTTTTGCGGCCACCGAACTTGTCTCCTTTTTTATTCTCCGTCAGTTTGACGCCAACTCATTCACGGTTTACAGCTATTTGTTGCCGGTAGTCGCCTTGCTTGTTATTCACCCAAAGACAATGAAAAGGCTATCGTTCTACTTGCGCCCTAAAAATGCGGTCAATCTTACCGCAGTTTCAATTGGAGATCTTGTGGCTACTCTTTGTCTGTTTTATGCATATCAACTTGGCAGAAATGCCGCTCAAATCGGCCCCATCATGGCTTCCCAAACCATCCTCTCAGTCTTACTCGCTATCCTTTTTCTTAAAGAACGGAGGTATATCTTCAATAAAGTTGTGGGAGCAATGGTTGTTGTTGCCGGCATAATTTTAGTTCTTTACTAACATCATTGGTTGTTTAGTCAATGAAGAAGGTTTAATTCTGTTCCAGGACGGGGAGCAGTGAAGAAGGGGAGCCCTTCGACAAGATCAGGACTGTAGCCCTTCGACAGATTCGATCAACTCACTGCAGGCAAGCTTCCACCACCGCTCAAGCTAGGGCGGACAGGCAGGATTGAGGAGGAGCCCGATGCGGCTCC
>MEWM01000127.1:3307-5843 GCA_001775355.1 candidate division Zixibacteria bacterium RBG_16_43_9 | reverse complement strand
TTCTCCCTTGATCCAGTTGCAATTGACTCTGTTATGCTTGATCATATCATAAAGGAGAGGGAGGCCCAGGGTATCGTCTGGTTTCCACCACATGAGTATTTGCACGCTTCCTTTTTTGATGGACTTGGTATACACGAACACCAAGACAAGAACGGACGGTACAGTCAAATAGACTATATAAATTTGGAGATTAGCTAACTGCTTGATTTTAGTTAGAGTGACTCATTCCTAGTTTTAGTAGTATTCGCAATTGTTTCAGAAATGTGTGGGAGAAAGGAAGGGCAGAATTTTCCAATGTTGTCGAATGCAAGTCTGTGTCCGGGGACAGACCAGCTGTATGACACTTTCCAAATGATTTTCTACAGAAGGAAGGATGTATTTGAGAAGATTCGTCACTCGTCTACCATTGATCTTCATCTGATTGGGAAAAGGTCGAGTGATTAGAATTTCTTGGAAGCAAAGGGGAATATTTGAAAGTGGCTCTCTTGATTTTTTTAGGGTTGCTAATATTTGTAATCTTGGGGATTTTCGTTTTCATTCTGTTGCTTAAAAGGAATTTGCTTAAAATAGTATTCTTTCTCGAACAGAAATCGGACGACCTCATTCCCGCGAGACCGAGAAATAAGTATGATTGACTCCGGCCATGTCAGTGCAGGGGAGGGCCAAGATTGGAGGAAAACCTTTAGGTGACATTTTAAAAGAGCAGTGGTGACATATAATCTCTAAAAAATCTTATATGACTATATGAGGAGAAACGCTAAAGAGACTCGATCAGTTATTGAGTACTTTGAGAAAGAGTCATCTCTAGGCACAGAATTCCGAAGAATATACTCAAACCTCAAGTATTACTATTCAGCCCAAGAGTTAAAGACTCTTCTCATCACCAGCCCGTCTTTGGGAGAAGGGAAAACTACCATGGCTAGTTTTTTGGCAATCGGTATTGCTAGATGGTATGGTAAGAACGTGGTCGTCTTGGATTGTGATCTAAGAAAGCCAAGTATTCACAAATTTTTTGACCTGAATCGAGATAAAGGAATGACTGAGATACTATCAGGCAAGAACAGGTATCTGGACTGTATTAAACCGACCTCAATAGAGAATCTTACTATAGTAACGTCTGGAGCAGAGGTTGATTTTCCTACCAAACTTCTGGAGTCTCAAACCTTCAAGGGTCTCTTAGCGGAGATTAGACCACACTACGACATAATCATAGCAGACTGCGCCCCGGTGATTCCAGTAAACGATGCTCTAATTCTGGGTACACTGCTAGACGGGGCAATAGTGGTTCTAAAGGCGGGACATAGCCAGAGAGAGGTGGCAAAAAGGGCAGTCGAATTATTAAGAGAGGCCAAGGTTAATCTGTTAGGAGTAGTAGTGAACAACATGGAAGATACTTTTCCCTACTATTACAGTTACAAATATTACGGCTATGACTATAGTCATCAAAAGAAAAGATAATTTAATTCCAGTACCTTCTTTCCAAGAAGTCCGTTTGAAAATCTTGACAAATTCAATCTTCTACTGTATATAAGTTAAACCAGTAAATAATAGTTCCGATAAACTAAAGGTAACTATAGGTATTAAAGAATAGTAAGGGTTCCTGATTTTTACTTTAAGCAAACTAAGGAGAGAAAATGGCAATCGAGGAAAGACTGAGGACTTTTATACAGAATAACTTCCTTCTGGGGGACAAGAACCGGGCTATTAAAGAAGACGAGTCGTTTCTTCAGAGCGGGATAATAGATTCCACCGGGGTTTTAGAGCTGGTCAATTTCATCGAGGAGACCTACAAGATCAAGGTAGAGGATGAGGAGCTTATCCCGGAGAACCTGGACTCGATCAAGAACTTGATAGCCTATATTCAGAGAAAATCCGCGAAAACGGCTTAGTAGGACAAAAAGTCATAAGTTAAACTTGAAAAAAGATTTCGTCATGCTTTTAAACCATTTTTTAGAAAAAAGTACAGAAAGATTTCCAGAAAAAACCGCTTTAGTCTGTCAGGGGGAAAGGTTAACTTATAAGCAGATCAATAGCTCTGCCAATAGATTAGCCAAGGGTCTGAAAGACTTTGGAGTGGAAAGGGACGACCGGGTTGCTATTTTCTTGGTGAACTCAGTTGAATCGGTTTTATCCATCTTCGGAATCTTAAAAGCAGACGCGGTTTTCGTGGTGATCAACCCAACCACCAAGAAAGATAAGCTCACCTATATCTTAAACAATTGCCGTGTCAAAGCCTTGATCACCAGCCCTGATAAACCAGACCTCCTTAAAGAAGTCTTACAGAAAGCACCCTCAGTCAGGTCTGTCATCCTTACAGGCAAGCAGGAATCTGAAGTGAAAATGTTCTTACCTGATAAAAGAGTCTTTTACTTTGATCAGCTTTTAAATTCCTGTCCTGATAATCTATCTCAGAACAAAAATATCGATCTGGACCTGGCAAGCATAATCTATACATCCGGCACAACCGGAAACCCCAAAGGGGTGATGCTTTCACATCTTAATATGGTCTCTGCGGCAAACTCCATCACCCAGTATC
>MEWM01000127.1:2823-3071 GCA_001775355.1 candidate division Zixibacteria bacterium RBG_16_43_9 | reverse complement strand
GATTCCCTTAGATATATCAGCAACACCGCTGCGGCTTTACCTGTTGCCTTCATAAAGAAAATCAGGGAGACTTTCCCCAAAGCAAAATTGTATTCAATGTACGGTTTGACCGAATGCAAAAGAGTATCCTATCTTCCTCCAGAAGAGCTTGACAGAAGACCCGGGTCTATCGGAAAGGGCATGCCGAATGAGGAAGTTTATATAGTTAATGAGGATGGACAAAGAGTTTCACCCGGTGAGGTCGGGGA
>MEWM01000127.1:2509-2737 GCA_001775355.1 candidate division Zixibacteria bacterium RBG_16_43_9 | reverse complement strand
CTTGGGAAAGGGTTTTATATACTGGAGATTTATTCAGGATGGATGAAGAAGGATTTTTGTATTTCGTAGGAAGAAAAGATGACATAATAAAATGCCGGGGAGAAAAGGTAAGCCCCAAGGAAATCGAGAATGTTTTATATAATCTTGAAGGTGTATTAGAAGCAGCAGTCGTGGGAGTGCCAGATGAGATTTTAGGACAGGCGATCAAAGCCTTTGTGGTTTTGAAAG
>MEWM01000127.1:0-2408 GCA_001775355.1 candidate division Zixibacteria bacterium RBG_16_43_9 | reverse complement strand
AAATCCGAGAAAAACGGATCCGTAGGATAGGAGAGGAGCAAAATGGACTTTCACAAAAATATCCTGGATATAAATTCTGAGAAAGAATGCGAAAGGATTTGTGAATTTATTAAAGAACAGGTCTTCACCCATTTCAGAAGAGAAGGTGCGGTGGTGGGAATAAGCGGGGGAATAGATTCTGCTTTGACTTCTGCCTTATCAGTCAGAGCTTTGGGCAAGGATAAGGTTTTAGGTGTCTTTTTGCCGGAAAAAGAATCGAATCCGATAAGCTTAACCTATGGGGAGCTTTTAGCTAAGAAACTGGGGATAAGAACCGAAAAGGTCGACCTGACTCAAGCCTTGGAAAGTCTGGGATGTTATAAAAAGAGGGACGAGGTAATTAAAAAGATTTCCCCCGCTTATGACAGTTCCTATAAAATAAAAATCGGGCTTCCCCAGGACTTATTGGAAAGGGACCGGATTAATTATTTCAGCTTGAAGATGATCAATCCCAAAGGAGAGGAGAAAAGTTTTCGCCTTTCCAAAGAAGGGCTTTTGGGGATTGTGGCAGCAACGGATATGAAACAGAGAAGCCGGATGATCCAGCTTTACTATTATGCTGAAAAGTATAACTATATGGTCATCGGCACCACTAATTTAAGTGAATATGCTCAGGGTTTTTACGTGAAATTTGGGGATGGAGGAGTTGATCTGGAGCCGATTGCTCATCTTTATAAGACTCAGGTATACCAGCTAGCTAAATTTCTGGACATCCCGGAGGAGATAATCAAGCGAGTTCCCAGCCCGGACACCTTCTCTGCAGTGGTATCAGATCAGGAATTTTTCTTCTGTATGCCTTATGACCTTTTAGACTTGCTTTTGTATGCTCAGGAGAACAAAATCCCTCTTTCCAAGGTAAGTCAGGTATTAAACCTTTCAGAGGAACAGATAACAAGAGCTTATCGGGATTTTGACCAGAAGAGGAAAGCCTCGATTCATCTGAACCAGAACGCTCCTAATCTACTCTGAGGAATTGTAGTTGCTCGATTCATCGAGCAAAAACTCGTAGCGCGACCCTTTTAGGGTCGCTTAGGCGAGGCTAAAAGCCTCGCACTACGAAATTACGAAACACTTAAATAAGATAGAACGCCCAATGAATTGGGCGACTACTGAAAAACACTTATGAAAATCTGTTCCAATTGCGTGCTTCCGGAAACTTTCCCTGGCATCAGCTTTGATTCAAAAGGGGTATGTAATTTCTGCCAGGAATTTAAGGGGAAAGAGTACTTGGAAAAGGAAAAAGCAAAATACCTGCAAAAATTCCAGGAGCTTCTGGGCAGATTCAAAAACTCCAGTTCCTATGATGCCCTGATGGCTTATTCCGGGGGAAAAGACAGCACTTATACCCTCAGTCTCTTGAAAGAAAAATATGACCTTAAAATCTTAGCTTTGACCTTTGATAATGGCTTTTTATCAGAACAGGCTTTTAAGAATATCCGTCAGGTTGTGGAAAATTTAGGAGTAGACCATATATTTTTCAAGCCGGATTTCAGCCTTTTAAAGAAAATATTTTTGACCGGGACAAAAGATGACATCTTCTCCCGCAAAACTTTGGACCGGGCAAGCACCATCTGCACCTCCTGTATGGGAATAGTCAAGTTCACCACTTTGCGACTGGCTTTAGAAAAGAAGATACCTTTTATAACCTATGGCTGGTCACCGGGTCAGGCACCGATTTCCGCTTCCATTTTCAAGAACAACCCCTCAATGCTAAAGGGGATGCAGAATGCCATCAAAGAACCGCTTTTCAGGATCGCGGGCGAAAAGATCAATCCTTATTTTTTAGAGGAGAGGCATTTCGAGCAAAAAGAGGATTTTCCTTATAATATCAGCCCCTTAGCTTTCTTGGAATACGCTGAGGAGAAAATCTTCAAAAAGATCGAAAAGCTCAGTTGGAATATGCCAGTTGATACCGACTCGAACTCGACTAACTGTCTTTTGAACTCGTTTGCTAATTTGGTACATAAACAAAGGTTCGGATTTCACCCCTATGCTTTCGAGTTAGCCAAGCTGGTCCGGGAAGGTTATCTCGAAAGAGAGGAAGCTTTGAAAAGGTTAGAACAGGCAGAAGACCAGAACACAGTGGAGCTGGTTAAGAAGAAACTTAACCTGAATTGATATGTTATATTTAGTTACTGGTGGAGCTGGTTTTATCGGCTCCCATATAGTTGAGAAATTAGTCCAGGCAGGAGAAAAAGTCAGGGTATTGGATAATTTCTCCTCTGGCAGAAGGGAAAATCTGAAAAACCTCCTGGATAAGATCGAGCTGGTAGAAGGAGACATAAGGGATTTCTGGACAGTCATCAAGGCAGTGGAAGGGGCTGACTTCATCCTGCATCAGGCAGCCTTAACCTCGGTTCAAAGGTCTA
>MEWM01000126.1:16498-17582 GCA_001775355.1 candidate division Zixibacteria bacterium RBG_16_43_9 | reverse complement strand
ATTGGTAGCAACCAATTGACTATCACAGCCTATAACTCTCTTGGTATTTCCCAGGGAAACTTCTCCGGATTGGGCGGCACCGGATTAGTAGCCTCTGGCTCCGAAATTTTTAACGGTGACATCTCTTATCTGAAATTCAGCGATAATGGAGGATTTGTCTCTCTATCCACCCTGCGTTATGACTCACCTATTCCCGAGCCAGGTACTCTTGTGCTACTTGGCACGGGTTTGTTGGGTTTAGGTGCTTTCAGATTTAGAAGGAAAAAGTAAAAAAGTAATAAGATTTTAAAATAAAATCCTGTTCTTTTAAAAAGAGAACAGGATTTTTTTATTTTGAAGGAAAAAATGGAGGTCTGAAGACCTCCGCTACATTATTTAACTGCTCTCTGTTGGTGTCCTCACCAATCCGCCTCTGGCGGATTGGTCTGAAGACCAACAACCAGCGAAGAATTTCTTTTCGGAGTGTGACCCTTTTCCTAATAACTGATCCATAGAACAGGGTCGTCAAAATTGTTTGTAGTTGCTCGATTTATCGAGCAAAAATGCCCAATAAATTGGGCAACTACAGGCTCGTGTGGCCCGATGTTTTAACGGCTGGAGTAGGGCATTTGCCCTGCCCCAGCAGAAAGCAAAAATGGAGGTCTGAAGACCTCCGCTACATTATTTAACTTGTTACATTTATATGAACATATATACTCCCTTATTCTATCTTTCCCCAAAGTTAATTTTTGAGAAAACTGATGAAACAAATCTGCTTGACTAAGGGTAAAATAGTGATATATTAGCCTTCGTAATAAAATAGGATAGAAACTATATCTAACAACGGAGGAAGATAGATGTATGCCATAATGGAAAGCGGCGGATTGCAGTTCAAGGTACAGGAAGGTGATAAACTGAAGATACCGAAGGTACTGGCAGAGCAGGGTAAAGAGGTCGTATTCGATAAGGTGCTTTTGATCTCCAGGGATGAAAAAGCGCCCCTGGTGGGGAAACCCTATCTGGAGGGTGCTAAAATTGAGGCACAGGTTTTGTCTACAGGTAAAGGTGAAAAAATCCTGGTTTATAAATTCAAAAGAAGAGTGAA
>MEWM01000126.1:16238-16380 GCA_001775355.1 candidate division Zixibacteria bacterium RBG_16_43_9 | reverse complement strand
TCATACTTTTGATCTTTTCCATTTACTCTATTTCCTATTCTCAGGTTTTAACCATATCCCGGGTAGAGGTTCAGGGGAATAAATCTGCTGATAAATCTCTGGTTCTCTTAGCTTCTGGATTTACCCCGGGCTCTAATCTTGA
>MEWM01000126.1:16101-16222 GCA_001775355.1 candidate division Zixibacteria bacterium RBG_16_43_9 | reverse complement strand
AGGGCTATCAAAAGAATTTACGGCTTAGGACTTTTTTCAAATGTAACGATCACCGCCACGCAAACTGAAGGGGGGGTTATCCTCACGATCAGACTTCAAGAATATCCAAAACTTGCCCAGT
>MEWM01000126.1:15739-16006 GCA_001775355.1 candidate division Zixibacteria bacterium RBG_16_43_9 | reverse complement strand
GACGGCATCAATGTCATTCAGGGCTTATACCGGGATAAAGGTTATGCGGCAACCAGGGTGCAGTCTGAGCTCAAGCCTGGTTCGAAGGAAGAGGAAGTGGTCTTGGATTATAAGATCGATGAGGGGGAGAAAGTAAAAATAAAGAAAATCTACGTCCAGGGGAACAAGGATTTCAGCGAGGGGAAGATCAAAAAACAGATGAAGACCAAACAGGCCAGCTTGCTCAGAAGCGGTGAGTTCAATTCTGAAAAATACCAGGAGGATAAG
>MEWM01000126.1:14729-15704 GCA_001775355.1 candidate division Zixibacteria bacterium RBG_16_43_9 | reverse complement strand
GCGGAGATACTGTCGGATTCGATCTGGTTTGATCCCTCAGGCAAGGATATGTTCATCCGGCTGGTGCTCTCTGAAGGGGAAAGATATAAATTCGGAGGGGTGAGTTTCCATGGGAACACTATCTTTCCAGAAGAGAAACTTCGGAAGGTAGTTAAGTTCAAACCAGGGGAATTTTATGATCAGAAGAAATTTGAGGAGACTTTAACCGAGCTAAACAATCTTTATCAAGAAGAAGGATATATCTACGTCCAGATCCTGGACAATACCTCCACCCAGGGAAATGTGGTCAATATCGATTACCAGATAACTGAAGGGGTTCCAGCTAATATCCATTTCGTGAGAATCGAAGGTAATATCAAGACCAAAGAGAAAGTCGTCCGGAGGGAATTATCAGTGATTCCGGGTCGGAGGTTTCATCGTTCGATCCTTTTGAGGAGCCTGAGGGATGTGATGTATTTGAACTATTTCTCCAATGTTTCTCCGGATATAGAGGTATTACCGAATGGCGACATAGACCTTATACTCAAAATCGAGGAGAAACAGACTGGCACTATTAATTTTGGAGCAGGGTATAGTGCGGTCGACAAATTAGTGGGTTCCATAGGCCTGGGGATACCTAATTTTATGGGTAATGGGCAGAATGTGCAGCTTAACTGGGAATTCGGAAAAACTACAAATTCCCTTCAGCTTAGTTTCACTGAGCCGTGGTTCAAGGATACCCCTACTTCTGTGGGAATAGACATTTATCGGGTCAACCGCAGATGGTACTCGGACTTTACAGAAGGTAGAACCGGGGGTGGACTGAGGATAGGCAGGAGGCTGAGCTGGCCAGATAACTATTCGAGGCTCTACGCCAGATACAGACTGGAAAGCGTACGCTATTTTGATTTCTCTGAGACTTATCTGACAAATTACAAAGATAGCCCCTACGGACTCCAGTACATAAAATGGCCACAAATGACATCAAGTGTGAAC
>MEWM01000126.1:14259-14709 GCA_001775355.1 candidate division Zixibacteria bacterium RBG_16_43_9 | reverse complement strand
CAGGGACCTGCCTCAGTTTGCCACTTCCGGCTCGGTTCTGACTTACGATGTTGAATTAGCCGGCGGGCTTTTAGGAGGAAACTGGTCCTATCATAAACATATATTCGAGTTCTCCAAATACGTGAAGACTTTCTGGAAATTCGTCCTGATGGCTAAAGTTCGGGCTGGGTTGATCGATGGATATGGCCGGAACTCTAACATTCCTTATAGCGAGAGGTTCGCTCCCGGTGGCACTGACCCGGATGGAATGGTAAGGGGTTATCCGGATGGCCGGATAGGTCCCAGAGATGCTTCTGGCAATCTCATTCGTGGAAGGAGTATGCTGGTATATAATCTGGAGTATCAGTTTCCCCTGGTGGAACAGCAGATTTACGCGCTGCTTTTTGCAGATGCCGGAAATGCCTGGATGACCGGCAGGCAGTTTTCTCCTGTTTCCTTCGGGCGACTTTA
>MEWM01000126.1:0-14243 GCA_001775355.1 candidate division Zixibacteria bacterium RBG_16_43_9 | reverse complement strand
GGTTTCAGGATGGTCGTGCCCAGCTTAGGGATGATCGGTTTTGATTTTGGCTATGGATTTGACTATCCTGGAAAAGATAAGTGGAGACCTCACTTCCAGTTCGGCAGACCCTTCTAAGTTTCGGAGGAAAAAATGCTTAGAATAAATTCAAAAATCGTGGCAGTTTTTTTGTCCGGGATGAGTTTTCTAATTCTTTTTAGTACCCAGCTTCTGGCTCAAGAAGGGAAGATCGGATATATAGATTCTATGAAGCTCCGGACCAGTTATAAAGAATTCGCTGACGTTCAGGTAAAATTTGATCAGGAGGTAGCTAAATGGCAGCTCCAGGCAGATAGTCTCAAGAAAGGAGTGGATAGCCTGCAGGCTGACTTCGACAAACAGAGCCTGCTTTTGAGCGAGGAGAAAAAAAAGGAGAAAGAGCATTTCATCGAGCAGAAGAAGACCGAATATACGACCTTTGTCAATCAGACCTTTGGCCCGGGCGGGAAGATGGAGAAGCTAAATACTGACCTGACTAAACCGATTCTGGATAAGATCAATGCCGCCTTAGAAAAGATAGCCCTGGAGAATAATTACATAATGATCTTCGATGCAGTCAACGGGAACGTTGCCTGGGCGAAAAAAGGTCTGGATTTGACTGATATGGTCTTAGATGCTTTGAGCAAGATGCAATAAATTTTCGTTTAAAAAGCTCGGATATGGAGAAAACCTTAGAGGAAATAGCTTCTCTTATCTCAGGAGAACTCATAGGGGACGGCTCCATCAGGATTAAGGGTATAGCAGGAATCGAGGAGGCAGAACCAGGTGAGCTTTCTTTCCTGGCTAATCCTGTGTACAGGGCTTATCTGGAGAAAACCAGAGCCTCCGCAGTGATAGTGGGCAGGGAGATCGATAAAGCAAAAATTCCTTTGATCAGGCATAACAATCCTTACTATGCTTTTTGCAAAGCGTTAGAAATTTTCACAATAAAAAAAGATTTACCCGAGGGTATTCATAAAAGCGCCATTCTGGGAAAAGATGTCAGGATTGGAAAGGGTGTCCATATCGGTCCATATGTGATTATCGGCGACAGGGTTCAAATCGAAGACCGGGTAACGATTTTAGCTGGAAGCTTTATAGGTGACGATTCTGTTTTAGGAGAGGAGAGTTTTCTTTATCCCAGGGTAACGATCCGGGAAGAAAGCCTGATCGGCAAAAGGGTCATCCTTCATCCTGGCGCGGTTATCGGAAGTGATGGATTCGGGTACGCAAGAGAAGGTGGAGTTTATCATAAGATACCTCAGGTGGGGAAAGTTGTGTTAGAAGATGATGTGGAAATAGGAGCGAATACTACCATCGATAGGGCTACTTTGGGAGAGACCAGGATAGGGAAAGGTACCAAAATCGACAACCTGGTTCAAATAGGTCATAATGTTTCCATCGGTGAGAATACAGTTTTAGCCGCTCAGGTAGGTATCTCCGGGAGTACCAGGGTGGGGAAAAATGTAGTCATGGGAGGTCAGGTTGGATTAGGAGGGCATATAAAGATAGGTGACAATGTGATGCTTGGTGCCCAGGCCGGAGCGACCAAGTCTATTCCTTCTAATACCATAGTCTCAGGTTATCCAGCCAGAGAGCATACAAAGGCTAAGAAGATCGAGGCTTGCATTACACTTTTGCCTTTTTATGTCAAAAAGATCAGGGAGTTAGAGAAGAGAATCAAGGATTTGGAAAAGAAGGTATGATCGAGCTGACTGATAAAAATTTTGACTCTGAGGTTATGAAATCAAAAGATCTCTATCTGGTCGATTTCTGGGCAGAGTGGTGTGGACCGTGCAAGGGGATGTTCTCGATCTTAGAAAAAGTATCAACTGAATATAAAGGTAAATTAAAAGTGGGGAAGTTGGATGTGGGCAAATTTCCTGAGATAGGCGCAAGGTTTAATATCCTGAGCATGCCCAATTTACTTTTTTTCAGACAGGGAAAGGTCTTAGAGCAGATAATCGGATTGGAAAAGGAGCAGAAGTTATTTGAAAGGGTCAAAGAGATTCTATCCGAAATCGGATCCAAGTGACAACTAAATCTCAAAGCATGAGGAGAGAAGATGAGCGAGCCTATTGAGCTGACTGATGATAATTTTGAGCAGGAGGTTTTGAAATCGGATTTGCCGGTTTTAGTGGATTTCTGGGCTACCTGGTGTGGTCCCTGCAGGATGGTGGGTCCGATTGTGGATGAGCTGGCAAAGGAATATGTTGGTAAACTAAAAGTAGGGAAACTGAATGGTGACAATAACGGAAAGACCTCGATCAAATACGGGATAATGAGCATCCCCAGCCTGCTTTTCTTCAAAAAAGGTCAGGTGGTGGATCAGATGGTCGGCGCTGCTCCGAAGAATAGTTTCGTTGAGAAATTAGAAAGGATTTTAATAGGTTGAATAAAGTCGTGTTGGCGGGGTTAGAGAAAAAAATCAAAATCAAGCAAGAGGACCAATCCTCAGTCCAGGAAAATTCTTTGATTGAAATACTTAAAGAGGAACAGGAGTGCCCCAATTGTCACTTTGCCAGACTCAAAAAGGTAGATGGCGACATATTCTGTTCAGTATGTGGGTACGGGCATAAAAGGTGCGGCTGATAGGATAATTTAAAGAGAGGTTCTCTCTTTTTTAAGATAATTTTTTTTCCGGTAGGTCAGACATTCGTATCTGACATCTCAGAATGGAGTGTCAAGCTTTAGCTTTACTTTTTCAGTCGAAGAGCTGAAGACGAATGGTAAACCTGAAGGTTTACACTCCAATATGATGATCCGCAAGGGGAATTTTCTCATGATAAGAGGTGTAATATGTGGACCAAGATAAAATGGCTGGGTAAACGAAGGTTCGAAGGCGAAACTGAATCCGGGCATAAAGTCAAAATGGATATAGCTATCGAGAAAGGTGGGGAAAATACCGGACCTACTCCGATGGAGTTAGTGTTAACAGCTCTCGGGGCCTGCACCGGCCTGGATGTGGTTCCGATTCTGGAAAAGAAAAGGATCAAATTAGACGGTCTGGAGATAAAACTTGAGGCAGAAAGAGCAGATGAACATCCCCGGGTTTTCAAAAAGATCAAGATAGAATATATTTTTCAGGGGAAAGACCTCAAAGATTCTGACCTGAAAAATGCGGTTGAGCTTTCTGCTGATAAATACTGCTCAGTAAGCGCAATGATAAGAAAAACTGCAGAACTGGATTATTCCTGGAAGATCAAAGCCTGAACCTGGTTTTTTAAAGTAGCGGAAGGCTTCAGCCTTCCATCCATTTAATGGAAACCTGAAGGTTTCCGCTACAAAAATATTTCGATAGGTCAGACATTCTTGTCTGACAGCACTGAACAGGCAAGATGCCTGTTCCCCCAGTTTTGCAGGAAAATTGGAGTATAAAGCTTTAGCTTTTTGAAGGTAAAGCTGAAGCTTTACACTCCAGAAATCAGACGTACACCTTTTTCAGAGAAAAACTGAACTCGCTTCCTTTACCTTCCTGGCTTTTGACCTCGATTTTTCCAGCATGGGCTTCGATTATATGCTTGACTATGGAAAGCCCGAGCCCGGTTCCTCCTGATTCCCGGGAACGCCCTTTATCCACCCGGTAAAACCTTTCAAAAATGCGGGGCAGGTCTTTCTGGGGTATTCCGATTCCGTTGTCGATTACCGCAATCTCGACAGATTCCCCTTTGTCTCTTGCTTCGATCCTTATCTTCCCTTTTTCAGGAGTATATTTTATGGCATTGTCCACCAGGTTGGTCAGAGCCTGGATTATCCAGTGTCTGTCTGCTGAGATTTGAAGATCAGGAGACGGAAGGCTGATCTCCAGAATTTGAGATTTATCCTGGGCTGAGTTCTTGAGAGTAGCAAAAACTTCGTCAAAAAGCTCCTTCAGAAAAAAAGGCTCGATTTTCAAGCTGAAGTCCTTAGATTCGATTCGGGAAAGCTGGAGAAGGTCGGTCACGATTTTGTTCATTCGATCAGCATGCTGGGAGATTATGGATAGAAATTGTAGAGATTTTTCCGGATCATTGATAGCACCATCTTTTAAAGCTTCGACAAACCCTTTTATTGAAGTCAGAGGGGTTCTTAACTCATGCGAGACATTTGCCACGAAATCTTTCCGAATCCGCTCTGTTTTCTTGAGTTCGGTGATGTCGTGGAAGACAAAAAGCAGAGAGATGGAGCCTTTTCTTTTCTGCTTCACCAAGGCGGACTGCACCATAAAATCTTTTTCTTCCGGATGAAAAAAAGAGACTTCTTTTCTTTTCTCCTTCGGGTTTGTCAGAACCTCCTGAATGAATTGATTGAGTTCCGGATTACGAATTACCTCATAATATGGCTTTCCGTAATTTGCGGAACCCAGATTAAACACCTGACTCAAAGTCTTGTTAACTAAAAGGACTTTTCCAGAGGAGTCCACAGCCAGAACCCCTTCCACCATGCTGGAGAGAATCGAATCGATCTGAGATTTTTCTTCACTTATCTGAGCGATCTTCTGTGAAAGCTCATCTGACATCTGGTTTAGGATTTCGCCTAATTCCCCTATTTCATCTCTGGTTTTTGTCTTAATCCTCTGGGTAAAATCTCCTTTGGACAGCAACTTACCTATCTGCATCATCTGGCGCAGAGGTTTGGATACCCGATTAGCAAACCCGAGGCTCAAGACCAGCGAAAAGATGAAGGCTGCAACCAGACCTAAAAGGACGATATTCAATATCCTGTTCTGCTGATGTCTCAGCTCGGTCAAGGGAAGGGCTAAACGCGCCACGCCTATGGTCTCGCCCTGAAGTTTAATGGGAGAAGCTATATAAAGCATCTCCTCTTTTACGGTATAGCTGTAGCGGATACTCTTTTTTGGCTTATCCTGCAGGGCTGAAACTACCTCAGGCCTGTTTCTGTGATTCTCCATGCGAAGAAGTGCCTCGCCATTCTCATACGAATCACCCAGGACTTTACCTTGTTTATCTATGATGGTTATCCTGCCCTGAATATCTCTGCTGAGCTCATCAGTTAAACTGTCTATTTTGGCAAGGCTTAAACTGTTACTCAAGGAAGTAGAGAAGATAATAGACAAAAGGTGAGTCTGAGAAAACATACTCTGCTCGAGTTGAGTCAGGGAGCGTTTTCTCTCTGAAGATGAAATCAAAACACCGGCTAAGAAAAGACCTAATAAGCTGACCAGAAGATAGGTCAAAAATAATTTAAGCTGCATCCTCATATGAAAAAAAACTGAGACTTATTCGGGTGAAATCTCTTTAAGTCTATAACCCAGATTCTTGACAGTTTGAATGCTCTGGGATAAAAGGGGAATTTTCTCCCTTAATCTGCGGATATGAACATCCACGGTGCGCATACCTCCATAATAATCATACCCCCAGACCTGGTCCATCAGGTAATCCCGGCTTAAAACCCTTCCCTTGTTTCGCAGTAAACATTCGAGCAAGGCAAATTCCTTTGAAGTCAGTTGAAATACCTTTCTATCCAGAGTTACCTCATGTTTGAATAGGTCCAGAACCAGATTAGCATAACGATAGATTTTCTCCTTTTCAGGTTTTTTCTCAACTCTCCTTAGCAGGGCTTTGACCCTGGCAACCAGTTCCCTGGGGCTGAAAGGCTTGGTTAGGTAATCATCCGCTCCTATTTCCAGTCCAACGATCTTATCTGTTTCCTCTCCTTTAGCGGTTAGCATTACTACAGGAGTAGAGGAAGTTTTTGAATCTGCTCTTAACTCTTTGCAGACCTCCAGTCCATCCATTTCCGGAAGCATTATATCCAGTATAACCAGGTCAAAATTTTCAGATTTAGCTTTTTTAAGACCTGAAAAACCATCTGCAGCATCTTTCAGGACAAAATTTTCCTTTTCCAGATAATGTCTGACCAATTCAACGATATCTTTATCGTCCTCTATTATCAATATTTTTTTGGACATTGATTCTCCCTCTAAACCTCAAGATATATTATAATCTTCATTTCACCATCTGGCAAACTAATTTTTATTTAGAGAAGATATAAAGTTGTCCCGTTTGATTGTCCCAACGGGTTTGTGATTAGGTCAGTCGATGAACTATTGCGAATTACTGTCTATACGACAACCTGAAGCCTCGCTTACCGGAGTTAAAATTATCAGGACAAATACGGGGCATGTCCCTGTTGATTAATGTTTTCGTCAGATCCTGAAAGTGCGGGTGACGACAAAAGAGGAAAGGAATTCTTTTAGCTGGGCTTCCATCTCAGAGGCATTCTGGTATCTTTCCTCGGGATTCTTCATCAGGGCTTTGCCTACAATGCGGTCAAAAAGTGTCGGAGTTTTCTCATTTATGGCTGAGGGCATTAGAGGCTGGTCGTTCAATATGCTGTAGATTAAAGCGCTGATGGTTTCTCCTCTAAAAGGTTTTTGCCCGGTCAAAATCTCGTACAGGACTACTCCAAGAGAAAAGATATCCGATCTTCTGTCAGCAGTCTTCCCCTGGAGAATCTCTGGAGCAATATAGCTGGGCGTTCCCATTGCCATTCCGGTCTGGGTCATAGTTGCAGAGCCGCCTAACCTGGCGATTCCGAAGTCCATCACTTTTATATCGAAATTATCCAGAATCATTATGTTGGCCGGCTTGATATCCCGGTGGATTATCCCTTTTTCGTGGGCGTAACTTAAAGCCAGGCAGGTCTGGATCATAATCTTAGCCACGATCTTGTAATTCAGGTCTGATTTCTTCTGGATCATTTTATCCAGAGTGTATCCCTGCAGGTATTCCATAGCGATATAGTAAAGGTCTCCTTCCTGTCCCACATCGTAAATGGTGACAATATTCGGATGAGAGAGCCTACCTGCAGCCTGAGCCTCTTTGACTAACCGGTCTACCAGTTCAGCCATCTCCTCAGGGGAAGCCAGAGTATCTAATCTGATAGTCTTCAAAGCCACCAGGCGGTCAATAGCCGGATCCACCCCCTTATACACCGTGCCCATTGCTCCCCTGCCTATTATCTCCTGAACCTGATATCTGCCGAACTGACTAACCGAAATATGCGAAGTGCTTTTCTTAACTTTAGGGGTTGAGGTCTCTTCTAACGGTTTAGGAACAGGAGTAGAAGGAAAAGGAGTAGGTGTCCTCTCTTTAGTTTCTTCCTTTAGCCCCAGCCTCATAGTCTTTTCCGGCTCAGGTTCAGCCGGGATAAACCTTTCCTGCATCACATCCGGTTCCCCAACCTCCTCCTCTTTTCGGATCTTTGTAGCTGAGGATTTTTGAGATTTTATACCAGGAGAGATTAACAGGAAAAGTAGAAGCTCCAAAAGCGGGTAGAAAGGCTTGGTTATTATATGAAAAGAGGAAAAGAGTATGAAGCTCAAATTGAGAATTACAAAAAGGAAAACGAAGAGTATAACCAGTCTCTGAAGCAGGTTGACATTGGGTAAGACAAATGCACAAAAACTTCCGATCAGGATAAGAACTAAGAAATCAAGGATCGAAAGGAATCCGGAAGTTTTCAAAAAGTTCTTATGGATAATATTCTCCACCACGCAAGCGGTTTTCTCCACAGAGGGGAAGCGTGAAGAGACCGGGGTATTTACCTGGGAAGTGGAGAGGTCAGTCAACCCCACCAGAACGATCTTCCGGAAGAAAAGATCCGAACTGAGCGAGCCATCTAAAAAAGAAGATGCAGAATAGTACTTGAAAGAGCCCTGGGGACCATCGTAGTTAATTAAAAATCTCCACTTGTTATCCGTGGGGATAAAAGTGTCCTTCAAATAGATCTTTCCGCCCGGCTCTATTTTTAGATCCTCCATCCTCAGATTTAAATATCTGCGGGCTATCTGCAGGCAGACCGAGGGGTAATAATTGTCATCATAAGCCACAATCATCGATTCGTGACGGACCTTCTTGTCCAGATCGCGAACCTGATTAACGTATCCTAAGGCACAAGCTGCTTCAGCCAAGGTCTGACCTGGATAATAGACCTCCTTGGCCTTGAAGGGCAGATCGTAGCTGAGTTCCTCTCTATCCTGGATATTCTTTAGAGTAGAGCTCAAAAGGATATCCGGATACCGCGTAGGGGTCAAACCCACCTCTGCAAAGTTGAAGTATAAAGGTAGGATGACATTACCGGCATTTCTTATCGCTCCTGTAAGGAGATCGGTTCTACCGGAAGTATCCTCAACTATGTCTGAAGGTAAGTAAAAATCCAGGTAGATAACCTTGGGATTAGCTGAGGAAAGTTTTTCAACCAGGGTTGCCAGTTTATCTCTGGACCAGGGCCAGCGTCCATACTGGTCTAAGCTCTGGCGGTCCAGAGCTAAAATAACCAGCTCATTCCCGGTATCAATTTTCCCCCGGAACTTATAGCCTAAATCTTGAAATTTCAGGTTAAACTTTTCGAGCCAACTCTGCTGGTCCAGATATAATACCATTACCAGAAAGGTTATCAGAATATACAGGATGACCCCGGAGAACCTTCTGGTCCAATCCGAGAATGCGCTTTTGGTATTTAATTGAAATAGATCTTTAAGCCCCATCTTGAACCCTTTTTTGCTTATTTCCCTAAGGCTAACCTTTCTATGAGATAAGAGGGCAAGTTTGCTTTTTTCATCTTCTGCTGAGTGCGTTTCAGATCATAAGGAATCCTTTTAAGCCAGGCTTTTTTCTCGTTTGAATCATAGATCAGATAACAGGATTTATTGTTGCCATCTCTGGGCTGTCCTACAGAACCTATATTTATAAGGTATTTGTATCCCTCCTCGATCTGGGTTTCCGGTTCGTCATGCAGGAAACAACGTTTATCCTTGTACTTTTTTATTATAAAAGGAGAATGAGAATGCCCGATTAAGCAGATCTGGTTATTGAAGTAAGAAAAATTCTCCTCAGCTTCTTCCAGATAGAAGATATAGTCCCAGTTTAAAGGCTCTTTGGGAGTGGAATGGACCAGATGAAATAGGTCAAAGCGATGGTCGATCTTGTAACCGGAAATAATCTCGATACTTTTCTCGGTGAGTTTTTTGCGGGTCCATTCGATTGCCTCTTTGGCATAGGGATTGAAATAGCTAATATCCAGAAGCCCTAAGGAGGCATAGTCATGATTCCCCATCAGCCGTGCCTCAGCCGTCTTCTGGATAAGGCTCAGGCATTCGTTTGGTTCAGGTCCGTAGCCCACGGCATCCCCCAGGAAAAAAAACTTCTCTATTTTCTCTGTCTCGAAATCTCTGATCACGCTTTTTAGTGCTTCTAAATTAGCGTGGACATCAGAGAAAAAAGCCAGACGCATTTAACTTTTCCTTTGTATGAAGCGGAAAACCGATTTACCTATCTGGATAAGATCATCGTTTTTCAGCCTGTGTCTCTGGACCTCCTCACCATTTACCTGGGTCATCCCTTTCCTGCCCAGACTGACCAGCAGATACTCATCGTTCTCTTTCACTATCTTAGCCTGAAGCTTGGGCAGGAAAAATCCTCGAGCTTTGATATTGACAAAAGCACCTTTACCCAGGGTGATGATCTCCTTGTCCAGAGGGGACTCCTTTCTATCTACGTTAAGTTCACCTAAAAGTACTGAACATCCGACCTTTTGAGTTATCTCATGCTCTTTCCTGTCTTTGCTCAACAGGTCCTTGTGTTTTCGAGTCTGCATGACCATAGTGCCATCCATATCTGAAAGGCGAGGATCCTTGGATATGCTCTGGCGATAGGTCAGGTTATATTTCCCTATGGTTATCAGGTCGTTGTCCTTTAGAAATTCCTCTGTTATCTTGCGGTTATTGACGAAGGTTCCATTCAGGCTCTCGTTATCGATGATCACTGCCCCGCTTGGATTGAATTCTATCTGAGCATGTTTCCTGGAAACTCCTCGATTGTTCAGAATGATGTCATTATCCTGAGTCCTGCCGATGGTTATTCTCTTCTTCTCGGTAACCACCCTTTCAATAATTTTGTCCTCATATTTTACGACTATCTCCGGCATATACTCCCTCCTTCAACTTAAGAAATATATTTCCTTTGGTTTGTCAACAGCTTTACCAGAATATCTTTGCCAAAAAAGGCTTGCCTATAAGCCCCATTCAATTATATTGTCGTCATGAAGCTGGGAAACTTAAATCTTTCGGGTAGAGTGATTTTAGCTCCAATGGCTGGGGTAACAGACTCTTCTTTTCGGATTTTAGCCCGAAGTTTTGGAGCATGCTTGACTTATACTGAGATGATTTCCTCAGATGGGCTTATCCGCCAGAATACTAACTCCTTAAGACTGCTTTACTTCAAGGAGGAGGAAAGGCCGATAGGGATTCAGCTCTATGGCTCTGATCCTGAAAAGTTAGCCAGCGCAGCGAAAATAGTTGAAAGATTAAAGCCTGACCTTATTGATCTGAACTTCGCCTGTCCGGTTAAAAAGGTTACCAAGAAAAATGGGGGCGCGGCGGTTTTAAAAGATTTAGGACTTCTAAAAAAGATCGTTTCATCTGTGACCAAATCTGTTTCCCTTCCGGTAACTCTTAAGATCAGGAGCGGCTGGGATTCAGAAAATATCGTGGCTTTAGAGGTGGCTAAGATTGCTGAAGATTGTGGAGTCAGTGCTATAACCATTCATCCCCGAACCGGGAAATCTATGTTCAGGGGAAAAGCAAATTGGGATATAATTGGAGAGGTGAAATCTAAAGTCAACCTGACTATTCTGGGCTCAGGTGATATTTTTTCTCCTCAGAACGTCAAGGAGATGATCGATTCGACGGGTTGCGATGGAGTGATGGTAGGAAGAGGTGCTCTGGGAAATCTCTGGATTTTTCAAAGGAGCAACTATTATCTGGAGAGCGATACTCTCTTGCCCGACCCTTCTGCTGAGGAAATCGTTTCTTTGGCTTTAAGACATCTGCAGCTTTCCATCGCCGATAGAGGCGAGTACTGGGGAATTATGAGGATGAGAAAACATCTTCTATGGTATATAAAAAAACTTCCCGGGAATCAGGAATTAAGAAAAAATATTCTCTCTACTGAGAAATTCGAAGATTTGAAAAGAGCTTTTGAATACTATTTATTTTCAAATACTCCTCTTTCAGAGAGGAAAATAGGGGCTGAGACTTAAAAGATGAACCCTCAGAAACTGTTAGAGCTTCTAAATAAAGTAAAAACTAAAAAGCTTACTCCCCAAAAGGCACTCGAATGCCTGAAGACTCTGCCTTTTGAGGATTTAGGTTTTGCCAGGGTTGACCTCCACCGTCATCTGAGAAAGGGGTTCCCTGAAGTCATCTATTGCCAGGGGAAATCAGTTGAGCAGATAGTCAAGATCGCTCAGAAAATCAGGCAATCAGGTTCAGTTGTGCTCGGAACCAGGATAGAAAAAGAGGTTTTCCAGCAAGTTAAACCATATTTCCCGGAAGCAAAATATTATCCCCAAGCCAGGATTTTTGTCCTGGAGCCTAAAAGACGAGGAACTCTCAAGCTAAAAGGGAACATTTTGGTCATCTCTGCAGGGACCTCAGATATTCCCGTGGCTGAGGAGGCGGCTTTGACCTGTGAGGTGATGGGAAACAGGGTGGAAAGGCTTTATGATGTGGGTGTAGCCGGAATACATCGATTTTTAGCATATATTGATAAATTGAAAAAAGCAAAAGTGATAATAGTAGTTGCCGGGATGGAAGGGGCTTTGCCTTCTGTGGTATCAGGTCTGGTAGACAAACTGGTGATTGCTGTTCCTACCAGCATAGGATATGGTACCTGCTTTGGTGGTGTGGCTCCTTTATTGGCAATGCTTAATTCCTGTGCTTCAGGGGTGGTGGTGGTGAATATAGATAACGGTTTTGGGGCAGGCTGTGCTGCAAGCTTGATAAATCAGTTGTGATTGTAAGGGCATGCTCAGAGGCTGCCGGTGGGGAATCCAGTTACATATATCAGGTCGATGAAAAATAGATTATCCAGCAAAATGGAAAAGTCTTCTGGTGGCACAGGCTTCCAGCCTGTGCAAGGATTTAGAACCTACAGACGAAACCTCCCTCACTGGGAACAGCCTGGAAGTTTCTATTTCATTACCTTTAGAACTAATAAAAATTTTGTTCTCCCTGAAGAGACAAGAAATATTGTTATTGATAGCATCAAGTATCATAATGGTAAAAAATATACCTTATATGCGTGTGTAATTATGCCTGACCACACTCATTTGATTGTACAACCTTTGGAAAAAGATAAAGATTCCTATTATAGCATTGCAGAGATTATGCACAGCATAAAGAGTTATTCTGCCAAAGAGATCATTAAACTTCTTAGCAGGGCAGACGGGATGCCTGTGCCACCCATTATATGGCTGGATGAGAATTTTGATAGAATTATAAGGGATGAAAAAGAATATCTTGAAAAGATGAATTATATTGTTAATAATCCTTTAAAGAAAGGATTGGCGGAAAAGCCTGAAGATTACAGATGGCTTTATGTAAAGGGCTGGATGGAGTAAGAAGCACAGGCGAGGACGCCTGTGATACCAGCTAACTCACAGGCAAGATGCCTGTGGCATTAATAATAGAGACATTAAAAATTTATGGAAATCGCCTATTTTGACTGTTTCTCCGGGATTGCCGGGGATATGATTATAGGTGCTCTGCTGGATGCGGGACTGGAGCTTTCGGCTCTGAAAAGAGAGCTTAAGAAACTCCCTTTGACAGGATATCAGATCAAAGCTTTTAAAACTGAAAAAAAGGGAATCAAAGGGACGAAATTTGAGGTTAAAGCTCCTCACGAGAAGACTCATAGAGATTTGAAGGATATATTCAGGATAATTGAAAAAAGTTCTCTGGCTAAAAAAATCAAGGATGATTCTAAAAAGATATTCAAGAGGTTAGCTGAGGCTGAAGCAAAGGTCCACGGTGTGGGTATTGATAAAATCCATTTTCACGAAGTCGGCGGAGTGGATGCGATAATCGATATCGTGGGTGCGGTTATAGGCTTGGACATTCTTAAAGTGGATAAAATCTATTCATCTCCGCTTTCTTTTGGAAAAGGATTTGTCAAATTCTCCCACGGAAAATTTCCTATTCCTGCTCCAGCCACTGTAGAGCTCTGTAAAAATATTCCTATAAGATATACTGACATCGAAGGAGAGTTGGTTACTCCGACCGGTGCAGCGATCATAACTACCTTAGCTGAATTTTCACCCAGGCTGGATCTCAAAATCGAAAAGGTGGGGTATGGAGCTGGCTCAGCAGATTTAAAGGAAATCCCTAATCTCCTAAGAGTGGTGATCGGCCAAAAAGAACAGGACTTAGAGCAGGATGAGATTTTAGTTTTGGAGACCAACATTGACAATACTACTCCTGAGGTTTTAGGATATCTCACTGAGAAGCTGATAGAAAAAGGTGCTCTGGATGTTTATCTTGTGCCTATCATTATGAAAAAGGGAAGACCCGGAACTATTCTTTCGGTTCTGTGCAATCCTGAAAAGTTGAATTTACTATCCTCGATTATCTTTTCTGAGACCGGAACTATAGGACTGCGGACTCAATTTCATTTAAGAAAAAAACTTCCCCGAAAGATCGAGGTGGTTAATACGAGGTTTGGAAAAGCACGGGTAAAGGTAATCACTTATGGAGAAAAAGTTCATATTTCTCCTGAATTTGAGGATTGCAGAGCTTTGGCTGACAAAAATAAGATAGCATTGAGAGAAGTGTACAGAGAAGTCGAAAAGAATTTCTGGTCAGGCGTAGGGACAGGACGTCGTTCTGTCCATAAATAAGATTGGACAAAAAACTGATAAGAGGGTCAGGTTTTGGAGAAGATAAGATTAAAAAGGAATGAGGATAAAAGGATAAGAGAGGGGCATCTGTGGGTCTTCTCTAATGAGATAGATGAGCTTATAGAAACAAAAGGGGAAGGGGAAGTTGTAGAAGTGCATGACTCCAGAGGGGGCTTCTTAGCAAAGGGGTATTATAACCGTCATTCTCTAATTGCAATAAGGGTCTTGACCTATGAAAAGGATGAGAAAATAGATGGCGATTTCTTTTTCAAAAGGATTGAACAGGCATTGAAATACAGGCACAGGATTTATCCCCAGCTTTCATCCTACAGAGTGGTCTACTCTGAGGGTGACTTTTTACCTGGTTTGATCATAGATAAATATGAGAAGAATTTGGTCCTTCAGATTTTGACTTTAGGGATGGAAAGATTCGAGAATGAAATAATCAAGGCTTGCGAGAAGTTATTTCTGCCAGTGCGGATAGTTTTGCGGAACGATACCTTTTTTAGAGAGTTGGAGGGTCTGGTTCAAGGGGTAAAGATCGT
>MEWM01000125.1:21717-24009 GCA_001775355.1 candidate division Zixibacteria bacterium RBG_16_43_9 | reverse complement strand
CATTGACTTTTGTACTCATATATTCCAGCAAAAACCTCTTCCGTCGGACCAATAACGTAGATGTGATTATTCTTCTCATCCCAGCTCACCTTCAAACATCCAGCCGGGAAATAAGCTAAAACCTCTCTATCGGTTTTGTTATTCAGAACACAGGCGACTAAACCTGCGGAAGCACCAGTCCCAGATGCCATAGTTTCCCCTGCTGATCTTTCCCAGACGCGAAGTTGAATCTTTTTGCGATTCAGAACCTTGACGAATTCAACATTAGTCTTCTCAGGAAAAATCGGATGCTTTTCCACCATCGAACCTAACTCCTGCCAGCCTTCTTCAAATCTATCTACGAGAATCAGTGTATGCGGGTTACCCATTGAGACGCTGGTTATCTTGATTATCCGATCATCGACCTTTATCTCCTCGTTAATGCAGAATTTGCCCTTCCCATTCACTGGAATCTTTTTTCTTTCCAGGATGGGCTCACCCATATCGACTTTTATTATAAACTCTCCAGTCTTTTTGAGAACCTCAGCTTCTATGATCCGATCTTTGGTCTCTATCTCGATTTTTCTTTTCCTGCATAGACCATGTTCGCACACATACCTGGCAAAACATCTCACCCCGTTTCCGCACATCTGGGCGGGAGTCCCATCCGGATTGTAAAACTCCATTCTGAATGGAGCCTTTCTTCCTTTGCGAATGATAATCAGCCCATCTCCTCCAACTCCGAAATGACGGTCAGTGATCTTTCTTGCCAAATCCCTCAGATTCAAGCCTGCGAGATTCTGTTTGAAAGAATCGATATAAATGTAATCGTTCCCCAAAGCCTGGAGCTTAGTAAATTTTATTTTCATATTCTTGAGACTTGGACTGTAAAGCTTTAGCTTTACCTTTTGTTCTTTACAAGTTCTAAAGAATTTCCAAGAACTCCTTTAAATTCTTTCTCCGAAAGACCTGCACCTAAGCCAACTTTTCTTAAAATCTCTTTAGTGAAAAGCTCAGATGAGGAATGAGCATCCGTATTGATGACTAATTTTGCCCCGATTTTTCGAGCAAGCTTAGTCACATAGCCGTTGGTCAAAGAATGCCCTCTACGGGCTGAAAGCTCAAGATATACTCCTCTTCTTTTTGCTAATTTGACTTCCTTTTCAATTATCAAACCCGGATGAGCTAAAATATCTATATCGCTTTCCAGTCCAGCCAAATTAGTTCCGGAAATAACCGGCTCAACTGGAGACTCGCCGTGAACCACTATTATCTTTGCTCCTAATTTGCGAGCTAACTCTGTCAGTTCAGGTATTTGCTGTGGAGGAACATGGGTGATCTCAACCCCAGGTAAGACTTTTATCTTCATATACCTGTTCAGGTCTTTTGAAACTTTTATCAGCTGAGCCAGAACAAGGGCAAGATTACCAGAATCCACGTGATCAGTAATCGCAATGGCTTTGTACCCGGCAACATAAGCTCTACGAGCCAGCTCCGCCGGCAGAAGACCGCCATCGCTTAGAACCGAATGAGTGTGTAAATCTATCATCCTTACTCCTTTTTTTAATTCAAGTTTATAATCTAATTTAATTTTGAAATTATGCAAATGTTTTTTAGTGAAAAGGGGCAGTCCGCCTGAGGTGGACTGCCCCTACAAATTCTTTACCCTCTCCTTTCTAAGGAGAGGGGAGGGAGAGGTTCAAAGATAGACTCCAGGGGTGAGCCTTAAATAGTGAGGGCAGGCACAATGCCTGCCACTACATTTTATTCGTCATCCGACATTCCACATTTATTTTTTATTTTCCATCTTCCTTCTTCTGTCTTCCATCTTCCGTTATCTTTTAAGGTGCACAGGGCACAGACCCACCTTTGAATAGATAATTTACTAAATAAACCACATCCGATACATTTACCAAAGAATCACAGTTGACATCCCCTATCGATAAAGGGTTGGGTGCTGGACCACCTTTGAAAAGATAGTTGACAATAAAAACTACATCTGAGATAGTGACTTTTCCATCACTATTTGCATCTCCTCGTAATCTGAGCTTTTTGAAGACGTCACCATTTGGAGTGGTGCCTGCATAAATAAACCCATCCGAGCTTTTCAGGAAGCACAAGACCTCATTTGTACCTCGTAAGGGACCCGTGTTTTTCCAAGTAGCACCTTTATCTTTAGAATAAAAAACTACACTGTCCGGGCCGGTCTGAAAACCGATAAAAATAGTTCCATCTGAATCTTCCAGTAAATCATATACCCTGACTGCATGCACCGGACCAATCATTATCCTTCCGGTTGTATCCCAGACAGCA
>MEWM01000125.1:15618-21707 GCA_001775355.1 candidate division Zixibacteria bacterium RBG_16_43_9 | reverse complement strand
AAAACATACCCGCCATGACCGTGAATCCAGCCGGTAGCATATAAATTACCATCTGAGATCTGAGTTATGGAGTTTATACTTCTTGCCTCATTCGGAGGAAAAGGGAAATTAGTCAAAGGAGACCAATTATTCCCTCCATTCGTTGACTTAAAAGGCACACCCCAGCCACCTGCATAAAGGGAGGTATCATTTGCCTGAAATAAACAGAAGATACCATTTCCTAAAGGTGGAATAGTAGCTAAAAGGTTCCAGGAAATGCCACCATCTGTTGTGGAGAAGACCTTTCCGTTACCAGCATAAGCCCCAGCTAAGATCCTGCCGTCTTTTGTCTCCAGTAAAGCCCTCACCACAGTTGCTCCGATTAAATCCGCAGTATTAACCCAGCTATTTCCCTTATCTGTGGATTTAAAAACATCCCCAGATGGGTAAGTCCCTGCATAGATATCCCCATTTTGAGCAACTAAAAGTGAATAAACGATGAATGCTCCGGGAAGAGAAGCAGGAACCCAGGTAACGCCTTTATCTGTTGACTTATATACCTTTCCTTCAGGCGAGGTACCAGCATAAAGTGAGCTATCCTTGCCTTCAGCCAAAGCATAGACATTCCAGGCACCTTCAAGCTCCCCACATTTTACCCAGGTAATTGAATCACCTACAATCATCTTAGGCGAAGGGAGAGAATCCAGAAAAGATACCCAGACATCCTCATCCCCTCTGCTACCCTCAAAGGACTCAGAAGCAGTATAGAAAGTCCTATTATCCAGCATCATAAAGGGGGTACAGGTGATAAGGTCGGTGTTAATCGGAGGACCCATATTCACCGGCTCGCTCCAGGCAGAACCATTCCAGGTCGAAAACCAGATGTCAGCGGATCCATACCCTCCTGGCCTGGATGGGCCCCCAAAATCTGAGAAGAAAAGCTTTTGACCATCGGCAGAGATAAAGGGCCTGACTTCATTATATTGAGTATTTACCGGAGGTCCAACATTGGTCAGAGAATCCCATCCGCCAGAGACGGTTTTTCTTGCTACCCAGATGTCTCCTCCTCCAAACCCGCCTGGGCGATTAGAGACAAAATAGAGCTTTCTTCCGTCAAAGGATATGGCTGGATCTTCTTCACTACTAGATAGAGTATTAACTGGCGGAGGTAATTTTATAGCTGGTGTCCAGATAGAACCATTCCAGGTGGAGCGCCAGATCTCGCCCCCTCTTGAGAAATACAAAGTATCCCCTTTAGGATTAGTCGAAGGCCTTCTATCAGCAGTTGGGGTATTCACGTTCGGACCTAAATTAACTGCTGGTCCCCAGCGATTGTTCAAACTATCCCATTCTGCCATATAGATATCCCATTCGCCCTGGTGACCGGATCGCGGAGGACCATTTATATTTGTAGAGATAAAAAAAAGCTTTTTCCCGTCGGCAGTAATCCAGGGATTGCAATCCGGGTCATAGTTATTCGACTCCAAGCTTATCAAATGGCTCCAGCCAGAAATGGGAGCATTCAGAACAGGTCCAATCCCTGAACCTAAGGTTATTTTCTTGTCCTTCGGGTCACATGAAAAAGCTTTGGATGAAAAAATAATTAAAATCCAGAAAAGGATCCCCAATAAAAGAAGCTTTTTTCTCATCTCTACCTCCGAAAGAAAAACTGAGTTGAATAAACCTAACCTCTTATTTATGTTTGACCCTGAACATTAAATAAAGTTTAAAATAAATTTAATTATCCTTCAATCTTCTCCGTTAATCGAGCTATAAAACCAATATATAATAATGCCATAAATCAAAAAGGCAATCTCGAAAAAGATTGCCTGACAAAAAACGGTTTATTTTTCCATGCTATGGAACTTCTCTTCCCTCTTCACCTAAGAGATCATCTTTGATCTCCTCCTCACCCTCGCCCAACCCTTCTTCCTCCTCCCATTCCTCGCCTTCCCACTCTCCTTCCTCTGGATGAACTTCCTCCACTCCCTCCAGCTCCTTTTCCTGCAGAATGTCCTCTAAAAGCTTTTCATCCAGTTTCCTTGTCTTTTTGCTTTCTTTCTTCTCTCCTATGATCTTAACAGTCTTCCCGGGTTTTTCTTTGCTCTTCTTTACTTTTTTTATTTTCTTGGTCGGCTTGTTTTTCTTAGTTTTTTTCTTCTTTTCGGCTTTTTTCCTTTTCATCTTTTTCTCCCTTCTTCTTTTTCTCAATCTTAGGTTTTTCGACTAAAAGCTGAACCACCGCCATTTTCGCCCCGTCCCCCTGACGGTATCCGAGCCTTAGAACCTTGGTGTAACCACCTTGACGAGTCGTAAGTTTAGGAGCTATTTCATCAAAAAGCTTTTTCACTAATTTTCTGTTTTTTAGTACTCTAAAAGCTAATCGTCGGGAATACAGATCCCCTCTTTTACCCAGAGAGACCAGATAGTCAGTCCATCTTTTAACTGCACGGGCTTTGGCCAGAGTAGTGCGAACCTGAATATGCTCCAGGATCGAGGCTGACATATTAGATAGCATCGCCTCCCGATGACTTTTATTACGGCTTAACTTAATAACTGTTCTTCCGTGTCTCATTTTCTATCCTTTTATATAAAAATATTCTCCGCTTATGCTTTCTTCACTGGTTCCTTATACTTCTCCACATCCATTCCAAAGGATAAACCCAGTTTAGACAGGATATTGGTGAGCTCGGTCAGTGACTTCCTGCCGAAATTCCGGTATTTCAGCATCTCGGATTCAGTCTTTTTCACCAGATCCTCCAGAGTCTGGATGTTGGCCGCACGCAGGCAGTTGGAGGACCTGACTGAAAGCTCTAAATCATCCACTTTGGTCCTCAGGAGGTTTCTTATCTTCAGCACCTCCTCGTCCACTACCTCTTCTGGCGCCATCTCTATCACCTCATCCTTTTTGATGAAAAGCTGGAGATGGTCTTTCAATATCCTGGAAGCCAGTCCCAGAGCATCTTCTGGAGTTATACTTCCGTCTGTCCAGACCTCTAAGAATAATTTATCGAAATCGGTACGCTGGCCTACCCGGGTATTCTCCACCCAGAAGTTCACCTTGGTCACCGGAGAAAAGAAAGCATCCAGAAAGATGGTGCCAACCGGGGACTCTGGTTTTCTATTCTGTTCGGCTGGAACATAACCTCTGCCTGATCCTATCTCGATTTCCAGCTTCAGTTTGTTTTCATCTGTCAGAGTGACGATATGCTGTTCCGGATTTAAGATTTCTACTTCTGGATCTGCCTTTAGATCACCAGCCTTGTAATCCTTCTTCTTCTGGACATCCAGGGCAATAGTTTTGGGCTCGTCGCCCAGCAGCTTCACTCTGATCTGCTTGACATTAAGCACAATTTCGGTGACATCCTCATAAACTCCTGGAATAGTGGAGAACTCATGCAGGACCCCGTCGATTCTAAGGGAGATTGGAGCTGCGCCCTGAATGGAGGAAAGCAAAGTCCTTCTCAAGGCGTTCCCCAGAGTTATTCCAAAGCCCCTTTCCAGCGGCTCGATTATGAACTTGGTATAATTTTTGGCAAAAGTGCTTTGATCTATCATTGCCTCTTTGGGCATTTGCAAGCTTTTTAATTTCATATATATTTTCCTCCTTCCTGCATCCCGCCTGCGGCGGGAAAGGAAAAAGAGACAAGTTAAACTTATCTTGAATAATATTCTACCACTAACTGCTCCTGGACCATCAATGGTATGTCCAGTCGCTTGGGTCTTTCTAAAAGCTCTCCTTGCAGGTGAGCCTTGTCTAACCTCAGCCAGGGAAACTCTGTCCCCCGGCCGGCTTCTCTTAACGAGGTATGGATGATATCCAAGCTTCGGCTTTTCTCCTTTACCGAGATAATGTCTTTTGGCCTGACTTGATAAGAAGGTATATTCACTATCCGGTTGTTTATCAGAAAGTGCCGGTGAAGGACTAACTGGCGTGCAGTCTTACGGGAAGGGGCAAATCCCAGACGATAGACTAAATTATCCAGTCTGCACTCTAAAAGCTGTAAAAGCTTTTCTCCGGTGACTCCTTTTTCTCTCTCTGCCTTGAGAAAATAGTTTCTGAACTGCTGTTCCAGAAGACCGTAGATACTTTTTACCTTCTGCTTTTCCCTTAAACGCAGTGAATATTCTGAGCTTTTGCGGCGTCTGGTCTGCCCGTGCTCACCGGGAGCATACCCTCTTTTGTCAAAAGTGCATTTGTCGCTTGAGCATTTAGTTCCTTTGAGAAAAAGTTTCTCTCCTTCTCTTCTGCAGACTTTACAGCTTGGACCAACATATCTTGCCATCTTATCTCCTTCTAAAATAAAGGTCATAGGTGACGGGTGGTAGGGACCCTACCACCTACAACCTATCACCTATCACCTTTTTTTCTTACACTCTTCTCCTTTTCGGAGGCCGGCATCCGTTGTGCGGAATCGGGGTTACGTCGCGTATGGATGTAACCTCCAGCCCTGCAGATTGCAAAGACCTTACTGCTGCTTCTCTGCCCGCGCCTGGACCCTTAACCCAGACTTCCACTCTCCTGACTCCTGATTCTAAGGCTATTTTGGCCGTGGCATCGGCTGCAATTCCGGCGGCAAATGGAGTACTCTTTTTTGACCCCTTAAACCCGCTTTTCCCGGCGGAGGACCAGGCGATCACGTTTCCACGAGTATCAGTTATCGTGACGATAGTATTGTTGAAAGTCGCCTGGATATGGGCAATTCCGGATGACTCGGCTTTCTTAACTTTTTTCTTGACTGGCTTCTTGACTTCTTCTGCCATTTTTTTTCTCCTTAAAGGTTTAGCTTATTTACGGGGCGCTGCTGCTGCCTTGGCTGCGGCTGCCTTTCTGGTTCCCACGGTTTTTCTGGGACCTTTTCTGGTACGGGCATTAGTCTTGGTCCTCTGTCCTCTTACCGGAAGACCCCGGCGATGTCTTAATCCACGATAGCAACCGATGTCTATCAGCCGTTTGATATTCATCATCACTTCACTTCTCAAGGCACCTTCTACCTTATACTCAGATTCAATAACCGACCTGAGCTTGGCGATATTATCCTCAGTCAAATCCTTGACACGGGTATCCGGACTGACTTTGGTTTTCTCAAGAATCTTTTTAGCCGAGGTATGACCAATCCCATAAATATAGGTTAATCCCACCTCAATCCTTTTATCCTTCGGTAAATCCACACCTGCAATTCTTGCCAACTTTAGACCTCCTCTAAGATACAGATTAAAATTTATATAATCTGAGCTACCTACCTCATAATAAAAATAATTAACCTTGTCTCTGTTTGTGTTTTGGATTCGGGCAGATAATCATTATCGCGCCCTTTCTTTTGACCACCTTACATTTTTCGCATCTCACCTTAACCGAACTTCTTACCTTCATATTATTTCCTCTTTTTTTAACCTATTACCTACCACTTACGACCTGTGACCTTCTATCATTTGTAACGATATACAATCCTTCCTCTCGACAAATCATACGGTGACAGCTCGACTGTCACCTTGTCACCCGGCAAAATCTTAATAAAATGCATCCTCATCTTTCCTGATATGTGCGCTAAGACAATATGTCCATTTTCCAGTTCCACCCTGAACATAGCATTGGGTAGAGGCTCAACCACTTTACCGTCAACCTGAATAAGTTCTTCTTTAGCCATATAGTCCTAAAAAGGCTCCTCTGGAAGAGTTAAACTCTCTGCTCCGTTTTGAGTAATAGCAACTGTATGCTCAAAATGAGCAGAAAGGGAACCATCCAAAGTGACCACAGTCCAGTTATCCTCCAGAGTTTTAATCTCATAACCTCCGGCATTAACCATCGGCTCAATCGCCAAAATCATGCCCTCTTTCAGCAACAAACCGGTCCCCGGACTTCCGAAATTAGGAACCGGAGGGTCTTCATGCATATGTCTGCCTATACCGTGCCCGGTTAAATCCCTGACCACTGAAAAACCATTTCTCTCAGCCACAGACTGAACCGCATAGGATATATCACCTAAACGATTTCCAGCAATTGACTGAGATATTCCTGCTTCCAGAGATTCAAGAGTCACTTCTAAAAGTCTCTTAGACTGATTTGAGATTTCCCCGACTGGAAAAGTCCAGGCACCATCTGCATAAAA
>MEWM01000125.1:11640-15597 GCA_001775355.1 candidate division Zixibacteria bacterium RBG_16_43_9 | reverse complement strand
GAAATTATTTCTCCCTCTTTGAGAACTCTTTCACCAGGTATGCCGTGAACCACTTCATTATTTACGGAAGCACAGATATTTCCCGGATACCCACGGTAACCCTTAAAAGCCGGTATTGCATTTTTTTTTACGATAAACTCCTCTGCTAATTTGTCCAGCTCTATGGTCTTAATTCCTGGCTTTATCTTCTCCTTCAGATAACTCAAAGTCAAAGCAACAATCCTGCCATTCTCCCTGATTATCTTTATCTCTCTTTCAGACTTTAGCTCGATCATCCTTTGCTTAGGCTGTTAAGGATCTCCTGCAGGACCAAATCCTTATCTTTTTCACCATTTATTTCAACCAGTTTTCCCTGTTTCCGATAATACGACTCCAGTGGCTGGGTCTGCTTCTCATAAACCTGCAGCCGGTTCAAAATCACATCCTCCCGGTCATCTATCCTCTGCTCCAATACCCCGCCGCAGAGGTCGCATATTCCCGCCTGCCTCGGTGGTCTGGTCTCCAGATTGTAATCCGCACCACACTGGAGACAGACCAGCCTGGCTGAGAGCCTTTTTATAACGGTATCGTTGGAAACTTTGATCTTGACTACCCGGTCTATCCTTTTGTTGATCTCCTCCAGTAAGGCATCTAAGTTCTCAGCCTGAACTAAAGTCCTGGGAAAGCCATCCAGGATAAAACCACCCTTACAATCTTTTTCCTCTAACCTTTCTTTCATCACCTCTAAAATCACCTGATCCGGAACCAGCTCTCCCTTAGCCATAAAAGCTCTAACTTTCTCGCCTAAGGGAGTTCCCTTTTTTAACTCCTCCCTCAGCATCTCTCCGGTGGAGATATGAGGGATGCCTAATTTTTCAGAGAGTAAAGCTGCCTGGGTTCCTTTCCCCGCTCCAGGTGCACCTAAGAATATGAAATTCAATTTAGAATCTTCCCTTTATCCTTCCTTTCTTCATGAACCCTTCATAATGCCGCATTAGCAGATGGGACTCTATCTGCTGGAGCGTATCCAGCGCCACCCCTACCACGATTAAAATACTGGTTCCTCCAAAATAATAACTGACATTCATTCTTTTCATCAGAAGATAGGGTAAAACAGCGAGCAAGGCAAAAAAGATGGCTCCGGGAAGAGTGATCCTGGTCAAGATTCTATCTATGTATTCTGAGGTTCTTTTACCAGGCCTTATGCCCGGAATAAAACCGCCATATTTCCTCATGTTATCAGCTAAATCTACCGGGTTGAAAACGATGGCCGTATAAAAATAAGCGAAGAAGACGATCAGCAGACCGTAGACGATGGAATAAAGAGCGCCTCCTGCATCAAACCAGGATTGGACGTTGACCATGAACTCGCTGTTCGGGAAAAAGGAAGCTAAGGTGCTGGGTGCAAACATTATCGACTGGGCAAAGATGATCGGTATAATCCCGGCTGCATTGACCGAAAGAGGTATATGAGTACTCTGCCCGCCGTACATTTTTCTGCCTACAACCCTTTTGGCATACTGCACCGGAATTTTTCTCTGAGCCCTGGTAACCAGAACAGTGGCCGCGACCACTGCTAACATCAGAGCGACCAGGAAGACCTCAGAAAAAATATCCCTTCTACCTCCCAGAACATTCTGGATCTCCTCAATAATAGCATTCGGAAAGCGAGCGATGATACCTATGAAGATTATCAGCGAGATACCGTTTCCTATACCCTTGTCCGTGATCTGCTCGCCCAGCCACATTATGAAGATCGTGCCGGAGGTAAAGGTGAGCATAGTCAAAAGCCTGAAACCCATTCCGGGATTGGGAACCGCATATCTTCCGCCAATATTTATACTCTCTAAAAAAAGGGAGGTTGCCATAGCCTGAACCGCCGCGATAGCCACGGTTCCGTATCGGGTATACTGAGTGATCTTTCTTCTTCCCTCTTCACCTTCCTTTTGCAGTTTCTGAAAATAGGGAACTACAGTTCCCAAAAGCTGCATTATAATCGATGCTGAGATATAGGGCATTATCCCCAAAGAGAAGATAGTGGCTTTGGCAAAAGCCCCGCCGGCAAACATATCATACATTCCAAACAGGGAACCTGCTGCCTGTCTGAAGAATTCTCCTAAAGCTGAGGCATCAACTCCCGGAGTAGGTATATGGGCACCTATCCGGTAAACGACCAGAATTCCCAAGGTGAATAAAATCCGTTTCCTCAGCTCCGGAATTTTGAAGACATTTTGAAAAGTATTTATCATTTTATTTTATCAGCTCCACTTTCCCGCCAGCAGCTAAGATTTTCTCTTTAGCGCTTTGGCTGAAAGCATGTGCCTGTACGGTTAAGGCTAAAGTTATACTTCCCTCACCCAGTATCTTAACCGGCATATCTTCTTTCTTAACCAGACCGCTGTTTTTCATAACCAGAGGATTGATTACCTCTGAGTGCCCGCATTTTTCCAGAGAGCTCAGGTTTACTATCTGATATTCTTTTTTGAAAAGCGAGCGGAAACCTCTTTTAGGCAGCCTTCGCTGTAAAGGCATTTGACCTCCCTCAAACCGGGGATGAATCTTTCCGCCGGAGCGGGCTTTCTGGCCCTTATGACCGCGGGTAGAGGTTTTTCCGTGACCTGAGCCCGGTCCTCTGCCTATTCTTTTTCTCTTTTTCGTAGATCCGGGAACTCTTTTTAATTCACCTAATCTCATAAAGAAAACCTTTGCTACCTTTCGACTTCTTCGACTTTTAGCAAATGAATGACCTTCTGAATCATCCCCCTGATCTGAGGGTTGTCTTTGTGAAACACCGAATGGTAAAGCTTTTTTATCCCTAAAGCACGAATAGTCTCTTTCTGAGACCTTTCGAAATCTATAGCGCTTTTGATTTGAGTAATTTTAAGCTCTTTTGCCATAACATAAACTTTTTAAATTAAACCTCTTTTTCTTCTGACTCGACTTTTTCTATGAAGTCTTTAAGCTTCAAAAGCCCGGCCAGAATGGCTTTAACTACGTTATGAGGATTAGAGGTGCCTAAAGATTTGGTTAAAATGTCCTGAACCCCTGCTGCTTCCAGAACCGCCCTGACCGGTCCCCCGGCGATAACGCCGGTACCGGGAGAGGCTGGTTTCATTACCACAGAGGCCGCGCCGAATCTTCCGATTATGGGATAGGGAATGGTGCCATTTTTTAAAGGAATTTCGACCATATTTTTCCTGGCTGATTCGGTTCCCTTGCTTATGGCATCAGCAACTTCTCCAGCCTTTCCCAATCCCACACCAACTTTACCCTTTTTATCCCCTACTGCCACCAGAGCAGTAAACCCAAACCTTTTACCTCCTTTGACCACCTTGGCAACCCGATTGATGTGAATTACCCTTTCCTCAAGTTGCATTTCATCCGATTCAAATCTCATCCATTTACCTCTTCAATTAAAATTTCAACCCGCCTTCTCTTGCCCCTTCAGCTAAAGCCTTGACCCTGCCGTGATAGATGTATCTATTCCTGTCAAAAACCACATTAACTATTCCTTTTTCTAAGGCACTCTTAGCCAGGTATAGTCCGACTTTGCGGGCCATCTGATTTTTATTATCCTTTTCAGTCAACTCTTTGACCAATTCAGGAGTCAGGCTGGATACACTTAGTAAAGTCTTCTGGGTCAGGTCATCGATTAGCTGGGCATATATCTGCCCCAGGCTCCGGTATACTGAGAGCCTCGGCCTTTCCGGCGTACCCTGGATTTTTTGCCTTACCCTCTTCTGTCTCCTCTCAGAGGATTTTTTTTTATTAGTGGATTTACTCCGCATAGAAATATTACACCCTTTATTTTTTAAGCTGCTGTCTTGCCAGCTTTCTTGCGAACTTTTTCGTTCTCATATCTTATGCCTTTGCCCTTATAAGGCTCCGGCGGTCGGAATGATCTTATCTTTGCTGCTACCAATCCTACCAGCTCTTTATCAGCTCCTGAGACTACTATCCTGGTGGGGTTATCAACTA
>MEWM01000125.1:10595-11610 GCA_001775355.1 candidate division Zixibacteria bacterium RBG_16_43_9 | reverse complement strand
AAGTATGGGATGGGAGTATCCCAGACTCAAAGTAAGCTTATTTCCAGCAAGCTCAGCCTTATACCCCACGCCGATAATAGAGAGAGCCTTCTTAAAACCATCGGTTACTCCTTTGACCATATTGGCGATCAGGGCTCTGGTCAAGCCATGTAAAGATTTGTCAAATTTGCTGTCAGACCCTCTTTTCACCCAGACCTTGTCCTCTTCCAACTGGACCTGCATGGCCGGATGAAATCTTTTGGACAGTTTTCCCAGAGGTCCAGTTACTACCACTTGGCTCTGGGAGATTTCTACCTTTACCCCTTTAGGTACAGACACTGGATTTTTACCGACTCTTGACATATTTACTCCTTCTAAAACTCCAATTACCAGACGCGGAAAATAACCTCCCCGCCTATCCCTTTTGTCCCTGCCTGGCTGTCAGTCAGGATACCTTGAGAAGTGGACAGAACATACATTCCAAATTCCCTGCCGGTTTTCTTCAGCTTATCTTTGTCAAAATAAATCCGTAATCCCGGTCTTGAAACTCGCTCAAGCCCGTCAATTTTCTTTCCCCCTTTTGGACTGTAACTCAGGTAAAGCCTCAAGAGGTTCTGCCTGTTATCCTCAACCTCCACGTAATTTCGAATAAATCTGTTTTCCAAAAGTATCCGGGCTATCTCTTTCTTCATCTTTGAGCCGGGGATATCTACGGTTTTATGTTTAGCTTTATAGGCGTTCCTGATCCTGGTCAGCATATCCGCAATCGGATCCGTTACCTTCATCTAACCTCCTCTAACTGTTTTCCTACCAGCTGGCTTTTACCACGCCGGGTATCTCGCCTCTAAGGGCTAATTCCCTGAAACAGATACGGCACAAGCCGAAATCCCCCATATATCCTCTGGGCCTTCCGCATCTGTAACAGCGGTTATGTTTTCTAACCTTGAATTTAGGCTTGCGATTTGCTTTTTCAACCATTGATTTTCTAGCCACACACGCTCCTTAATCTATTTAACTCCGAAAGGCATCCCCAGGG
>MEWM01000125.1:1155-10570 GCA_001775355.1 candidate division Zixibacteria bacterium RBG_16_43_9 | reverse complement strand
ATCGGTTTTTGCCGTGGTGCATATAGTTATGTTCATACCTCTGATCTTCTCCACTTTATCATAGTCGACTTCCGGAAAGATTATCTGTTCCTTCAGACCTAAATTGTAATTGCCCCTGCCGTCAAAAGATTTTGCCGGCACCCCTCTGAAATCCCTGATCCGGGGAATCGAGGCGTTAACTAACCTGTCAAAAAAATCAAGCATCCGGTCCCGGCGTAAAGTCACGCAGCAGCCGATAGGAGAACCACCTCTTAGCTTGAAATTGGAAATAGATTTCTTGGCTCTACGGGTAATCGGTTTCTGGCCGGTGATCAAAGCCAGCTCGGCCGAGGAAGCCTCTAACAGTTTCACGTTCTGGGTTGCTTCTCCCACTCCTATATTTATGATAATTTTCTCCAGCCTGGGAACCTGCATTATATTCTTATACCCAAACTTTTTCATCAGGGCTGGAATAACCTCTTTCTGGTATTTTTCCTTGAGCCTTGGGATATACCTGGTTTTAGGAGAGCTTTTCTCCGGCTCTTTACCTTTTTCTTTTTCCTTTTCTTTACCTTTTTCCTTCTCTTTTGCCATCTAATAACCTTCTTATGTTTTTTCTATCGTCTTACGTCTCGCATCTTCCGTCTTACTTTCTTTTATTCCGTTTTCCCTCTTCCCTCACTCCTCACACCTCTTATTATATGATCTCCCCGCATTTTCTACAAATCCTGACTTTATTCGGTTTTCCTCCGGTTTCACTGGCTAACACTTTATAACTCACCTTAGAAGGAGAGGAGCATTTTGAACAGTAAAGCATCAGATTGGAGATCTCGATCGAGCCTTCTTTTTCTAAGATTCCCCCCTTTGGATTTTTCGTCGAGGGACGGGTATGTCTCTTTATGAAATTCACGCTCTCTACTATGGCCCGATTCTTCTCCTTGAAAATCTTGAGCACTTTTCCCATTTTCCCCCGATCATCTCCGCTGATCACTAATACCGTATCTCCTTTTTTTATGCGCATACCTGCTCTCCTATAATCTACCTTCTCTATCAGATGACCTCAGGCGCCAGGGAGATAATCTTCATAAACTGCTTTTCCCGGAGTTCTCTTGCCACCGGTCCAAAGATCCTGGTCCCCTTGGGCTCATGCTGCTCGTCTATGATCACTGCCGCATTATCCGAAAAACGGATATAAGAGCCGTCTTTTCTTCTGGTCTCCCGGGTAGTCCTCACCACAACCGCTTTGCAGACCTCGCTTTTCTTAACCGTTCCTCCGGGCAAGGCGTCTTTCACTGTTACCACGATTATGTCTCCAATCCTGGCATACCTTTTTCTGGTTCCACCTAAAACCCTGAAACACTGCACCACCTTCGCTCCGGTATTATCCGCCACCACTAATTTAGAATATTCCCTGATCATGGTTTTTCACTACCTGCTTAAACTAAAAAACTATTTAGCCTTTTCGACTACCTTTAAGAGTCTCCATCTTTTAAGCCTGGAAAGGGGCCGAGTCTCCATCACCTTGACCAGATCTCCGATCTGGCATTCGTTTTTTTCATCGTGGGCATATAGCTTCGAGGTCCTTTTAATCGTTTTCTGGTAAACCGGATGCCTTAAAAGCCTCTGCACTGCAACTACAATAGTCTTCTGCATGTGGTTGGAGACCACCTTACCGATCCTTACTTTTCTTTTTTTTCTTTCCGCCATATACTCGTAGTTCTTCTTTTTTAAGGTTTAACTTTTTACTTTATCTTCCTTTCCTCAGGAGTAGCCAGTTTTCTTTTACCTAATTCCTCTTCATGTAGCATAGTATTGATCCTGGCGATTTCTCTCCTTATCACTCTAAGTCTGAGCGGGTTATCCAGCTTTTTGGCTGACTCCTGCATCCTTAGATTAAATAGCTCCTCTTCGATCTCGTCTCTTTTCTGTATAAGCTCTTCTTTGGTTAGATCTTTTAAAGCTGCCTTTTTCATATCTTTAAACCTTTAAAACTCCTTCCTTGAAACTATTTTGGTCTTAATGGGGAGTTTATGTGCGGCTAATTCGAAAGCCTCTTTAGCTATCTCCGGGGTAACGCCCTCCAGTTCAAAAAGAATTCTGCCGGGTTTAACCACTGCTACCCAGTATTCAGGATTCCCCTTTCCTTTTCCCATTCTGGTCTCGGCTGTTTTTACTGTAACCGGTTTATCCGGGAAAACCCGTATCCAGACTTTACCGCCTCTCTTTATGAACCGGGTAAGGGCAACTCTTGCCGCCTCAATCTGTCTATCCGTGAGCCAGGCCGGTTCAAGCGCCTTCAGCCCGTATTCTCCAAAATCTATATGACTGCCTCTTAAGGCTTTTCCTCTCCTTTTGCCTCTTTGTTGTTTTCTGTATTTTACCCTTTTAGGCATTAACATATCGAAATCCTTTAGCCTCTTTTCTCTCTTCTTTTTCTTTTTCTGCTCTCTGGTGGTCTCTCTTCTTTATGTCTTTCCGGTGTCCAGTGAACCCCTTCTGCTGATTGGGGCTCCTTACCCAGGATCTCTCCCTTGAATATCCACACCTTGACCCCGATGGTACCATAAGTGGTATGGGCTGTCGCTTGAGCGTAGTCTATATCTGCTCTCAGGGTATGTAGAGGAACCCGTCCTTCCATATAGGATTCGGTCCTGGCAATCTCTGCTCCAGCCAATCTTCCTCCACAGCCTATCTTTATACCTTCAGCCCCCATCTTCATAGCGGAGCTTATGGCTTTTTTCATCGCCCGGCGATAGGAAACTCTCCCTTCTAATTGTCTGGCGATGCTCTCTGCCACCAGTTTGCCGGAAAGCTCTGGTTTGCGCACTTCGATTATATTTATATTTATCTCTTTCTTGGTCAGATGCTGTAGCTCGTCTCTAAGTTTGTCTACTTCAGCTCCTTTTCTTCCGATGACAATCCCCGGGCGAGCGGTGTGAATGTCTATGGTGACCTTCTTAGGAGCTCTAAAGATCTCAACGTTGGCAATTCCGGCATGTTCCAGCCTGGTCCGGGTGTATTTACGAATCAACTGGTCTTCTTTCAACTGTTCCGCAAAATTCTTGGTGGCAAACCACCTTGAGCTCCAGGATTTTATTATGCCCAGTCTCAAGCCCACAGGATTTGTCTTATGACCCAAACTTCTTACCTCCTTTATTCTCTTACTTCAAACCGGTTTTGGATGGAAATTCTATTCCTCTTTTTTCTCATCTGATTTCTTCTTGGTCTCTTTTGCTTTTTTAGGTTTCACCGGTTTAACTTTTTTGGTCTCTTCGATTTTTTCTTCCTGTTTTCTGACCGCCGGCTTTATTTCTTTTTTCTTTTTCCCTTCGATTTCGTCTGACACTACTATGGTCAGGTGATTGGTCCTTTTTCTGATCCGGAATGCCCTGCCCATACTTGCCGGCCTGATCCTTTTCATAATCGGACCGCCGTCTACAAAGATCTTCTTGATATATAGATCTTCTGCTTTGAGCTTAGCAGTACCTTCCTGGTTTATGGCATTGGCACTTGCAGACTTCAAAGTCTTCTCTAAATACTTAGCCGCATATTTGGGCACGAAGCTAAGAATATTCAAAGCCTCTTCAACGTTCTTACCCTTGATCAGCTCAACCACCCTCCTCACTTTCCTGGCTGAGCCCCTGGAAAACTTGGCCCGTGCAACTGCCTCCATTAAAAACTCCTATCTTTCTTTACTTTATTACTTAAGTGCCACAGCCCTCTCGGTTATCTTACCAGCGTGAGATCTGAAGGTGCGCGTAGGGGCAAACTCTCCCAATTTATGGCCTACCGTATTCTCAGTCAAATAGACCGGGATGAATTTGTTTCCGTTGTGTATAGCGATTGTGTGCCCGACGAATTCAGGCGTAATCGTAGACCTTCTGGACCAGGTCTTGATCACTTTCTTTTCCCCGCTTTGATTCAATGCATTGATCTTCTTCATCAAATGCTCGTCTACAAACGGGCCTTTTTTTAGAGAACGCGCCATAGATTATTTTCTCCGTTTAACTATCCATCTGTCAGAAAGTTTTCTCTTTCGGGTTTTTAGACCCTTGGTTGCTTTACCCCAGGGAGTAGTGGGATGTCTTCCGCCAGAAGATTTCCCCTCTCCACCGCCCATCGGGTGGTCCACCGGGTTCATGGCTACTCCCCTGACCCTAGGTCTTCTTCCCATCCATCTGGTTCTGCCCGCTTTGCCAAAGGAGATATTTTCATGGTCTATATTACTCAACTGCCCGATGGTGCCAAAACATTCCAGCCGTACCAGACGAATCTCTCCTGAAGGAAGTCTCAGGTGTCCATACTCGCCTTCCTTTGCCACTAACTGAGCCATGCCACCAGCAGATCTGGCTATCTGGCCTCCTTTGCCTCTTCTTAACTCCACGTTGTGGATCATAGTTCCTAAGGGGACTTTAGCCAGAGGCATAGCATTTCCCGGCTTTATCTCGACCTCATCCCCAGCCATAATTTTATCTCCAACTTTAAGCTCCAGCGGGGCTAAAATGTACCTTTTTTCTCCGTCCGAGTAATTCAAAAGCGCAATCCGGGTCGAACGGTTAGGGTCATACTCGATCGAGGCAACCTTTGCCGGAATATTGAGTTTATCCCTTTTGAAATCTATTATCCGGTAATACCGCTTTGAGCCACCGCCGCGGTAACGGCAGGTGATTCTCCCGTAATTATTCCTTCCGCCTTTTTTCTTTAAGGTGACTACTAAAGACTCCTCTGGCTTATCCTTAGTTATCTCCTCAAAAGTCGGAAGGGTTTTAAATCGCAACCCTGGAGTAACTGGCTTATATTTCCTTAACGGCATCTTGCAAACTCGCTTTCTTGATCCTTCTTCTATTCTTAAATAGAGACTTTAGACCGTTTCAAAAAATTCTATCTTCTCTCCCTTTTTCAAGCTGACAATCGCTTTTTTCCAGTTAGGTCTTTTACCCTCAAACCGGCCCATTCTCTTGACTTTTCCGTGCACGATCATGGTGTGGACTTCGACTACGTTGACTTTGAAAAGCTCCTCGATCGCTTTCTTTATTTCCGGCTTGTTCGCCTTAAGGTCTACCTCAAAAGCATACTTATCCTCTTTGACGCGGAGATCAGTGCTTTTCTCTGTGACCAAGGGTTTTAAAATGATTTTCCTGGCTGGTTTCAACTGGAGAAAACCTCCTCTAATTTTTTAAGGCTATCTCTGGTCAACAAAAGATATTCGCAGTTCAGGAGATCATAAGGATTAACTACCTGAGCTGGCCTAAAAGTCAAATTTTTTATGTTGCGACAGGATTTGTAAAGGTTCTCCTTTCTGGCATCTCCCAAAAAAAGAACTTTGGAACCGCTTATTCCCAATTTTTGCAGAAGGGCATAAATGGTTTTGGTCTTAGGCTGTTCCAGGGATAGTTCCTCCAGGACCTTTATTTTATCCTCGGAAGCCTTAGAAGAAAGAGCAGATTTCAGCGCCAACCTGGAGATCTTTTTAGGCAGGGTAGTCTTCCAGTTTCTCTGAAAAGGTCCAAAAGTCCTGCCGCCGCCTACCCAGATGGGAGAGGTATTAGAACCAGCCCTGGCTCTGCCAGTGCCCTTCTGCCTCCAGGGCTTAGCCCCACCACCACGCACCTCGGCCCGGGTTTTCTTTTTCACCGTGCCCTGCCTCTGGTTAGAAAGGTAGATTTTGACGTATTGGTGCACGGCTTTCGGGTTGGGCTTTAACCCGAACAACTCTGGCTTCAGCTCCAGCTCTCCTGTCGATTTACCTTCGATATTATATAGATTTGCCTTGCTCATAAACTTTCAAACCTTGAATTTATCTTCTCTTTGACTTCTTCACCAGTAAGATAGCATTCTTCTTACCTGGAACCGCTCCTCTGACTAACAACATATTCTTTTCTAAGTCTACTCCAACCACCTCTAAGTTGCAGACTGTGACCCTTTCATTTCCCATCCTTCCGGCCATCCTCTGTCCTTTATAGGTGCGCGAGGGAAAAGAGCTTGAACCTACAGATCCAGGTGCTCTTAGTCTATCTGACTGCCCATGGGTTTTCGGACCTCCTCTGAATTTATGTCTTCTGACCACTCCCTGGAAGCCCAGCCCCTTGGAGATTCCGGTAACATCCACTTTCTCTCCGACTGTAAAAAGATCGACTTTTATCTCCTTGCCCGGCTCAAGTTGTTTATCCGGTTTATCTGTCCGGAATTCTCTTAAGAACCTCTTAGGCTCAATCTTAGCTTTTTCAAAATGACCGATCGAGGGTTTATTAAAAAGTGTTTTTCTTTTCTGACCAAAAGCTAACTGCAGGGCATTATACCCTTCCTTTTGCGCAGTTTTTACCTGAGCTATCGGACAGGGGCCTGCCTCTATCACAGTCACCGGGATGAACTCCCCTTCTTTCCCGAAAATCTGGGTCATCCCCGCTTTTCTACCAATTATACCTTCCATCTCTACACCTTGTCCGCCTCTGGCGGATTAAACTTTGATCTCCACGTCCACGCCGGCTGGCAACTCCATCTTCATCAGAGCATCCACGGTTTGAGGGGTGGAATCGTATATGTCAATCAATCTTTTATGGATCCTGGTCTCAAACTGCTCCCTGGATTTTTTATCAGTGTGCGGTGATCTCAAAACCGTATAAACCGTTCTCCTTGTGGGTAAAGGCACTGGTCCTGAGATCTTAGCGCCGGTTCGGGTGACAGTTCTTACGATTTCTTGGGCTGACTTATCCAGTGAGTAATGATCGTAAGCCTTGAGCCAAATCCTGATTTTTTGTCCGTCCATTCTTAGTTCCTATCTTTCAAACAACAGTTATGTTTCGTCAATCTTCCAATTTTTTGAGCCTTTTTTCGTCGGGCGTAAAGCCCGACGCTACCTTGAACCCTTGTATCCTCGAATCCTTGAACCCTTTTTTTATTCGATTATCTCTGTAACTACTCCCGCACCCACTGTCCTTCCACCTTCCCTGATGGCAAACCTTAGCTCCTTCTCCATGGCTATGGGCGCGATTAACTCCCCTGACATGTTGACATTGTCACCCGGCATCACCATCTCCACCCCCTCCGGTAACTTGATGTTTCCAGTTATGTCTAATGTCCGGAAAAAAAACTGCGGACGGTATCCGTTGAAAAAGGGCGTATGCCTGCCTCCCTCCTCCTTGGTCAAAACGTATACCTCGGCCTTGAACTTGGTGTGCGGGGTTATGCTCCCGGGTGCCGCTACTACCATCCCCCGCTCTAACTCCTCCTTCTCTATTCCCCGCAACAGTATCCCTATGTTATCCCCGGCCTGCGCCTCGTCTAATAACTTCCGAAACATCTCTACCCCGGTCACCACGGTCTTACGGGTCTCCTTTAAACCTACCCGCTCTACCTCATCCCCTACCTTCACCCGTCCCCGCTCTACCCTGCCGGTCCCTACTGTTCCCCGTCCGGTGATGCTGAATACATCCTCCACCGGCAGCAAAAAAGGCTTGTCTATCTCCCGCTTGGGCAAAGGTATGTAGCTGTCTACTGCATTCATCAACTCTAATATGCTCTTGAATTCAGGCGAATCCTTTACCTCCGGCTTGGCTGCCTCAGTCATTGCCTTTAAGGCACTTCCCCGTATGACCGGTACCTGATCACCGGGAAATTGATACTTCTTGAGTAAATCTCTAACTTCTAACTCCACTAAATCTAATAACTCCGGATCATCTACCATGTCTACCTTGTTCAAATATACCACTATGTAGGGTACCCCTACCTGCCGGGCTAATAAGATATGCTCACGGGTCTGGGGCATCGGCCCGTCTGCAGCTGAGACTACCAATATCGCCCCGTCCATCTGCGCTGCTCCGGTCACCATGTTCTTCACATAGTCCGCATGACCCGGACAGTCCACATGCGCATAATGCCGCTTGTCGGTCTCATACTCCGCATGATGCACGTTGATGGTTAACCCCCGACTCTTCTCCTCCGGCGCATTGTCTATCTCCTCGTAACTCCTGGCCTGGGCTAATCCCCGGCGTGATAATACCATGGTTATCGCCGCAGTCAAAGTGGTCTTCCCATGATCCACATGCCCGATCGTCCCGACGTTCACATGCGGCTTGGTCCTCACAAACTTCGCTTTGGCCATCTTAGCTTACCTCCAAAATTTTTGGTTTTCCTTTTAGTTATGTCTGTTCTTTTATGTTTTTACTTAATATAGAGCTTACTCCCAAAGCCCACGACCAGGATTGAACTGGTGACCTCATCCTTACCAAGGATGTGCTCTACCGACTGAGCTACATGGGCCTGAAGCTTCTTATAATTAATCCGTCCTTTTGAAAACTACTTACCTTCCAATTATCTGCTAATGAGTAAACTAAAAAAAAAGACAAAAAATTTTATACTCAGTTAGGCGTGTGAAATGTCAAAAAATACCCAACCGCTTATACAATAAACTTTTAATATAAAACCAATATAATTTTTGTCAAGTAAAAAATTGTAAAAATTCGAGGTAATTTAATCTTTAAATTTTCAATACTCTTATTAACTACATCCCTCATATTCAAGTAGCTGCAATTTTACTTAATATATCGTGAGCAAATCCAGAATTGTTTGAATTTTTTACAGTAAACCACCTGTACTTAAGTTTTTGCTTTTGATGGAATTACGTTATTGATTATCGCCAGAATGTTCAAATTCTTAACAGTGGGAATGAGAGTTTGTTCGTTTGGCGTTTGTCCGTTTGGAGTTGAGTCGAACAAACGAACAAACTCACAAACTCCAAACTGTATTCCTGGAGAGGGGAGGATTCGAACCTCCGAAGGCATAGCCGACAGATTTACAGTCTGTTCCCTTTGGCCACTCGGGAACCTCTCCAAAAACAGTTTGTTCGTTTGGCGTTTGGAGTTTGAAGAAAAACTACTCAAGATAAAGACCTAATCAGGGCACTTAACAAATTAAATATATCTTTCGATAAAATCCTTATCTTCTCCCTTTCCTCCTCACTTACGTACTTTCTCTTGTATGCAACTTCCAGTAAGGTCAATGTCTCTGAGAGAGAGCCTTTCGCTATAAAAAGAGAAACTGAATAAATTCCTTTTTGCCTTGCCTATAACTCCCTTCTGCGATATTACACGGGACTGAATTCGCAGCTCTTAACAACTGTGGAATAAGAATGTGATCTTCACTTCTCGGCAATCTCTTAACTTGGTCATAAACTAAATCAACCAGCTCCATCGATTTTTGCCAGACGATCAATTTTTCGAAGTTGAATTGCATCTTTTTCTTTGTCTCCAAACTAACAAACTCCAAACTGTATTCCTCAGCGGGAGACGGGACTCCCGTAGGGCGACCAATCCAATTGGATGACTCTAGCCAACTGAACCCTTTCTCAACAACCTTTTGAAATCTCTACTTTTGATGTCTTTTAAGGCTTTTTCCCTTTTCATGGCTTCGCCTCTGGTCGGAAATTCCTCTGCATGAA
>MEWM01000125.1:191-1131 GCA_001775355.1 candidate division Zixibacteria bacterium RBG_16_43_9 | reverse complement strand
AATCCTTCCTGAATTGTGATATTCCAGCCTTTGGTTCAGGTCTGAGGTCTGGCCAATGTAAAGATTCCCATCTTTTTGGCTTTTCAAAATATAAACGTAATACATTTTGATTCTTTCCTGCAAACGAACAAACTAACAAACTCCAAACTGTATTCCTCAGCGGGAGACGGGATTCGAACCCGCGACCAACAGCTTGGAAGGCTGTGACTCTAGCCAACTGAGTTACTCCCGCAGATAAAAGAAGTTTAATGGTTTATAAGTTTAAAAGTTTAACTTGTTGCAAACCTATTAAACCTCTAAGCTTTTAAGCCTGTTTTTTTCATAGGAGACCCAGTTAGAACCTGCGACCAATCCAGTTGGATGACTCTAGCCAACTGAGTTACTCCCGCAGAAGAGAGTTTGTTCGTTTGTCCGTTTGAAGTTTGAAGGTTTTTTCGAACAAACTTACAAACTAACAAACTTCAAACTTATATTCCCAGCCGATGAGAGGGATCGAACCTCCAACCAGCTGATTACAAATCAGCTGCTCTACCATTGAGCTACATCGGCGAAAGTTTCCTTTTGAGACGAATTAAATTTTCAAAGAGCGAAGAGGAAAATTTATACGAAGTTTCCCTCTTGTCAATACAATTTATCGAATGTTTCCCAAAAATCAACTAAAACTTGATTTAATAAACAACCCTTATGCTGACACCACAGTCGGGTAGCTTGCGCAATCAGACTTACTCCTATCTTTATTTAACCTCCCCTTTATCCCCTCCTTGAAAAGGAGGGGAACATTTTCTCCCTCTCCTTCCTAAGGAGAGAGCCAGGGTGAGGTTCCATTGGTTTAAGCAGGTCGGGCTGTTAAAGACTGCCCGACAAATTCCTTTTCTCTTTCAGTTAGAGTAACCGCCTCATTCGGGCAAACAGATCTGCACACGCCACAGCCGAAGCATCT
>MEWM01000125.1:0-123 GCA_001775355.1 candidate division Zixibacteria bacterium RBG_16_43_9 | reverse complement strand
TGCACTCTTTACATCCGGTGCACTTGTCCCAGTCTGTAACGCCTACATACTCCGCTTTAAAGAATACGGGGATATTATAATTAAAGTTCATCTGATATGCCAAGCAGTCAGAATCGCAGTTGC
>MEWM01000124.1:5628-9585 GCA_001775355.1 candidate division Zixibacteria bacterium RBG_16_43_9 | reverse complement strand
TCTCAAAGATAAGAAAGAATTAATCTCTCGATGGATAAAATCTGAAGAGGAAAGATTTAACGAAACATTAGATACAGGAATTGAGCGTCTTGAAGTAATTACAGAGGAAGTTTTAAAAAAGGGTGGCAAAACAATCCCAGGCAAGATGGCTTTTGATTTAGAGGCTACTTATGGTTTCCCCATAGAGCTAACGCAAATGATTGCTAGAAGAAAGGGGATGTCGGTTGACATGGAAGGCTATGAAAAACAGATGGAAAAACATAGAGAAATCTCAAAAGTGCCAGATAAGTTTAGTTCGGTTGCTGCACGTTCTCTTATAATCTCAGGTAAGATGGTTGATGAAAATTACACTAAAAGCGAGTTTGTTGGTTATAAGAAACTCAAGACAAGAAGTAAGGTAATAGGGATTTACCCAGAAGGAATCGTTTTGGACAAGACTCCGTTCTACGTAGAATCTGGCGGACAAGCCAGTGATGAAGGCTGGATAGTAGTAAAAGGATTAAAACTATCAGTAGTTAATGTGCGAAAAGAGAATAACTTTATTTTCCATAAGATTAAAGAAAGTGAAAATCTTACAAAAGAGTTTTATCACAAAACTGCAAGGGCTGAAGTAGATGAACAGAAACGCAAAGGAATAATGCGCAACCATACCGCGACTCATCTTCTGCATAAAGCTCTAAGAGAGACTTTAGGAGAGCATGTTCATCAGTCCGGGTCTTTAGTTAGTCCAAATGGATTCAGGTTTGATTTCACTCATTTTAAGGCTTTGACTGAGGATGAGCTGGAAAAGATAGAATATAAGGTCAATCAGAAAATCTGGGAGAACTTAGAGGTTAATACATTTAACACAACTCTGGATGAGGCAAAAAAGCTTGGGGCGATGGCTTTGTTCGGAGAAAAATATGAGGATACAGTTAGGGTTGTAAAGGTAGATGAATATTCTATGGAGCTCTGTGGTGGCACTCATGTTAAAGCTACAGGTGAAATTGGTTTGTTCAGGATAATCTCAGAGCAAAGCATTGCCGCAGGAATGAGAAGGATAGAAGCAGTAACCGGAAAGAGTGCCTATGAATTGGTTAAAGAGGAAGAGAAAACTCTGGAGGGACTCTCTGATATTCTAAAAGTTAAGAGAGAGGAATTAGGAACAAAGATGGCTGAGCTTCTGGAGAACAGCAGGGAGATGGAGAAGAAGGTAAAGCAGGCTGAGGCAGGGAGTGCCAAAGAAAAGATCAAAGAGCTATATAAGAATGCGTTTGAGCTGGATGGTATTAAGATAATTGCCTACAAAGATGAAAAAGGGAGCAGGGAGAGCTTATTAAACCTGGCAGATGCACTCAGAGGAAATCTTAAATCCTCAATCGGGGTATTCGCAATAATCTCGGATGAAAAGCTTTCTTTTGTGACTGCCGTAACTGATGACCTGGTAAAAAAGGGGATAAGGGCAGGGGAGATAATTAAAGAAGTGGCAAAACTTACCGGGGGAAGTGGAGGAGGGAAACCGCATTTAGCTCAAGCCGGTGGAAAGGATATAACCAAGCTGGATTTTGCTTTATCAAAGGTGCCGGAGATAATCAAAAGGATGATTTCTTGAGTGCATTGACCGTCTAAATATAATGCGAGATTGCTGGTTGTTGGTCTCCAGACCAACAATCCCTCTTCGTTGGTAAGGACACCAATAGAGAGCAATAATTGTCATTCTGAACCCCGCAAGATGCGGGGTGAAGAATCTACAGATTCTTCGGTCGCTTACACTCCCTCAGAATGACATAAGGTAGTGTCTGAGGACACTATCTCCAAAACAAGTGAGGGGAATTTGAGAGTTTATCAAAGATTACTAAAAGTCATCAAAGAAAAAAGGGCGGGTTTTTTGGTTTTGTTGGACCCGGACAGGTTAAGCCCCAGAGAGATTTCCGATTTAGCCCTTCGGGCAGAGAAAGGAGGGGCAGATGGGATTTTAGTTGGGTCAAGTCTGCTTCTTTCAACTCATTTTGATGAGGCGATTAAAAAGATAAAGGGAAAAGTCAAGCTACCGGTGATAATCTTTCCGGGAAATGCCAATCAGGTCTCAAAATATGCGGATGCGGTATTGTTCTTGTCCTTGATAAGCGGAAGGAACCCGAATCTTTTGATCGGTGAGCAGGTGAAAGCCGCACCAGTGATAAAGGAGTTTGGTTTAGAGCCGCTTCCTACCGGATATATGCTAATCGAATCAGGAAAAATGACTTCAGTCCAGTTTATGTCCGACACCCTGCCTCTGCCTCCGAACAAACCGGATATCGCCTGCGCGCACGCTTTAGCGGCTGAATATTTGGGGATGAAATTTATCTTTATGGATGCTGGTTCCGGTGCGGATAAATCTGTGCCTGATTTTCTGATTAAAGAGGTGAAGAAATTTATAAGCGTTCCCCTGATAATAGGTGGAGGGATAAGGGATCCGGAAACTGCTAAGGAAAAAGTAAAAGCCGGTGCAAATTTCGTGGTGATTGGGAACGCATTAGAAGAACAAGGCGGCAACGATAGATTGAAAGATTTTGCAAGGGCAATACATATGTAGGGGCACGATTTATCGTGCCAATAATAAAGAAGGGTGTGATAGATCAAACCCCTACAGTAGGGCGATTATATGAGCACAATTCCAGATACAGAAAAACATCACCGCCGTTCTATCAGGTTAAATGAGTATGATTATTCAACACCAGGTGCATATTTTATTACTATTTGCTCACATAAAGGTAAATCCATTTTTGGGAAAATATTAGATGGGAAGATTAGCCTCAGCAAATTCGGCAGAATTGTTAAATCAGTGTGGTTAGATCTACCAAAACATTATCCCAATATTCAACTGGATGTATTTGTCATAATGCCAAATTATGTCCACGGCATTATTTTTATTGTAGGGGCAGGTTTGAAACCTGCCCCTACAAAGTATCCCCTTTCAGAAATCATTCGCGGTTTTAAAACTTTTTCATCGCGTCGTATTAATGAAACACGCAATATGTCAGGTACACCTGTTTGGCAACGGAATTATTACGAGCACGTTGTCAGAAACGAAGATGAGCTGAACTGCATCCGGGAATATATCCTGTATAATCCCCTGCAATGGCAATTCGACCGGGAAAATCCAGGAAGTATTCAGGATAAAGATTATGAAAAACAATGGGGGGATTTTGATAAGAGAATATTTGGTGAAAGGATAATGCAACAAACAGGAGTGTCTGTTGTACCAACTGGTAGGTCGGACATTCTTGTCTGACCAAGATAGAACAGACAAGAATGTCTGTTCTACTGAAGGCTAAGACTGAACAGGCAAGGATGCCTGTTCCACCAAATTTTAAACATATGGTTAAAAGATCAAAACAAATTTCAATTGCTCAATCTCAGATTGAAGAAAGTATCGCCTTAAAGCAGAAAATCAAATCAGAGCTTGCGGAAAAGGTTGTCGAACTGGCGGAGATTTTGAACAGCTGTCTTAAGAAAGGTGGAAAGATTTTGCTCTGCGGGAACGGTGGCTCTGCGGCGGATGCCCAGCATATTGCCGGAGAACTGGTGGTGCGGCTAAAATCTTCTTCTAAAAGGAAAGCCCTTCCGGCAATCGCCTTAACAGTCAACTCATCTGTATTGACTGCAGCAGCTAATGATTTTGGTTTCGAAAAAGTCTTCTCCCGCCAGGTGGAAGCATTGGGCAAAAAAGGGGATTCCCTTTTAGCTCTGAGCACGTCAGGCGAATCCTCAAATGTGAATTTAGCCATAAAAACTGCCAGGAAAATCGGAATGAAAACTTTGGCTCTTTCTGGAAAGAATGGGGGAGAGATGACCAGGATTGCGGGTTTCTCCATCATCGTCCCTTCTTGTGAGACCCAGAGGATACAGGAGGTTCATATTCTAATCGGGCATATAATCTGTGATCTGATTGAGAGGAACTTTGAGTAATGCCTGTCACAGAGTCGGTGAGCTTTT
>MEWM01000124.1:145-5619 GCA_001775355.1 candidate division Zixibacteria bacterium RBG_16_43_9 | reverse complement strand
CGGTGGCGGGACGCCTACGAGATGAGGTTTCTTGATATTTCGTAGGTCGGGCACCCGTGCCCGACCTCGAATCCCTCCCTTGACTAAATGGAGATAGCAGAATTTGGAGATACCCCAGAATATTTATACCCCTTCAATAGCCCGAAACACCTTTTACAATTTCCTTTTCAGAGGGAGTGGGCTTTTCTTTGGATTTATAACCTCCATCGTAATCGCCAGGCTGTTAGGCCCGGAAAAACTAGGCGAATACAGCTTGGCTTTCTGGATTCTGACCATTGTTGGATATTTTGTAAATTTAGGACTGCCTACCACAGTTACCAAGTATATCTCGGAATATTCAGGCAAGAAAGATTTTGTCTCTGCAGGGAGCATCCTCAGGAATTGCTCCAGATGGATTTTCTGGGCTGGAATCTTAGTCACCCTTTTACTTTTCTTCACCTCCCCGATAATTGCAGGGCTTTACCATAAGCCTTATCTTTCCCTTTATCTAAGAATCGGCGCCCTGGGGATGATGCCGATGGGGCTTCTGGCAATCTATATGGCAGGTTTCTCCGGGTTTTTAAGGTATGACCTGATAGCCTTTTTGACTTTCATACTTTCTCCTTTGACTTTTCTCCTGCTGCTACTTGCTCTGGTTTTAAAAAAAGATGTAGAGTATCTTTTCTGGGTCAGTTTTATCTCCAACCTTCTTGGAGCGTTTCTTTATTATGAGTTCTATCATTCCAAGAAATATCCTTATGTCAAGGAAGGATTGCCTTCAGAATTGAAGAGTAAGCTCATAAACTATAGCCAAAGTATTTTCGTCATTTTGCTTTTAGAGGCTTTTCTGTGGGAGAGGTTCGAGCTACTGTTTTTGGGAGCGTACAGCAATGAAACTCAGGTAGCATTTTATAATTTAGGTTTCAATTTAGCTAATAAGTTGATCTTGCTTCTGCCCGGCGCACTGACGGGGGTATTGCTTCCCATCATGTCTGAAGCCTACGGGGGCGGTGAAAAAGAAAGATTAATGAATATCCATTATAATTCCACGAGGTATTTAGCTCTTATTGCCTTTCCTCTGTGTGCTGGCGGCATTTTTCTTGCTCCAAGGATAATAACCAGTATTTATGGAGCAGAATACCTGCCCTCAGCTTTAATCTTTGCGATCGTCCTTTTAGCCGGTACAGTCGGCTCGGTTTCTACTGCCTCCAGTTCCTTCCTCTATAGTGTGGAAAGACAAAAGGTGATACTTAGATTTTACATTCTGGCAGTGCTTCTGAAGCTGATATTGAACCTTTTCCTTACCCGCAAATACCAGGCAATAGGCGCAGTCTGGGTGAATTTCTCAGCCCAGGTTTTCTTCGGGGTAGGTGTTATCGTCTACGTGTATGCTTTCTTCCTGAAAAGGAAGTTCCCTTTGATCCCGGCTTTGAAGATCGGATTGACCTCATCCATTATGGGATTTGTAGTTTATCTGCTCTCGTCATTCTTACCTGGGGTTTTCGGACTTATCGTCTGCATCCTTTTGGGAGTGATCCTCTATCCTGTAATCTTAGCTTTTACCAGGACTTTGGAAAAGCTTGATTTCGACCTGACATCACGGTATATTCAAAAGCTCCCTTTTGGACTGGATAGATTATTCAGTGGCTTCCTGGGAGTTTTAAGGAGAATCTCCTTAGGTGAGGAAACCAGATGAGCAGTCAGGCTGAAGTGCTCAAATCTGAATTTGTTTCGCCGCAGAGTCTGGTTAATTTCGGACTGTTGGTCTTCGCATTTTTCTCTCCCTTTTCAATTGCCGGAACGCAAACCGGCCTCTGCCTTGCGCTTTTAGGCTGGGTCTGGAGGATGCTCTCCAGAAAAGGCCTTGACTGGAAAAGATCTTTTTTCGAGTTGCCGGTTTTAGTCTATCTTGGTACCTGGGTTGTCTCGATTATCTTTTCGCAACACCCACTTCATAGTCTTTTCACTTTGAAGGATGAATGGCTCTTGGTCATCCCGTTCCTTTTAGTCAATAATCTCAAGGATGAAAATTTCATCCGAAAGTTAGTTAATCTGATTTTCCTGATCTCCGGGATTGTGGCTCTGTATGCCATCTGGCAGCATTATACCGGAATGGACCTGTTGCGTCATCTGCAGATCGATCCCTCTTTTATCTCCCCCTATAAAAAGTATCGCTCCATAGGTTTTTTTGACATACCCTTGACCTATGGCTTCTTTGCCATGCTCATAGGAATAATCAGCTTCTGTCTGGGCTCTTTCGAAAAAAAAACCTCTTTGAAGACATTCTATTTTACGGTCGCAGTCTTGACTGTAACGGCAAACTTTTTTACCTACACCCGGAGCACTCTTTATGCTCAGATTTTCGCCTTCATCGTCTATTTCGTTTTCTTTAAGAGCCGAAACAAAACCAGGGAGGTTCTGGCAGTTACGGGGTATCTGGTCATTATCTATTTGATCGATCCGCAGATTCTGGGCAGGTCGCTTATTGCGGTTAAGGCTGGATCCTTAGAGCAGGCCGATATCAGGTCAGTCATCTGGTCCACCTCCTTCAATATCTTCAAAGATCACCCTTTGTTCGGGATAGGGTTCGGAAATTTTCCGGAGTTCTACCAGAGGTATTTGAAAGTTCCTTCTGAGATCTTCGGGCATGCGCATAATGACTTTCTGAACGTGGCGGTCAATGCCGGTATTGTCGGGTTTTTAGCTTTTATCTTTATGTGGGTTGTTTTCTTGAAAAATCTTTTGCGTAGATATAAGGAGAAAAAGGAAGGATACGCAAAGGCTTTGATACTGGGTGGGGTTTTATCTGTAGTAGCGTTTCTTTTAGCCTCACAGTTTCAGTGCTATTATACAGCGGCGATTGATAATATGATACTTTTCTTCGTCTTAGGTTTGAGCGAGTCTACTTCCCGAATCACCCCTATAGACTCTCAAGCCTGAGCCAAAAAGATAAAGAAGGAACGGTTTTGTCGATTGTGAAATGGATTGGGGTCTCTGAAAAACTCGTTTTGCGGGGCTGGTCCGCCTCAGGCGGACGCCTACGTGAATGTAAGTATTTGATTTCTCGTCCTAGAAACGGATCCGTAGGATAGGTCGGGCACCTTGCCCGACCACACTCCTCCACTTTTTCAGAGCTCTCGGATTATTTGCTTGACTCTGTTGAAATCTTTGTTAAATTTGTAAGTTAAACGGAGAAGATATGGCTAAAGTAAAAACAAAGCCCAAAGTTGAGAAAGCTAAAGAAAAGGGAGCCCTGCCTTTCACCAAAAGAAACTGGACCTGGCTGGGGATTGGGCTTTTGGTTATAATCATAGGTTATATTGCCTTGGCCCGTGGCTCTATAACTTTAGCCCCGATCCTTCTGGTGGTGGGTTATTGCGTGTTGATTCCGATTGCCATCCTTTTAGGAGAAAAGAAAAAGCAAGAGGAGAAAGCTCCCAAACCAGAAGAATTGAGTGTAAAGAAGAGTTGATAGTTTTTTCTATAGACCATGAACCAAGAACTATCAACTATTAACTGGCGTAAGCCCGGGCGGTTAGCTCAGCTGGTTTAGAGCGTCTGCCTTACACGCAGAAGGTCACAGGTTCGATCCCTGTACCGCCCAAGATGAATCTGGTGGATGGTTCATAGTGGTTAGTTCGTAGTTAATGACTTTAACCATGAACTATGAACTAATAACCACCAACCAGCGTTAGCCGGGGTCGTAGTTCAGTTTGGTTAGAACGCCTGCCTGTCACGCAGGAGGTCGCGAGTTCGAGTCTCGTCGGCCCCGCCAGTTAAGACGGTTGATAGTTCATGGTTAATAGTGGATGGTTAAAAGATTTAATAGTGAACTGATTACTGTTAGTTTTTCTAGAGAAAAAAACTTTTTTTGGTTAGAACGTCCCGATAGCCATCGGGAAGGTCGCGAGTTCGAGTCTCGTCGGCCCCGCCTTGATGTATCCCATTATCCAATAACATATTACGATAGCCTCAAAATCCAACATCACTCTCCCCTTACTTTCGCCCGATCTTGTTGCCAAATCTAAACTGTCTAAAAGGTACCGGAATTTGAATGGACAAATATACCCAACCTTGCTACGTTCTTACCCTGGATGGGTACGAAGATTGGAAGTATGATCACCGCTCTTCTCCCGGGGACCAAACGCAAGGTTCTGGCCCTGTTCTTTCTCAATTCGGATAAACATTCCTATTTTTCGGAAGTAGTTCGCGTTCACCTCCAATTTCGCTGGTTCACTACCTTAAGATGGCGGCATCCAGCGTCCAAATTTGGTCGGAGCGGCCTTGAAACGCGTGCTCAGGTTCGTCTAGGCCGGCAATCGACAATAATTTCACGTATCATGTTGCGGAGAGGTATTGGACAATCAAACATCTGAATTTGTTCCAATGACGTAGTAGATGACTTGTTTATAATTGTCTAGGAGGAGTCTATTGAAAGCTATCGTACGCACCAAATATGGGTCGCCGGATGTACTTGAACTACGGGAAATTGGTAAACCCGATCCGAAGGAGCATCAAGTACTGATCAAAGTGCATGCGGCGTCCGTAAACCCGCTTGACTGGCACATTCTGCGTGGCAAGCCATTCTTGGTCCGACTGATGGGCTTTGGACTTCTAAAACCGAAACACCAAATACTCGGGGCAGACATAGCAGGCCGGGTTGAAGCGGTTGGCAAAAATGCGACGCAGTTCAGGATAGGTGACGAAGTCTTTGGCTCGGGCATGGGTGGTTTTGCAGAATACGCGTGCTTTCGCGAAGACAAATTAGTGCTAAAGCCGGCAACTATGACATTCGAGCAGGCTGCGGCCGTGCCTGTTGCCGGACTCACAGCCCTGCAGAGCCTCCGCGATCACGGACGGATACAGCCGGGACAACATGTTTTGATCAACGGCGCGTCGGGAGGCGTAGGCACATTTGCAGTGCAGATTGCAAAGGCGTTTGGAGCCGAAGTAACTGGCGTTTGCAGCACGAGGAATGTTGAGATGGTACGGTCAATTGGCGCAGACCATGTGATCGATTACACGAAAGAAGACTTCTGGCGGAGCGGGAAGGAATACGATCTAATCCTTGACAATGCAGCATACCATTCGATACGTAAGCCTCTGCGTGCCCTGAATCCCACCGGGACCTATGTTCTGATAGGTGGTTCCATCGCATGTCTTGTGCAATCGTCGATTCTCAAACCTCTGTTTTCAAAGAAGGAAGGGAGAAAAATCACTTCAGTAATGGCGAAAGTGAATGCGCCAGATTTGGCTTTCCTTAAGGAACTTCTGGAGACCGGCAAAGTCGTGCCCGTTTTGGATAGGAGGTATTCCTTGAGTGAGGTCCCTCAAGCGATACGATATCTTGAAGAAGGACACGCTCGGGGAAAAGTGGTCATTACTGTCTGATGAGAGATAACAGCAAGGGCGCTCTTTTTCTTATGACACCTTATTGGCTGCACTTAATTGTTTTCCAGCGACTTCTGCCAATCCGGGCATAATGTAACTCGATA
>MEWM01000124.1:0-116 GCA_001775355.1 candidate division Zixibacteria bacterium RBG_16_43_9 | reverse complement strand
AGAGTGAGGTCGTTTCCGCCAGTTAAAACGGTCGATGGTTCATAGTTAATAGTAAAAGATTTAAGGCTAAAAAGATACATTTCTTCTTTTACCCACCGTTTACTTCAAGCCACAGA
>MEWM01000123.1 GCA_001775355.1 candidate division Zixibacteria bacterium RBG_16_43_9 | reverse complement strand
CTTGACAAATAGATAAAAAATAGTCAACCAGTCCTCTGGACATGTTTGACCTACTCGGTTAAGAAATTGATAATGACGGAAGAGTTCAGCAGAGATTTTATTGCGGGGCTGGTCCGCCTCTGGCGGACGCCTACGGATTCAGTTTCTCGTAGATCGGGCACCTTTGCCCGACATATCCCTCCAATTTTTCCGAGCCCTAGCAAAAAAATACTTTAAATTAGATGGAGAAGAATGAAAGTAAAAAGCTATAAGATCGAAGATATCCTGGTGATTGAGCCCCAGGAGAAGTTCCTGACAGGGGATGACATCAAGGAGCTGGAGGATAAATTTGCAGAGGCATATTCTGCAGGAGCTTATAAAATAATAATGGATTTTTCCAGGACCGAGCTGATATACTCTGCTTTCATCTCTGTGCTTCTGGAGTATAGCCAGAAATTAAGACAAAAAGAGGGTAGAATAAAGTTTGCTAATCCAGGTCTGGAGGTGAAAAAAATAGTGGAGGTAACTCATCTGGGTCAGATATTCGAGATTTATCCAGACCTGGAGAAGGCAGTAGAAAGTTTCAAAAAGGAAAATTAATCCTGGAGTGTAAACCTTTAGGTTTACTTAGATAAAGCTAAAGCTTTATACTCCAATTTCTTTGAAGATGAACTCTTTTCTCAAAATATTCTCGCTTCTTAAGGGAATAGACAGAAGATATATCTTCCTCTTAATAGGGGTCGCGGTGATAATGCCGCTTATTTTCCCCTTAGGTCTACCTCTGGGGGTCACTCAGCCTTCTCTGGACTTGTATGACAAAGTCGAAAGTCTGAAGGAAGGCTCAGTTGTCCTTTTGACTTTCGACTACTATCCTTCTACTCTGCCTGAAACTGAGCCGATGTCCTATGCGGCTTTAAGACAGCTTTTCAGAAAGAATATCAAGGTCGTAACTGTAACCACTATTCCCTTAGGAGCGCTTTCGGTGATGGAGAACGTGGTGAAAAATGTTGCCCGGGAATATGATAAAAAATATGGAACAGATTACGTTAATTTAGGTTTTAAATACGGGTATCAGGCTGTGCTTTTGGGTATGGGGAGGAGAATAGAAGATATTTTCCCGATGGATGCTTATAACAATAAGTTAGAGACACTCCCTTTGATGCAAAGGGTGAAAAATTATAAAGACATAGATTTCATCTTTATAGTCTCAGATAATGCCACTGTGGATTACTGGGTCTCCTTGGTTAATGCCCAGTTCGGAACCCCTATGGGTGCAGGGGTGACCGCAGTTATGGCTCCTAAATGTTATTCCTATTTACAGACCAGACAGATGGTAGGGCTTTTGGGAGGGATGAAGGGGGCTGCCGAATATGAGAAGCTCACCTCAAACCCGGGCAGAGCCATGTTAGGGATGGACTCACAGTCGATTATCCATTTTGCCATCATATTTTTTGTGGTCTTAGGAAACTTAGGGTATTTTGCCACCAGAAAAAAAGAGGTTTCAAAATGAGCTGGGAGTTTTTCGGCACGACTTTGGCTGCTTTCTTTACCTTGTCCCTTTACAGCTTTCTGTATAAGGATAACCCTTTTTACAAGCTGGCAGAGCATATCTTCGCAGGGATTTCAGCTGGATATTATGTCGGTTTAATCTGGCACTCGGTAATAAAACAGCAGCTCTGGACTCCGCTATTCAACGAAAGGCAGTATCTTCTGATCATCCCTGGGATCTTAGGCCTTTTAATGTTCACCCGGTTTTTTTCAAAGGTCTCCTGGCTTTCCAGGTTTTCCTTAGCCTTTGTGGTGGGGAACACTGCAGGGATCTCCTTAATCCGACAGCTTCATGGGATGGTTTTGCCTCAGGTAAGAAGCACGTTTTTAAATGTGGCAACTTTTTCCGGTATAGTTATGGTGCTCGGAGTTGTCTCCACCCTGATATATTTCTATTTCTCTAAAGAGCACAAAGGAGCCTTCGGCTTTGTGGCTAAAATAGGGATCTGGTTTATAATGGTCTCTTTTGGTGCTTCTTTCGGATATACGGTTATGGCGCGGGTCTCGCTTTTAATCGGCAGGGCACAATTTCTTTTGACAAATTGGTTGCATATTATTAAATAAAGATTATTTTAGAAGACTATGAAGGTCATAATTCCAGTAGCCGGAATAGGCTCAAGGCTGAGACCTCTTACCCATACTGCTCCCAAGGTTTTGCTGCACATGGCGGGCAAACCGATCTTAGGGCACGTCTTGGATGGCTTAAAAGGGTTAAAGATAGACGGGGTGATCTTCGTCATAGGGTTTATGGGCGAAAAGATCATCGATTACGTGCGGAAAAACTACAAATTCAAATCATCCTTCATAAGGCAAAAAGAATTAAAAGGTCTGGGTTATGCAGTTTATTTAGCCACCAGATCCGTGAAAAAGGGTGAGCCGGTTTTGATAATCTTAGGGGATACAGTTTTTGAGATGAACCTCAAACAGGTCATAAAAGAAAACTACGATGCCTTGGGCATAAAAGAGGTAGACGACCCGAAAAGATTCGGGATAGTGGAACTTAAAAACGGATATGCTTCCAGATTAATCGAAAAGCCGGACCGGCCAACCAGCAAAAAAGCTTTAGTAGGGGTCTATTACTTCAGGAGCGGGGACCTGTTGAAAAAGGCACTGGGGGAGATCATTAACGAGGGGATACGCACTAAAGGAGAATACCAGCTTACCGATGCCCTGCAGCTGATGATCGATAAAGGCGTGAAATTCCGCACTTTCGATGTGGATGGCTGGTTCGACTGTGGAAAACCAGAAACACTTTTGGAGACCAACCGGCACCTTCTTTCTAAGATTAAGAAATCAAGAGACATAAATGGAAGCGTGATTATTCCGCCGGTATACCTGCCGAAAAACTGCCTGGTAGAAAAATCGGTGATCGGTCCTTTTGTCTCAGTTGGAGAATGTGCAGTAATTCGTAATTCTTTCATAAAAAATTCTATTCTGGGAGAGAAATCTGAAGTCTGTCACTGTTTATTAGATTCTTCTTTAGTCGGAAACAATTCACGGGTGCTGGGAAAGTTTCAGAAGTTGTATGTGGGGGACTCGTCTGAGGTAGGGCTGGACTAAAATAAGTAGGTAGTAGACAGTAAACAGTAGACAGGGAAAAATAAAGAAAAAAAGAAAGGATTGAAGATGGAGAAGAAAGATTATTTCTTTACCTCGGAATCGGTTACTGAGGGTCATCCGGATAAGGTTTGCGACCAGATTTCGGATGCAGTCTTAGATGAGGTGATAAGGCAGGACCCAACTGGAAGGGTTGCCTGTGAGACCTTCATCACTGTGGGATTGGTCATAGTCGGAGGGGAAATAACCACTACTGGTTACGTGGATATTGCTGGACTGACCAGAAATCTGATCAAGGACATCGGATATACTCATTCTAAATATGGTTTCAATTACGAGACCTGTGCAGTGCTGAATGCAATCGGTGCCCAATCTCCAGATATAGCTCAGGGTGTGGATGTAGGTGGAGCAGGGGATCAGGGATTTATGGTAGGTTATGCCTGCGATGAGACACCGGAGCTTATGCCGATGTCGATCTCTTTAGCCCATAAGCTTTGCCGGAGGCAGGCTGAGGTCAGAAAAAAGAGGATTTTAAATTATCTGGGTCCGGACGGCAAGTCTCAGGTCACAGTGGAATACAAAAATAGCGTACCTCATCGGGTCGACTGTGTGGTTTTGTCATCTCAACATACTGAGGAGATCCTGGACGAAACTGGCAAGAAGATCTCAGAGAAAGCCAGGCAGGAGATAATCGAGAACATAGTAAAGCCGGTGATCGGGAAGTTGGCTGATGAGAAGACCAGGTATCTGGTCAACCCGACTGGAAAGTTCGTCATAGGTGGTCCTCAATCGGATACCGGTATGACTGGTCGTAAAATCATCGTGGATACCTATGGGGGGATGGCTCCTCACGGTGGTGGAGCGTTTTCCGGCAAGGATCCGACCAAGGTAGACCGTTCTGCCTCCTATATGGCAAGGTATATTGCCAAAAATATCGTGGCTGCTGGTTTGGCTCAGAAATGCGCAGTTCAACTGGCTTATGCCATAGGCGTGCCTGAGCCGGTATCGGTTATGGCTGATACTTATGGAACTGCCAAGATTCCCAACTCCCGTCTGGTTAGCTTGATCAAGAAGCATTTTCAACTTACACCCAAGGGGATGATCGAGATGCTGGACTTAAGAAGACCGATCTATCTGAAAACCGCAGCCTACGGGCATTTCGGCAGAAGCGAGCCGGAGTTCACCTGGGAGAGACTAGATAAGACCGAAGATTTGAAAAAGGATGCGTGATCTGGAGTATAAAGCTTTAGCTTTATCAAGGGTAAACCTAAAGGTTTACACTCCAAAAGAAAAGAAGGAGCAAAGATGAAATATGATGTCAAGGATTTGAAATTAGCCAAGCAGGGCAGGTTGAGGATTGAATGGGCTGAAAAAAATATGCCGGTTTTAAGGATGATCCGGGAAAGGTTCAGAAAGGAAAGGCCCCTGCGGGGATTTAAAATCTCTGCCTGTTTGCACGTTACCACGGAAACTGCCAATCTGATGGATACCCTGAAAACAGGCGGGGCTGAAGTAGCTTTATGCGCCTCCAACCCTTTGTCCACTCAGGATGATGTAGCCTCCTCCCTGGTTCAGGATTTCAAGATACCCACTTTCTCAATCAAGGGTGAAAATAATAAGGTCTATTATCAGCATATCAACTCAGCCCTGGATATAAAACCGGATATGACTATGGATGATGGTGCAGATTTAGTTTCCACCCTGCATTCAAAAAGGAAAGACCTGATAAAAAATGTCATCGGAGGAACAGAGGAGACCACAACCGGAGTCCTTCGCCTGAGAAGCATGCAGAGAGATGGAGTTTTAAAGTATCCCATCATAGCGGTGAACGATTCCAAAACAAAATATTTTTTCGATAACCGGTACGGGACAGGCCAGTCTACCATTGACGGAATCATAAGGGCAACTAATTTCCTCTTAGCCGGCTCCAAAGTGGTGGTGGCAGGGTACGGCTGGTGTGGAAGAGGTTTTGCCCTTAAAGCCAAGGGGATGGGGGCGGATGTGATCGTGACCGAAGTCGATTATCTGAAAGCAATTGAAGCTACTATGGATGGGTTCAGGGTTATGCCTATGTCAGAGGCGGCTAAAATCGGGGATATTTTCTGCACTTTGACCGGGGATATAAACGTTATCCGAGCAGAGCACTTCCGGATAATGAAGGATAATGCTGTGGTCTGTAACTCCGGGCATTTCAACGTGGAGATTGATATTCCAGGTTTAAAGAAGATGTCCAAAGGGAAAAGAAAAGTCAGGGAGTTTGTGGATGAATATACTTTGAAAAATGGAAAAAAGATAAATCTTTTAGCCGAAGGAAGACTGATCAACCTTTCTGCGGCTGAAGGTCACCCGGCTGTGGTTATGGATATGAGCTTTGCCAACCAGGCTCTTTCAGTCGAATACCTGGTCAAGTCAGGAAAGACACTACAGAGGAAAGTCTACGTGGTGCCGGAAAAGATCGATTCTGAGATCGCTCGGTTAAAATTACAGTCGATGGGAATTAAAATAGATAAATTGACCCCGGAACAGAAAAAATACCTGGCATCCTGGGAGTTAGGAACTTAAAATAAAAGTTCAATCGTTCAATAGTTCAAGAGTTCAACGGAAAAACATCACCCCGCTCCCTCAGGATGTTATCATCCTGAGGAAATATGTAACGCCCGGCCTTTGTGTCCTATAAACGGAGACTACGTCTGGCGTAGCCACCGTAGGATCGGGCGATTTTGTCTTTTGTAGAGACGCATAGCATGCGTCTCTTTTTTTGGAAATCCGTTCTTCGTGGGCAGGAAAAGAATGTAGCGGTCCGCCACAGGCGGATCAGACCTCCATCTATTAAAAAATGGAAGGCTGAAGTCTTCGCCAGGATCCTGCGGACAAGACCTTGACGGCCTTCCTCTACATTTAATCGACCCACCTTAGGGGCAAGGTAGGGATACTGGTATCAGAATGTAGCGTCCGGTCTCAAGATGCATTCTGCAGTTTATCCCGGATGTTTTTTTGTCCATTTGGACGCTACGTTATTTCAGGCGACCCTGAAAGGGTCGCACTACGGTTGCCTGAAAAAGGTTGTTGGTCAGGAGACCAACAACCAGCGAAGAGAAATGCACAGCTATGCGTCTCTACTTTTTTGCTTTGAACAAAAGGACTAATCCTACGACTCCGAAGACCAGGTTGGATATCCAGGCGGCTAAAAGGGGTGAAAATTTGTGGGAGTAGCCAAAGGACTGTCCGATCTTTAAAAAAGTATAATAGACAAAACATATCGCCAGGCTGATGGCAAAGCTCAAAGCCAGGCCTGATCTTCTGGGGCTGGTTGCCAGGGTACATCCGAAAAGGACTATTACCAGATTGGCTAAAGGGAAAGAGATTTTCAAGTAAAGATCGGTTTTTTCTGCGGCTACATCCTGCCCGGTCTTCTGCTTGAGCAGGACATAGTTTTTAAGCTCCTGGTAGCTCATCTCCTCAGGCAATTTCTGCTCCCGGGTTAAGACCTCAGGTTTAATCTTTAGATCAAGCCTCAGGGTCCGTTCGAAAGGTATATATTTTTCAGGAGATAAAGAGGAATCAGTAAAAATTCTCTGGCTTCCCTTTAAGAATATCCAGCCGTTTCCTGCCCAGATGATCTTCTCTGCGCGGATCTCCTCTTTCATCTGGCCATCCTTGAAAGTCTGAAATAATACCCCTTCGCCTGTTCTAGTCTGGATATTGTAATGGTTGAGATACAAAACCTGCTGGTTTTCGGTCTGCAGGTAAACGTCATTGTACATTGTCTCACCGAGATTGGCTTTTTTCTCTATCTCTCTGGAATGGATTTTCAGACTGAGCCGGTTGGTGTAAGGGATCAGATAATTCCCAGCCATCATCACCAGAAAACTTATGACCAGGGCTAATCCAAGAAGCGGGAAGAGGATTCGGTATAGGCTTATGCCTGAGGATTTCAAAGCTAAAAGCTCGTTCTGCCTGGAGAGGAGTCCCAGAGAAAAAAGGGAGGACAAAAGCATGGCAATCGGCAAAACCAGAACAAGTATGTAGGGTGAATAGAAAATATAATATTTTATTACTGCACTTAAACTGGCATGCCGGTCAATGAAAGTATCTATGTGCTCCACAACGTCCACTATCAAGAAAATTATCCAGAAAGATAGAAGGGCGAAAAAAAGGACATAGAGGAATTGTTTTAATAGATATCTATCTAAAATTTGCATAATCAAGGTTTATTTACAGATTGTTGGAGTATAAAGCCTCAAGGTCTTGTCCACAGGATCCTGGCGAAGACTTTAGCTTTATCGATGGTAAACCTGTCCGCCTGAAGCGGATACACTCCAAGATCTCTCCAGAAGATACTTTTTTTACCTTTCCGGCCTTGCTCTTCGTCCATCTGGACGAAGATGAGATGGTTGGTCAGGAGACCAACCATCAGCGTGATATCTGGTAAACCTGAAGGTTTACACTCCAAGGTTCCTACAATAACTATTTTTTTTACAATTCTCATTTAAGATAAACTTCTAAAACATAATCCCGAACAAGACTTTTCTAAACTTTTTTGGGATAAATCTCTCAGCCCATTTCCAGGAGATAAAGGTCATCTCCTTAGTCGATCTTACCAGAATGTAAGTTCCGGCTAAGGCTAAAAGGATATTGGCGGACCACATCGCCCAGAAAGGTGAAATATAAAGCCGATCTGCCAACTCCTCTCCCCCGATGAGAAAAGCCCAGTAAAGCACGAAAAAGACCAGAGAAAGCCCTAACCCTACTGCCATATTACCCCTCCGGGCCATAATTCCTAAAGGGGCGCCTATCAAAATAAAAACTAAACAGGCAAAGGGGATAGAGTATTTCTTGTGTATTTCAACCAGGTATGAGTTTTGATCCTTTTCCTGAGAGAAAAGGTTCTGGGTTTCCATCTGAAGCTGATAAAAAAAGCTCTGGTTTCTGTAAAAAAGGTCGGACAAAATCTTTTGATCACTGGTGGAGGTCTGTCCTGAAGACGGAACGGTTTTTCTGCCAAAGACCTCGGATATTTTATCCTCTGCCAGCTTATTCAGATTATTCAGTTCTGAGCTCATGCTGTTCTGGATATTCCTGACCTGGTCTGACATCATCCGGATGTTCATTTCTCGATCTGTTCGGTAGTCCGAGCCTGCCTGGATAAACTTTCCCTCAACGTTCGGGATGTAAAGGGTCTGCTTTTCGAAGCTAATCCTTTTATAGCGGCCTGGCTCATTTTCGTCCTGTTCATGGACTTCACCTTTTTCTAAGTTTAAAATCAAGGTGCTTCTATCCTGAGAGAACTCAATTTTTCCCTTTTGGGCGAGAATGGTTCTGGGGAATGGTCCCTCCATCTTCTCATAGATGGTTATATCTGAGATCTCGTTGTTTCTGGGGTTGATCTTCTTAATCAGGATATGATAGCCCGGGATCTCATCTATGAACCTATTTTCTTTCAGGATCAAGGTCGGCTTTATCTGATGAAGCTCAGACATCAAAATGCGTGCCCGGTGATTTGCTTCAGGCAGGATTTTGTCATTGAAATAGATCAAACCCAGGGTCAGAATAAAAGAGAAAAGAAGGGGAGAAAAGACGATACGATAAAGGCTTACCCCTGAAGCCTTCAAAGCAGTAATCTCGTTGTCCTGAGAGAGTCTTCCAAAAGCCATCAGGGTGGAGACTAAGACTGCCATAGGAATAGACAGGGCTAACATCCAGGATAAATTCAAAACAAAAGCCTGAAGAACAATCAGCAAGCCCACCCCTTTTCCAATTATGAGGTTAAGCAGCTCCAGAAGAAAATCCATTATCAGCACAAAGGTGATTATGGCTAATCCGAAAAAGAAAGGTCCTATATGCTCTTTTAAAATATAGCGATAAATTATGGGCATTGGTTACTTTTCTTTTACTCCTGCCGGATATTATCACAAGGTAGCCGCTGACTTTAGTCTGTACCCTCATATTTTTCGCAGCCTGAAGGTTGCGGCTACCGACTTTTCTACGATTCACTCCAGAATTATTTTAAATATAAGCAGAAACCGTTTCATTAACAACTATTTTGTGCTTGACTTTTGTTTGGCTATTTCGATATTATTAACCAAAATTTTGACCGATGAAAAATATCTGGATAAAAGACCTGAAGCCCGGCACCGAGGTTACCGACTTTTTTGTACTCAGAAAGAAGGAGATCAAGCCGTTTAACGGGCAGAAATACCTGAAGTTAGAATTAGGGGATTCCACAGGCAGGATCGATGCTGTTCTATTCGAGAATGTTGACGAATCGTATGTGGAGGCTGAACCCGGGGATATCGTTAAGGTTAAGGGGATGACGGTAACCTATCGCGAGGGCTTAGAGATAAAAGTTGAGAAGATTAGAAAGGTTAAAGAGGGCGAAGCTGATCCCACAGATTTTTTGCCCAGATCGGAGATAGACCTGGGTCTGCTCTTTGACAATTTCCTAAAAAAAACTGAGAAGATAAAGAACCAGCATCTGAAGAAACTTCTGAGCGTGATTTTAGAAGATGAGAAATTAACCCGGAAACTCAGAATCGCACCCGCAGCCAAGCTCTGGCATCATTCCTATTTAGGCGGGCTTTTAGAACATACTTTAAAGGTGGCTGAATTTTGCGAGAAAGCGGCTGATCTGTACGAGCTGGTGGATAGAGACCTGCTCCTTACCGGTGCCCTGCTGCACGACATCGGTAAAATTTATACCTATTCGATTGCCGGTTTCGTAGATTATACAGATGAAGGCAGGCTTTTGGGCCATATCGTGTGTGGAGATGAGCTGGTTTATCAGAAGATCAAAAAGATCGAGGGTTTTCCGGAGAATTTAGCTTTAGAGCTAAGGCATCTGATCCTGTCACATCAGGGTGAGTTAGAGCTTGCTTCACCGGTGGTGCCTCAGACCTTAGAGGCGATAATTTTACACTATGCCGATGAGATGGATGCTAAAGCCGGTGCATTTTCCGAGATAATCAAGAGGGAGACCCTGCAGGGGAAAACCGGGAAAAAATGGAGCGATTGGGTTCCTTTAATTCACCGATATATATATTTAGGAGAAGAAAAAGCCGATAAGCTACCTCAGGTAGATGCGGCTGGTAAACAGGAGTCAAATTAGAAAATTTCCCTTTAGGAGGAGGAATGGGTTTCTTCGATTTTATATCTAACGATATAGGGATAGATTTAGGCACAGCCAACACCTTAGTATTCGTCAAGGGTGAGGGGATTGTATTAAATGAACCTTCTGTGGTTGCGTTAGAGGTATCTTCTAAAAAAGTCTTAGCAGTGGGAATCGCTGCCAAGGAGATGATAGGCCGGACCCCGGGAGAGATAGTAGCAATAAGACCTCTGAAAGATGGGGTGATCGCTGATTTCGAGACCACGGAAAAGCTTCTTTCCGACTTCATCAAAAGAGTGGTCAAGCACCGCTATCTGATGAAGCCCAGGATCGTCATCTCAGTTCCTTCAGGGATCACAGAGGTGGAGAAG
>MEWM01000122.1:3174-4888 GCA_001775355.1 candidate division Zixibacteria bacterium RBG_16_43_9 | reverse complement strand
TCGCTGCACGATGGGATGAATTTAGTTGCCAAGGAATATATCTCTTCCAAAACCGATCTGAACGGGGTTCTGATCTTAAGCCGCTTCACCGGCTCGTCTCGGGAATTAGAACAGTCCTTGCTTATCAACCCCTATGATATAGAGAAATTTGCAGATACCATTAAAGAGGCACTGGAGATGGGAAAAGAGGAAAAAATCTCTCGGATGAAGAGAATGAGAGAAACGGTTTCCGAGAATACCATCTATCACTGGGCCGAGAAGATAATTAGCGATTTGGTCAAATTGGGATAGATTATGTTAATGCAATATCTCTTAGAAAAGGTATTACTGCGAGGTTTAGAGGAGAAAATTAGAAAGGCTCAAAGGGTTTTTCTATTTTTAGACTATGATGGGACTTTAACCTCAATTCAAAATACTCCGGATTTGGCGTTGCTCTCCTCTTCAACCCGGAGGACTTTACAAAGTCTATCTTCTTTGCCTCAGATGATCTTAACCGTTATAAGCGGTCGAACCCTGAGCGAGATCCAGAAGCTGATAGGTCTGGACAATGTAAACTATGTAGGAAACCATGGGCTGGAAATGAAAGTTAAATCACATAAATATGTGATTAATCAGCATAAGAAGATAAGGAAAAAGATCTCTTTGTTCTGCCAGAGGATTAAAAGAAAAACTCACTGGTTTTCCGGGGTTCTGGTAGAGAACAAAGGATTAAGCGCCAGCATTCACTACCGACTGGCAAAGGAGGATTGCGTTCCGGAGCTGAAGAAAATAGTCAGTGCAACCATTTACCCTTTTAAAAGAAGTTATGAATTAAGAGATGGGAAAAAGGTGCTGGAGATAAGGCCAAAGACAAAAAGGAACAAGGGCTGGGCTGTGAATGAGATAATCCACCGTTATAACTCCAAGCGCAAGACGTATTCTCTATATTTCTATTTGGGGGATGATTTAACAGATGAGGATGCTTTTCAGCTCGTGAATTCGAAAAGGGGCTATAGCATTCGGGTAGATAAGCGAAAGGAACCTTCGAATGCTCATCACTATCTGAAAGGTCCCAAAGAGGTTCGCCTCTTTTTGGGCTGGTTTAAAAGAATATTAACCCAAAAAGAAAGGAGGAAACCTTGAACAATCTGACCAATATCCTGACCGGTTTAGGAATAATAGTCCTCTTCTTTATCCTGGGCTATCTTTCCAGATATATCTTAGAAAGGTATCTCAAAAAATATGCCGCTAAAACTAAAACCCAATTAGACGATATCTTGATAAAAGTCCTGCACAAACCAATCATTATCTTTTTTATCCTCGCTGGAATATGGCTGGGAGGAGACTATCTAAAACTGCCAGAGAAGCTTCACCTGTATCTGATTAAAGGTTTGTTTATTTTCTTAGTAGCTGTCACTGTTTACGTCAGCATAAAAATCATCAACAATCTGATTATCTATTATGGCAGCAGAAACGAAGCTTTGAAGCCAGTTGCCAATTTAAGCCAGAGAGTGATTCAGTACCTGATTTTAGCCATAGGAATGATAATGGTCCTGGATTATTTCGGGGTCTCGGTCTCTTCACTTTTAGCTACCTTAGGAATAGCCGGCCTGGCTGTGGCTTTAGCCTTACAGGACACTCTGGCCAATTTCTTTGCTGGACTTCATATAATGGCTGACCGCCCAATTGCTGCAGGCCATTACATTAAATTAGAAAGCGGAGAAGAAGGGTTTGT
>MEWM01000122.1:246-3140 GCA_001775355.1 candidate division Zixibacteria bacterium RBG_16_43_9 | reverse complement strand
TCGCTCCCTTCCCAATAACTTAATCATCATTCCAAACCAAAAATTGGCCCAAAGTATTGTCACTAACTTCTCTTTACCTGAAAACAGGATGTCATTACTTCTTAAGATCTCGGTTAGCTACAATGAAGATCCTAAAAGAGTGGAACAGGTCTTAGTAGAGGAAGCCTTGAAAGGGGCTGAGGAGATAGAAGGGCTTTTAAAAGAACCAGCCCCTTTCGTTCGCTTTATTCCGGGATTTGGAGAGTACTCCTTAGATTTCACTTTAATCTGTCAGGTGGCTGATTTTGTCTCTCAGTATTTTGCCCAGCATGAGCTGCGCAAGAGGATTTTTGATCGATTTAAAAAGGAAGGGATTGAAATCCCCTTTCCAATTCGAACCATATATTTAAAACAACCGGATAAACCTTAAACTTAAAATTTATACCAGGAGGGGAAAATGCCAGAGAATTTGAGTCAGTTTTTTGAAAGGCTGGGAGAAGTCTTAATCAGCATCTTAAATTTTTTGCCAACTTTGATTTTAGCACTAATTCTTCTATTCTTAGGCTGGCTTCTGGCTAAGTTGATTCGCCTTTTAGTGATGAGACTTTTGAACGTTTTCAAGTTCGACCGCTTGATAAAAAAGGGGCCTCAGGATGAGCTTCGGGAAAAAGACCGGGTCAAAGCTAAGGAGCTGGTAGGAAATCTTTTCTACTGGTTTTTAATCTTTGTCCTTTTGATCGTGGTGCTGGACGTGTTGGGCTTGAATATAGGAGGGCTGGTTTTAAACCGCATTCTGGAGATACTGCCGGGAATATTCGTAGCTATAATGATTTTGATCTTGGGGCTGGTCTTAGCCATCTTCGCCGGGGAGATAGCCCATGCTCTTTTACTGAACACCAAGATCAAACATCCTCTCATCTGGGTCAGGGGAATAAGGTGGCTCACCTTAGCGTTTGTGGTTGTACTTGCTTTGGAGCAATTAGGGCTCGCCGCTCACTTAGTGATCAATTTGATTTTAATTGTAGCCGGGGCGATAGCTTTATCCTTAGCTTTAGCCTTTGGATTGGGATGCAAAGATATCGCCAAGGATATAATAATCGAGTTCTTTAAGAAGGAAGAGGAAGAGAAATAAATATGGCACAATCTCGGAAGGTTACTCCTTTCAGGTTTTATACTTCGGTTCCATTAGTGGAGCTCACCGGCCAGAAAGCTAAAAATCTTAAAGAACTCAAGGAGATTATCGAGGCAATCGACGGCTCCTCCATCTATTTTCACACCCATCATTACGTGCGTGAACACCACTTCTTCTCCGAAGAATATCCTTCAGATTTCGCCTACTGGGTAGCTGAAGTGCTCCAGGAGAAACCTTTAGGGGAAAAATTAGCCATCCTGGATCTCAGAAATTTCCCCACTATTCGTTCCTTAAGGGAGAAAATCTTAGAGCTAATCCAGGACTATCTGGATAAAAGCGGTAGGATAAGGGATGTACAGCCTGGGCTGGAGTTTCATTTCTGTAAGACTGTAAGCGTCATAATCTCTACACCTTATCAGACAAGCGATCTTTCAGAATTCAGAAAAGCTCTGGAGAAGGTAGATATTCATTCCCTTTATTACCATCTCATGGAGTACCGTATCCGGGAGAGTGGAGAGTCGAATGACTTTTCCACCTGGATTCGGGATAATCTGGAAAAGGAGAACATAGCTAAAGCCATCGAAGATCTGGACCCTTATTTTTATCCTCTGGAAGAGACCAGGGAAAAGATTCTGAAGATTTTAGCTCGAGAAAGATATTTCGAGCGAGTAAAAGAAAAAATCTCCAGCTATTCCACCGCCACCGAGGTCGGCAAATTTCTAAAAAGTAAGAAAGCTTTTAACCGGTTTAAGGATGGCTTTCAGAGGTTAATGGGTGGGGAGTAACTTCTATGTATAAAAGGATATTAGAATACGGAAAAGTAATTGGCCAGCAGACCTTAGAGACCATCTTCAGAATAGCGGAACGCCTTTCAGATAAAAAGGTCAAAATGGTTAATTCCACTGCTGTGGGAGGCGGGGTGGCGGAGATCCTTAATCGTTTGGTTCCCCTACTGAATGAATTAGGAATTGAGACTCACTGGGAGGTAATAAAGGGGAATGAGGAGTTCTTCAACATAACCAAAACCATTCACAATAGCCTGCATGGGAAAGAAGAACCCTTAACCCCTCAGATGAAAGAGATTTTCTTAGAGTTTAATAGAGCCAACGCTGAGCTGATGAGTTTCAATGAAGACTATATCTTCATTCACGATCCTCAGCCCATAGCCTTGATCGAGGAAAGAAATAACCATAAAGCCAGGTGGATCTGGCGCTGTCATATTGATGTTTCTTCACCTTTTGAGCCAGTCTGGGACTTTATAAAAAGTTATGTTGAAGAGTATGATGTTTCTATTTTCTCCGCTCCAAGTTTTGCCCGGGAACTGAAAATCCCTCAATATCAGATCGCACCCTCTATTGACCCTTTAAGCTTGAAAAACAGAGAAGTGCATCCAAGGGAGATTGAAAATCTCCTGCAAAGATATAAAATTGACCCGGAGCGACCGATCGTTACCCAGATCTCCAGATTTGACAAGCTCAAGGACCCTCTGGGTGTGATAGAGACTTATAAGTTGGTGAAAAAAACCACGGACTGCCAGCTCATCCTGGCTGGAGGAACTGCCACAGATGACCCTGAATCGGTGGAGATTTTGCCCCAGGTGTTGTCCCGGGCGGAAGGGGACCGAGATATTCATATTATTGAGCTTCCTCCCAATTCTGATTTGGAGGTAAATATCTTACAGAGAGCTTCAACCATTATCCTGCAGAAATCTTTAAAAGAGGGTTTTGCCTTAACTGTGACCGAAGCTTTATGGAAGAAAAAGCCGGTAGTGGCTTCTTCTGTT
>MEWM01000122.1:0-147 GCA_001775355.1 candidate division Zixibacteria bacterium RBG_16_43_9 | reverse complement strand
GCACTGGCTAAAAGATTAGGTGACAACGGATATCAACACGTCAAGCATAATTTTTTGATAACCCGCCATCTGAGAGACTACCTCCTATTGCTCATAGCTTTAGCCTATCCCAATCAGCACATAATCAATTTAGGATAAATTTGAGCC
>MEWM01000121.1:6040-6625 GCA_001775355.1 candidate division Zixibacteria bacterium RBG_16_43_9 | reverse complement strand
TCTTGTAAGCGATCAATCTCCGGTAGATGGATTCAATTCTTTTTCCCACTTTTTCGATGTCGAATTGTTCCTGGATAATCACTTTTAAATCTGAATTGTCAGGCTTTTCTCTTATAGCATAGATTAAATCTGCTCTGACCTTATCAAAATCAAAGGACTGAACTTTGCCTATGTCTCCAAAATTGCTTTTTAAAGCTTCCGCCATATTCCCCTTAGTAATTAGTCCGATTGAACAAGATTCTCCAACGGCAATAATAGGGACTCCAAGTCCAATAGCAGAAATTGCGATTCTGCCTGAGCCTATGACGACTTGAGATTTCTTGATTTGATGTAAAATGTCTTCCCTGAATCCGAGGAAGCTTATTTCAGGATTGGTTCTGGATAAGTTTTTGAACCTTTCTGGTACGGGGCTACCTCCAATTACGTTGACTTTTATTCCAGGGAAGTTTAATAACACTTCTTTTATAATCTTATAAGCAACCTCTCCCTTTGGGCCAGATAATCTTCCTATGAGGGAGACTAAGTTCTCCTCGGGTTTTATCTCTGCATATTTTTTGAACTCTTCCAAATCAAAACCGTTTCTGA
>MEWM01000121.1:5682-5967 GCA_001775355.1 candidate division Zixibacteria bacterium RBG_16_43_9 | reverse complement strand
TACGTAATCCCCAAATCCCTTTACAATTTTTCGGGAAAGGTGGAGATGCTGTCTTCCATGGACAGTGGTAATGAGAGGTATTCCACAAATCCTGGAGGCGAAAAAACTAACCCAACCCGAGGCACGGGAAAAGGCGTGAAGTAGATCGACATCTTTCTCTTTTATTAACCTGGAAAGCAGATATATGTGCTTAAGCCGGTTTGGAAATGACCTACGGTTAAAGTCCATTTTCACGTATGAAGCTGAGGTCTTCAGGGTCAGGGTATCAGATACGATTACGACTTT
>MEWM01000121.1:3804-5620 GCA_001775355.1 candidate division Zixibacteria bacterium RBG_16_43_9 | reverse complement strand
TAAGATTAAGGCGATGGTCATTTTTTTCAAGTCCCGATTTATTTTGATCTAAAGGGTATGAAAATAAATAGAAAAAATCAATAATAATTCATCAATCTGATAAAAACTGTGGAGGTTAGTTCTCTTTTTTGAGACCAGTCGAGGCATCAAGACAAGGTGAGCTTGCAGTTATGGAAGATGCGAAGTCTTCTGATCAACCGTATAAGCAGTGCGTTCTGGAGTAGCAAAATCGTAAAAGTATAAAATAGTTAAACTTTTTTGCTTGACAAATTCTTGTTTTTTAATATAATATCTACTCAAGTTGTCCTGATTGTGAAAAAAGTAACAAGGATGGATCGAAAAGAGAGTTTAAATCGATGGATCTAAAAGACGAAAAGAAAATTTCCCGCAGGACTTTTCTGGATTATGCGCTTGGTGGTTCTATAGTTGTGTCTGCCCTGGCGGTGCTGGGCTCGATTTTCACCTACGTTTATCCTTCGAGGAAGGAAGGGGGTGCGGAAAAGGCGGAAAAGGTGGAGGCGGGACCAGTGGGTGATCTGCCCGTGGGGAAAGCCAAGCCGGTGGTCTATCAGGGGAAAAACGTTATGCTGATGCACGTTCAGGCAGGATTTTTTGCGGTAGATATGAAATGCACTCATTTAGGATGTATGGTGGAATGGGAAACCGATTCGCAAACCTTAAAATGCCCATGTCATGCCGCATTTTTCGATTATCAGGGCAAGGTGATCTCGGGTCCTGCACCCAAGCCTTTGCCCTTATATAAAGTAGAGGTGTCAAAAGATATGATTTATATAACAGGATTGGCTTAAAGATGGATGAGCAGAATAAAAAGATAGGTCCAAAGATAAAGCGCTGGACTGAGGAAAGGTTAAATTTAAGACAGATAGTAGCGGTGCTATTAGATATTTTCCCGGTAATCTATGGAGAGTTAGACCAGAGGTTAGACGTAAGAGAAGGACTGCAAAAACTTCTCAAAAAACCGGTTCCAAAAAGACTCAACTTTCTATACTGTTTTGGAGGGATGACCTTTCTGTTATTTGTCATCCAGGTCGTTACCGGAATCCTCTTAGCCATCTACTACAAACCATCCGCTGCAGACGCCTATACCAGCGTAAAATTCATCACCAATGTAGTGCCTTTAGGATGGCTGGTCAGGCAGATCCATGCCTGGGGCTCAAATCTGATGATAATAACGGTTTTAATTCATATGGGGAGGGTATATTTTCATGGAGCTTTTAAGAACCCCAGGGAGTTAAACTGGATGGTGGGTGTGGTTTTACTTGGTCTGACTCTGGGTTTTGGATTTACCGGCTATCTGCTCCCCTGGGATCAGAAGTCGTTCTGGGGAACTACCATAGGCACCGAGGTAGCGGGCGGTGTGCCCTTAATCGGTAGTTATCTTTTGGTCCTGTTAAGGGGCAGTCAGAATGTGACCGGCGATACCCTGACCCGATTTTATTCCGTGCATGTGCTTATCCTTCCCTGGATAACTACTATGTTTTTAGCTGTTCATTTTGCAATGATCAAAAGGCAAGGAGTGGCAAAGCCACTATAAAAAAGACGGGAGAGGTGAGACGTAAGACGAAGAGAATGGAGTATAAAGCTTTAGCTTTATTTTTAAATACTTCAGAAAAAGGGTAAACCTGAAGGTTTACACTCCAAAAATACTCAATTATGGAAGAAGAATTAAAGAAAAAGAATGAAGAGGAGATAGAAGAAGGGAAACCTTTTTATCCGAATCATTTCTTAACAGAGGTTATCGTAGCCTTTCTTCTTTTCGGGGTTCTGCTCACTTTAGCAGTGCTTTTCTCCTTTG
>MEWM01000121.1:2028-3729 GCA_001775355.1 candidate division Zixibacteria bacterium RBG_16_43_9 | reverse complement strand
AGCTTCTTAAATATGTGCCCAAGATTTTAGGGATATTAGGGATAGGGTTTATGCTGATCATCCTTTTATTAATTCCGTTCATAGATAGAAGTTCGGAAAGACAGCCCTCTAAAAGGAGATTAGCCTGGTCCGTAGGCATAATTGTTGTAGTTTTTGCTCTCCTTTTCTCCTTCCTCGGATATATCTCTGAATCGACCAGAACAATTCTGGGAAAGAAAGTTCATTTTGACCTTAAAGGTGTGCCTCATTCAGCTGAGCCTGCAAAAAAGGAATCGCCTTCTCCAAAACCTGAGGAGCAGAAAAACAAGTGAAAATGAAAGTTTTTAAAGTAATCAGCCTGATCATATTTGCGGTCTTACTTTTTCCTGCCCTAACTTTTTCCATAGATTTAGAGTCTTATTCCTGTATGGTCTGTCACGGGGAGAAGAAAGTCGAATACCTGAAAAGCATACATTTTGACAAGGGTATCCTTTGCACTGACTGTCACGGCGGAGATCCGAATAGTTTAGACCCGGAAGTCTCAATGTCCTCCAGGGCAGGATTTAAAGGAAAGCCTTCGAAAAAGGAGCTGGTTCTCTTATGCGGAAATTGTCATGCAGACCCAAAGAGGATGAGACAATACGGGATACCAACCAACCAGTTAGAATATTACCGTACCAGCGAACACGGGATAGCACTTTTTGGAAAGAACAATCAAAATATAGCCGGATGTGTAGATTGTCACGGCAGTCATACCATCACCTCAGTAAAAGACCCTCTGAATAAGGTTTTCCCAACCAACCTTCCAAAAACCTGCGCAGTTTGCCATTCAGATAAAAAGCTTATGGGAGAGTATAAACTCCCTTACAATACCTTGGAGGAGTATGCCTCAGGGGTTCACGGAAAAGCCCTGTTGGAGAAGAATAACCGGTCTGCTCCCACCTGTGCTGGCTGTCATGGGAATCATGGAGCAGCCCCTCCGGGAGTTTCAGAGGTGGGGAATGTATGCGGAAAATGTCACATCAATTCAGAGACCTATTTTGTCAAAAGCCCTCATTTTGAGGCGATGAAGAAAAAGAAGATGTCCCAATGCACCTCCTGTCACCAGCATCATTCTATCAATTATCCTGAAGTATCTATGTTTGACCAGGTTTGTGCAAACTGCCACGTCCCTACCTCAGGGGCGTATAAAAGAGGACAGCAGATAAAAGCTTTAATCTTAGAGGCAGAGGAGCAGATTGATAAGGCTAAAGAACTTATAGTAAGAGCCAAATCCAAGGGGTTGGATGCTTCTGGATACGAAACCCAGTTAGAACAGGCTAATACCGGTATGTTGCAGGTATTACCGGTTACTCATACTTTAATCCTCTCTGAGGTGGAAACAGTAACCAATGGTGCCAGGACTGTGGCAGGAGATATAAGTTCCTCTGTGCATAATTATTTAGAATCCCTGCGCATGAGAAAAGTTGGTTTGGGGATAGTCTGGCTTTTTATCTTTTTCGTGGTGGTGGTTCTCTACCTAAAGGTGAAAAGGGCAGACCAGGAGTACGAGTTAGAAAAGAAAAAGGAAAAAGAGAAGGTTTAATTTTTTAACAGATGTCTTGAGCCCCTAAAACCGACATTCCCTAAAAGAAAAGGGTGTCGGTTTTATTCCATATAAGGTAAAAAATGAAATTCGATTTCTTCAAAAAAGAGAAATTCAAAAGGATAATGGTCAGGCTG
>MEWM01000121.1:0-2014 GCA_001775355.1 candidate division Zixibacteria bacterium RBG_16_43_9 | reverse complement strand
TTTTCGGGATAATCCTTACCTTCATCGGCGTGGAATATACTGCCAAGCCAAGATTCTGCATCACCTGCCACTATATGCGGCCCTATTATGATGGTTGGAAGACCTCAACCCACAATATGGTTTCCTGTGTAGATTGTCATTATCCACCAGGAATTCAGAGCGAACTGAGGGGTAAATTTGAAGCTATAGTCTCAGTGGCTAAATATGTTACCGGAACCTACGGAAAAAGCAGACCTTGGGTGGAGATAAGTGACCAGAGTTGCTTAAGGCCAGATTGTCATGAAAGAAGACTTCTTCGGGGAAAGGTCAGCTTCGGGAATATCCTTTTCGACCATACTCCACATCTGGCCGAGATGAAAAGAGGTAAGAAATTACGGTGTACCAGTTGTCATTCCCAGATAGTTCAGAGAGTCCATATGACTGTTACCACCAATACCTGTTTTTTGTGTCATTTTAAAGAGGTAGAAGGGGAAAAGCCCTTAGGCGGATGCCCTTCCTGTCATGGTGCCCCGACCTCGGTGGTGGAATACCAGGGGGTGAAATTCGACCATAAGGAAGGGGTTAAATTAGGGATAGATTGTATGAAATGCCATCTGAACGTGGTGCAAGGTGAAGGAAATGTTTCCAAGGAAAAGTGTTTTAACTGCCATACTGAGCCTGAGCGTCTGGAAAAATATAATGACGTTTTGCTTATGCATATGTATCATGTAACCAACCATAAAGTCGATTGCCTGAGATGTCACGAAGAGATCAAGCATAAAATGGTGGCTATGGCAAAATCGATTGAGGTGGACTGTAATTCCTGCCATCCAGGGCATCATGCGGCCCAGAAGGAGCTTTTCATTGGCACAGGCGGAAAGGGAACTGAGCAGATGCCAGCCCCGATGTTCCTTATGCGAGTAAGCTGCACCGGATGCCATATCTCTCACAAAGGAGACAAGCTCAAAGGGACCAGCGCGTTTGCCTCGCCTGCGGCCTGCGTTTCCTGTCATGGTGGTAATTATGGACAGATTTTAGAGGAATGGAAAAAAGTTATAGGTCAGGGGCTTTCTCAGATAATCCCGGCTTTAAACCGGGCAGTGTCTGAGCTAAAAACAACCTCTATGAAGGGTGAAGATTACCTAAAAGGCAAATCACTATTAGAAGAGGCGAAATACAATATAGATCTGGTTAGAGAAGGCAAAGGGGTGCACAATATAAAATATTCAATCCAGCTTTTGGAAACTGCCAATCAGAAGTTAAAAGAAGGGATGAAGGCTATTGGCTCTAAATACCAGGTTCCATCTTTATCTTTACCCTCGATTACTCCCAAGTCAGAATGCTATAGCTGTCACCTTGGCATCGAAACTAAAACGGTTACAGCTTTTGGCAGGACTTTCTCTCATCAAACTCATTTAGTCAAGGCTAATCTGCCCTGCGTGAACTGTCATTCTAATAAGAGAAAACATGGAGAGCTAATACTCTCAACAGAAAGCTGCAATAACTGCCATCACGGAAAAAGAGAAGATTGCCAGACCTGCCATCCGGTTCAGGAAACTTTCCGCAAAGGGTCAAAGGTTCTGGATTATCAGTCCATTGCACCACCGATGCCGGATTTGGAATGTCGTGATTGTCACACCGAAATCAAATTCAACCAGACCACGCAGATAGTCCGGAGCACCTGCACTAACTGCCACGAAAAAGATTACATAGACATGCTGGATAGCAAGCAGAAAGAGATCAAGGATGAATTAATAAAGATAAATGACCAGATCCTGCAGATGAGGAAAAAGGAGAAATTGACTCCTGAGCAGAAAAAAGGGATTGATTATATTCAGGAGAGACTGGATTTATTGGAAAAGGATAATAGCTTTGGAGGACATAATCAGAACCTGGATGATAAAATGATTCAGGATATAAATACAAAGATGAAAGAGTTGTGAGGATAGATTATCTTTTGTAGCGACTGTCTTGAAAATCAAGTATTTTTTAACATAGCGTTAGAAATAATCAGCAGTTTGCGCATTACTGCGAC
>MEWM01000120.1:5102-6152 GCA_001775355.1 candidate division Zixibacteria bacterium RBG_16_43_9 | reverse complement strand
GTCATCGGTGCGGCTTTTGGTAAGATCATTACCTCACTGGTGAGTGACATGATAATGCCGCCGATAGGGTTGCTCCTCGGTAAGTTAGATTTTTCAAATCTTTACATTAACCTGTCCGGGCAGCCTTATGCCTCGTTATCAGCGGCAAAAGCTGCCGGTGCATCTACAATTAATTACGGTATATTCATCAACACTGTGATCGACTTCATCATCGTGGTATTTGTAATCTTTTTATTAATACAGCAGGTCAACAAATTAAGGCGCCAGCCAGAAGTTTCTTCGGCTGTTCCTACAACCAAAGAATGCCCGTATTGTCTGTCAGTTATCCCGATCAAAGCAGTTCGCTGTCCGCACTGCACGTCTGAATTGAAGACGTTATAAAGTCAATAAAATTGTCAACCACCCCCGAAAGCAGGGATGGTTGACCTACAAAACTCACGTCGGGCATAAAGCCCGACGCTACGAGCTGTGCCCCTCAGGGTGTGAAGGATCTAAATCAGAAAAAGAGAGATTCTTCCCCCACCAACGGCGGGATGCCCTTATTAAAAATCACGTCCGGGATAAACCCGGACGCTATCAACAAAAAAAGAGAGATTCTTCGTCCTACGGACTCAGAATGACACGCGATGAGCTGGGCTGTCATGCCGAGTCCTCCAGAGGCGAATGAAGCATCTAATTGTAATGCAAAAGCAAGTCTCAAGACACAAATTACGTGCTTTTGCACTCCGATTTTTATTCTACCCAGAGCTTGCTTAAGTTCCAGGTCTGGTATTCCTCATTGTAAGTCAACTGAAAAAAGTTAGAAGCAAAATCAGTGACTGAAAAATGCCAGCATCTTTTTTCACCCAGATCGCTTTTCCATCTATTTTCCAGGCGTAAAATTTTATAGGTTTTGCCTTTCCACTTGAATTTCAGGGGCAGTATTTTACCCTTTTGAAATATAGCTATTACCTCCACTTGCTCTTCAATGTCCTGATACATAAAAGAAAGGTTCAAAAGTTCAAGGTTTAAGGGTTCAAAGGAACCTCACCCAAGCCCTCTCCTTAAAAG
>MEWM01000120.1:0-5090 GCA_001775355.1 candidate division Zixibacteria bacterium RBG_16_43_9 | reverse complement strand
GCCTATCTGTATTTCCTGAGAAGCCCGATGACTTTGCCGGCGATGAAAAAGTCAGGGGTTCTCTTCTCCACGATTATGGGACCAAACTCCGGATTGGCTGGCTCCAGCCTGACTTTATTTTTCTCCGGAAAATACCTTTTCACCGTTGCCTCATCTCCGATCATTGCCACGACTATCTCTCCTTTGTCTGCGGTGTTCTGCTGCTGGGCTAATACATAGTCTCCATTTAAAATCCCAGCATCCCGCATACTGTCTCCGACCACTTTTAAGAAGAAAATCCCATCCCCGGGAAAAAGAGTTCTGTCTATCCCTATGCTCCCCTCAACATTCTCAACTGCCAGGACTGGTAATCCTGCGGATATCCTTCCCACCAGAGGTACTGAGACTAAGGCAGGCTTGACCTGGCCTATTGAGCTGCTAACCGACCTCAAAACCTCAATTCCCCTGGAAAGCAGAGGTTTCCTGCGGATATAACCTTTGACACTCAAAGCGGATAAGATTGCTCTTACACCATTGGTGGAGGCGATTTTGAATTTTTTACCTATCTCCCTGATAGTTGGCGGGAACCCGTTTTTCTCGGTCATCTCGGAGATGAAATCGAGTATTTCTTTTTGCCTTCTGGTCAATTCTTTCATTTCTCCTCCCTTGAAAAAAAATCTAAAGTCTAAGATTGCGTAGGGGTGGAGCTTGTTGAGTTTTGCGAAACCCAGTTTTTTGGGTCTCCACCCTCATCTGCCCAAGGCGTCCAATTGGACGCCCCTACGCCGCTTTAGCCTATTGCCTTACTAAGTATACTGCACATTAGTGCAGTTGTCAAGGAAAAAATAAAAAAAATACGGATGACGGATAACGAATAACTGATAAAAAGGGGTAAAGGATACAAGGAGTCAAGGGTTCAAGGGGAAGGTAAAAGTAGGACGAAAGAAGTTAGACGAGAGACAAGAAAAACAGAAAATGAGGAATGTGGAATTGGGAATAGAAAAAGTAAGGGAGGGGTTTATCCCCTCCCTTTCTTCTTATATTTCAGCCTGCGCAATTATTGAGTATGGAATTTCTATTTTTTTCCTTTCAACATCTTTCTCTGGGCTTCTTCCATATCCATCTGCTGTTGTAACCCTGTAGCATGACCGGGGGAAAGTTTCTCCAGAATTTTTATCTGTTCTTTAGCCTTATTTATTTTCGCCCGTTCCAGATAGACCAGACCTAAATCATATTGGGCAGCGGTGTCGTTTGGATGGGCTTTAACTACCTGTTGATATTCCAGGAGAGCAAGGTCATAATAAACACCCCGCAGATTATAGAAAGCAAGAGCATTGGAGGTATCTTTTTCCACTATTTTTTTGTATGGCTCGATTGCTTTTTCCGGAGTGGTACCCTTCTTGTAGAATACCTGCTTTCCATCATCTTTGTAAAGATAGGAATGATCGATTTGAGCGGCTTTGGTCCAGGCAAAGACTCCCTGAGTATAATATAACGCTCCGAGGGCATAGTGTAACTTGGGATATTTCGGGTCGAGTCTGCCCACGGTTTTGTATTCTCTCAAAGCATCGTCGAAAAGCTTTTTGTGCTGGTAAAAAGTTCCCAGATGATAATGGGCTTCCACCCATTTCGGCTCAAGCCTGATAGCCTCTTTCAATTCCACTATGGCTTTGGACAGCTCATTGGCTTTCAGTCTCATAGCTTCATCGAAATGTTTTTGAGCTTCCTTGCTTACTCCAAAGGCTGAGATGGGGAGTAAGAATATAAAGATGACAGGTATCAACCAGGAAAATCTACGGGAAATGGACATATCCTCTCCTTTCGAAAAGGTTTAAAGGTTAATATTATATACGGAAATTAAACTTCGGGCAATAGGAATTTTATAAAGATTAAAGGTAGATTTTTTTCTGTCTGCTGTTTCCTACTGAGAGGTATAATTGTGAGAAGGTAACTCCAGTCACTACAAATAAGAATATAATATACAGAGGGCGAGGTTACCCCGCATCCACTTAATAAACCTAAAGGTTTATACTCCACAACTTGCTCCTGGAGTAAAAAGCTTCAGCTTTACCTTGAATAGTTGACAGATTGCTTTATCCATAAGTTCGCAATGGCCGCAAAATGCTAAGGATTTTCTTGACAACTGAATTGGCTGAACATAGATTCAGAGTTGTGATGAAACGAAATTTCCAACTTAACCTTTAAAAATCGAGGGAGGTATGAACTTAGAGCTGAAGAAAATCGATATCTGGTCCTGCCTAAAAATATCTTTCATCCTTTACGGGATTTTCGGGTTAGCTATCGGGATATTTTATGCTATCCTTTTGACTTTTTTATGAGGTATTCTGAGCAGTTTTGGGGGAAAAGATTTTGGCTCTTTCAGCGGGCTTTTCACCGGATTTTTGGGTATCTTCATGGCTTTCTTCTTAGCCATATTCTATGCGGTGATTGGCTCAATTTTCACAGCGATATTCGCCTGGCTCTATAACGTTTTTGCGAAAATAGCAGGAGGTGTCAAGTTCGAGTTTGAAGGTGAGAAGACTGTGCTGAAAGGCGAGGAGTCCCAGGCAAGTTTTAAGTATGAATAAGGAGATTAGAGTAAGGATTGCACCCAGCCCTTCTGGTTATCTGCACGTCGGCACTGCAAGGATGGCGGTTTGTAACTGGCTTTTTGCCAGGCACAATCAGGGTAAATTCATCCTGCGGATCGAGGATACGGATGTTGCCCGGTCTGATCCCCAGATGGTCGAGGTTATCTTGGAGAGCCTAAAATGGCTGGGTCTGGACTGGGATGATGGTCCTTATTATCAATCCCAGAGGATGGAGCTTTACAAGAAGTATGCTCAGATTCTTCTCGAAAGAAATAAAGCCTACTTCTGTTACTGCACTCCAGAGACTTTAAAGAGAAAAAGGGAAGAGGCTGCTCAAAAAAAAATAAACTGGGTGTATGACCGCACCTGCTTGAAATTATCCGAGCAGGAGAAAACGGAATTGGAAAGAAAAAACACTCCGAAAGCTGTGCGAATTTTTATTCCGGAAGGGGAAACCACTTTTTATGACATAGTCTATAAGGATTTGAAAAAGGAGAACAAGGAGCTGGACGATTTCGTGATCTTGCGTTCGGATTTCAGGCCCACTTACAATTTCGCCTGCGTGGTGGATGATCTGGATATGAAGATATCCCATGTGATCCGTGGGAATGACCATATTGCCAATACCTTCAAGCAGGTTTTGCTCTATCGAGCTCTGGGTGCAGAGATGCCTGCTTTTGCTCACCTGCCATTGAACCTGGCAATGGACCGGCAGAAAATCTCCAAGCGAAAAGGAGCAGTAGCAATAACCGACTATAGAGATGCTGGTTATTTGCCTGAGGTTATGGTCAATTTCCTGGCAATCTCAGGCTGGTCTCCAAAAGATGAAAGGGAAATAATGTCAAGAGAAGAGCTGATTCAGTCTTTTTCCTTAGAGGGAGTCAGCCAGGCAAATCCGATTTTCGATATGCAGAAGTTAGAATGGATGAATGGTGAATATATCCGGGCTTATGATAACCAAAAGCTCTTAGACCTGATCATCCCTTTCCTGATTCAGGAGAATTTGATAACCTCCGAGACGGCAAAAGAGAAAAGAGAGTGGCTTTTGAAATACATTCTGCTGTTTAAGGAAAGGGCTAAGACTTTGAAAGAATTTGCAGAGAGAGGGAAATACCTCTTTTCGTACGACTTCCAATATGAGCCAAAAGCAGTGAGTAAAACCTTCAATTCAATTGAGGTCGCTGATAGACTGAATAAATTTGCCGAAAGGATATCTTCTTTGGATGATTTCAAAAAAGAAAAAATCGAAGATGCCCTTCGTAAATTAGCAGAGGAGTTGAAAATTGAGCCAGCACCTTTGATTCATTCAGTTCGTCTGGCTACCACCGGAGTCTCAGGTGGACCGCCGCTTTTTGACATCTTAGAACTTTTAGGAAAAGAAGAAGTGATAAAAAGGATTCAAAAAGCAGTAGAGTTTATTCAAACCAGGTAGCCGTAACCTTCAGGTTGCGTTACGTAGGCTAAAGTCTGCGGCTACCCTCGCTTATATAGAAACCGTATATGCAATAATCGACCAGCACTGAAAGTCGCGTAGGGGTGGAGCTTGCCTCCACCCGTTGCAGGAAGCGTAGGTCAGGAGCCCCGTGCTCCTGACAAGACCAAAGAAATGTTTGACCTGCAAATCCAATTTGACAATAGATGAATATCAGACTGTATCATATTAGTGATAAGCCAGGGATTAAACTGTTTGATCCCCGACCTGCATTACACCCGAGTGCCAAGCAAAAAGGCTTGATGGTGTGGGCTATTGATTTTGAGCATCTGCACAATTATCTGCTCCCGCGAGATTGCCCCAGAGTGACCTTTTTTGCCGCACCAAACAGTGCTCCCGAAGATGTAAAGAGGTTAATGGGAGAAACTTCTGCAAAGCATGTTGTAGCCATAGAAGCCGGTTGGTTGCCTGAGATTCAAAAGCAACGTCTATACCAATATGAGTTCGACCCTAAGGACTTCACTCTGGTTGACGAAGTTGCGGGCTACTGGATTTCACGTAAACCGGCCATTCCCATCGCTGAGATTAAAATGGATAGTATTCTTGCTGCGTTATTAGAACACGATGTCGAGCTGAGAATTATGCGGTCATTGTGGAAGTTAAGAGATGCTGTAATAAATTCTACACTTGGGTATTCCATCATTCGCATGAACAAAGCTCAGGCTCCGCCGGAAGGCTATGCGGCTTATCACCCATTGCCCTAACTGAGTCTGCTTATCTAAAGGAGGAGAAAAATTTGAAATTGAAAAATTCTAACAGCAGGAATCATTTCTGGTTTGTCTATGAGAATAGCTCTTTTCATTGCAGGAGCAGTTTTTTTCAAGAGTAGTAGGTCAGGAGCCCTCTGTTCCTGACCTACCGCGACCAGAGATAACGCTCAAAATCGATTCTATCGTTTTTGTCGAATTTTACACCTTCCTTGCGCAATAGTGCCTTTTGAATCTCATAACCCTGGTTTGGCTTTAGAGATATTTTTCCTTGTCGGTTTATAACTCTGTGCCAGGGCAATTTATCTTTTCGACTGGATG
>MEWM01000119.1:24962-25199 GCA_001775355.1 candidate division Zixibacteria bacterium RBG_16_43_9 | reverse complement strand
ATACTGCCTGTAATCTTCTCATTTGCCTTTTTCTTCGGACTGGGAGTTTTATTTATACTGAAGAATATCAATGAGTGGATAGTCAGAAGAAACTTCAGCCCTGGTTTCAAAAAAAGTCTGATAATTGTATTCTCTATCTTCTTTTTTTCAATTTCTCTTTTGCCTTTTTTGACCTTTTACCGGCTGGCAGACTTATCTAAAAACGATTTAGCTTATAGGTATGGAAAAGCAGTTCTC
>MEWM01000119.1:21858-24927 GCA_001775355.1 candidate division Zixibacteria bacterium RBG_16_43_9 | reverse complement strand
TAATCCAAATCTCTATTTTATTCTCTCTGCTCTTAGATATGGTGAAGGGTACAGGAAGGATGTGACAGTTTTGGACCGAGGCCTGCTGCAGGCTGAATGGAACTGCCAGCAGGAGAGAAAAAACTCTCCAAAACTATTTTCCGATATTAATGCTGACTTGCGAGGAGATTATCTGTTTTTGAGCTTGATGACTAAGGGGCTAAATCGAAATTTTCCGGTATATATGGAATATACTGAAGGGGATTCGGAGCTGGTCAATTTTCTAACTCCCGCAGGGTACCTTTTTAGATTCGCCAAGAGGATTTCGACTAAGCTTTCGCCGGAGCTTTTGAAAAACCAGAGGGATTTCGAAAGCAGCTTTTATTCACGAAAAGAGGATAAAATATTCCAGAGAGATGTAGATGCTCTGAGGATGTTCGTGTATATCACCTATCGCTGGGGGCTTCACTATGAACAAAGGGGGATGTTTAAAGACGCTTTAAGGAATTTTTCTTCAGCCTTAGAATTGGATCCTTTGAATCCTGAACTTCAAGTAAGGGTGGAAACATTAAAAAATAGAATCCAACTGGCAAAAAATTGAACACAAGGGTAGTTTGCATTTCGCAAGCAAATAAGCGAAATGCGCCTTTTTTTGGAAAGAAAAAGTGATTGCAGGCTTTGCCTATGACAATTAATATCATTGGACTGAATGACTTATTAAAAATTGTATCCACACGGCACAATCTTTGCTTTAAAAGTAAGAGCAAAAGTGGAAATTGAGTTGAAAACTAAACCATTAACCTTAACAGAAGGAGAGGAGGTGTAAAAAGATGCCAAGCAAGATGAGAAAAGGGCAAAAGGGTTTCACCCTGATCGAGTTAATGATCGTGGTGGTGATCATCGGTATTCTGGCAGCCCTGGCTATTCCCAGGTTTATGCGAGCCACTACCAAGTCCAAGCAGTCTGAGGCTAAGATGATCCTGAAGCAGATATATGTAATGCAACATGCTTACCGGCAGGAGTATGACAGTTATTGCATGAATGGAGCTTCAGCTGTAGCCGGTGGTGCTTTTACGACCCTGGGAGTCGATATTTCGGCTGGAGCCAGATATACTTATACCATAGCTGCGGCTCTGAATACTTTTACTGCCACTGCTGCTGGTAACCTGGACGATGACGCTACTGTTGACACCTGGACAATTATCGAGACTGGTACACTAACTTGTACCATTAATGATGCCTCAAGCTAATTGGCGAGGGCAGGAAAACCTAGTTGGTCCGGCCCGCCTCTGGCGGGCTGGACTAACTACAAAAAGAGAAAACACAAGTCAGAGGTTATATATGGCTCGCAGCAATGAAAAAGGATTTACCCTTATAGAATTGATGATCGTAATTGTCATCATAGCAATTTTAGCCGCCTTAGCTATTCCCAAATTTATGCGAGCCACTACCAAATCCAAGCAATCTGAAGCCAAGCAGATCCTGAAACAAATATATGCTATGCAACATGCTTACCGTCAGGAGTATAACAGTTACTGCTGCAACGGAGCCTCAGCCTCGGCTGGTAGTTCTATTCCGGTTCTGGGAGTAGATGTAATGGTTACAGCCAGGTATACATACGTAATAACTGCGGCTCCGAATACCTTTACTGCCACTGCCACTGCAAATTTAGATGACGATCCGGATATAGACACCTGGATTATCAATGATACTGGTGATCTGAGCTGCACCGTTAATGATGCTAACAGCTTAGCTCTGTAAAAGCTTCACTTAATTAATTTACCCTCACATTCAAATCTTTAACATTTCTCTTGAAAAAAAGAATCTATTATTATATCTTCTCTAAAACTTATTAAACTTATGAGAATTTGGGGATTCTTAGTGGACTAAAGATGAATTTAAAAGGAAAAAAAGTATTTATCACCGGCGCAGGCGGTTTTGTGGGAAGCCATTTAGCTGAAGCGTTGGTTAAAGCTGGTTCCAGAGTTAGAGCTTTAGTGCATTATAATTCCAGAAACGATTGGGGTATGCTCGAGGACTTGGATAAGAATATTTTGAAGGAAGTTGAAGTTGTAACTGGTGACATAAGGGATGGAGAAGCTCTAAAGTGGATGATAAAAGATCAGGCTGTAGTTTTTCACCTGGCGGCTTTGATAGGGATACCTTATTCTTATGTGAATCCCAGAGACGTGATCGAGACCAATATATTAGGGAGTCTGAATCTTCTTCTGGCTGCCTTAGATTCAAATATAGATAAGTTTGTCCATACTTCCACCTCCGAAGTTTACGGGACCGCTAAATATATACCGATGGATGAAAAGCACCCTTTAAACCCGCAATCTCCTTATGCCGCCAGCAAAGTCAGTGCCGATCAATTAGCCTTGAGTTTTTACCGCTCCTTTAGCCTACCCGTAGGCATCATTCGTCCGTTTAATATCTACGGACCCAGGCAGTCTGCCAGAGCAGTGATACCGAATATGATAATTCAGGGATTAGAGGGAAGCAGGCTCAAACTCGGTTCAGTCTTCCCGAGCAGAGATTTAACCTATGTTAAGGATGCAGTAAAGGGGTTCATCTCATTTGCCCAGTCCGACAAGACCATTGGAGAAGTGGTTAATTTAGGCACAGGCACTGAGGTTTCTATTTCCGAACTGATCGATTTAGTAAGGCGAAAATTTAATAAAGACTTAAAGGCAAAATCGTATAAAAAAAGGGTTAGACCACAGAAGAGCGAAGTCGAGAGGCTGGTAGCGGATACTTCCAAAGCAAAAAAGCTCTTCAAGTGGAAACCAGAGACCGAACTGGAGAGAGGGATTGAGAACACCATCGAGTGGATGAAAAAAAACTCCTGGAGATATAAAAAGGAAATCTACAACATTTAAAGATGTCCAAATCTATAGAAAAAGTGGTAATCCTGGCTGGAGGAGAGGGGAGAAGGCTTAATCCTTATACCATTGTCCTGCCCAAGCCTTTGATGCCTGTTGGTAATCTGCCTATCCTTGAGATTATCGTAAAACAGCTCAAAAAATATCAATTGAAGGATATCACTCTGGCAGTGGGTTATCTGGGAAATCTGATTCAGTCTTTTTT
>MEWM01000119.1:21439-21748 GCA_001775355.1 candidate division Zixibacteria bacterium RBG_16_43_9 | reverse complement strand
TCTTCTGACTACTATTAATTATAAAAAACTTATCACTTATCATCTTTCGAGAAAGCCCATAGCAACTATAGCCGTGCAGAAAAGAGAAATCGAAACCGATTACGGGGTTCTGGAATATAATAAAAATTATGAACTGACTAAATACCGGGAAAAACCCAGATTGCCTTATCAAGTGAGTATGGGTATCTATATTTTTGAGCCAGAGATTTTGGATTACATTCCCCGGAATAAGAAATTCGATTTCCCGGAGCTGATGAATCTTCTTCTCAAAAAAGGGGAGAAGGTCTCAGTCTATCCCTCCTCTGATTT
>MEWM01000119.1:16489-21410 GCA_001775355.1 candidate division Zixibacteria bacterium RBG_16_43_9 | reverse complement strand
AGAGGAATTTGAAAAAATAAGGACAGAGATTCTATAAGTCTTCCCTCCTGAACATTTTTAGATAGTATAAAAAAGATGAAGTGGAAAATCCCCCTATTTGATCTGGATTACAATAAACAGGAGATCTCGGCAGTCACTAGTGTTCTGAAGAGAAGATGGCTCACTATGGGGGAAAAGGTGGAGGAATTTGAGAGCAAATTTGCAAGATTTGTAAAAGCAAAATATGCAGTTGCTCTTTCCAGCGGAACTGCAGCTTTGCATTTAGCCTTAAAATCTTTGGACCTTAAAGCAGGGGATGAAGTCTTAGTTCCTTCAATTACTTTTGTTGCCAGTGTCAATGCAGTCCTGTATTGCAGTGCAAAACCGGTCTTTGTTGATTCCACCAGTTTGAACGATTTCAATATCTCGGTGACTGAGTTGGAGAAGAAAATTAGCTCGAAAACCAGAGGTATAATTGTGGTGCATTACGGCGGTTTTCTGGCGGATATGGACAAAATAACCAGACTGACAAGAAAATATGACCTTTTCGTAATAGAAGATTCAGCCCATTCCATTGGCACTAAATCTGGCTCAAAAATGGCAGGAACTTTAGGGGAGATCGGCTGCTTCAGTTTTTTCTCCAATAAAAACTTAGCTACTGGTGAGGGTGGAATGGCGGTAACAGATAATGAGAAATTGGCAAAGAGGATAAGACTTATGAGGTCTCACGGAATGACCACCCCGACCTGGGAAAGATTCAAAGCAGTTGCTTTTGACTATGATATTGTTGACTTAGGATATAACTACCGGATGACCGAAATCGGTGCGGCTTTAGGGTTGGAACAGTTAAAAAAGTTAATCTCGAATAATCGAAAAAGGAAGGCTCTTTCTAAAATATATATTGATTATTTAAGCGGAGTAGAGCAGATTTCAATCCCTTTTAAGAACCATCCCAGAGATTCGAGCCATCATCTTTTCCCTATTCTTCTGAATAAAAAAATTGACAGGAGAAGTTTTATGCAAAAGCTGAAGCGGAAAGGGATTCAGACCAGCATACATTATCTGCCAGTTCATAAATTCTCCTATTACCGTAAGAATTACCCTCAGAAACCCGGAAACCTGCCTTTCAGCGAAGAGATCGGTAAAAGGGAAGTGAGCCTGCCTCTACATCCCCGGATGACCAAAGAAGATGTTCTTTATATATGTCAACAAGTTAAAAAGCTCATAGGATAACTTTAAAAAGTAGATAAATCATTTTTATTTCCGATAAGTAAGATAAAAGATATGAATCTACTTATCGGAATATTTATTTTCATCCTGGGATTAGCAGTAGGCAGCTTTTTGAACGTTTGCATTTACCGCCTACCTTTAAAGAAGTCCATCATCTTTCCGCCTTCTCACTGTCCAAAATGCGGAAACAAGATCAGGGCTTATGATAATATACCTCTTTTAAGTTACATCATTTTGGGAGGAAAATGCAGATTTTGCAAAGAGCAGATTTCCATAATCTATCCTGCGGTTGAGCTTTTAAGCGGCTTAATCTTTCTCTCTTTGTTTCTGCTATACGGGTTGAGCTGGGAATTAGCCTCGAAAATATTTTTATTTACCAGCCTGATGGTAATTTTTTTCATAGATTTAAAATATCAGCTTATTCCTGATGTCATAACCCTTCCGGGTATTGCGGTTGGACTTGTCTTTTCACTCTTGTCAAAATCCCCTTCATTTCTTGACTCGGTAATAGGGATCATTTCCGGAGGAGGACTTTTTTATCTGGTTGCCCTAGCAGGAGATAAGATCTTCAAAAAAGAAAGTATGGGAGGAGGAGACATTAAGCTGGCAGCGATGCTGGGCGCCTTTTTAGGCTGGCAAAAGATTCTCCTGGTTTTCTTCTTGGCATCTCTCTTGGGTGCTCTGGTTGGCATTATTTTTCTCATCTTATCCCCCAGATTAAGAGAAAACAGACTAATTCCATTCGGACCCTTTTTAGCGATAGCAACCGCAATTTGCATCTTCTTTGGTAACAGCCTGGTGGAACTATACCTCAATCTATTTTTTCATATTTGAAGACTTGCCTGCTCATCTGCTCTCTTTGGCTAAATCGTTTATTTTCATATGCCGATAAAAGATATGTCTTTATTGGACAAAAATAAAGTTATGAAACAATTTTTCAAGTTTGACTACCAGACCGAGATCAGACTCTCTATCTTGCTTTTCATCCTTTTTTTTCTTCTGATCAATTTTGAGATCGTTTATCTATTGAATCTTTCCAAAAAAGGCTGGAATGAAGAATCTCTGCAAAACCTTAAGGGAGGAGCCTACTCCACCAGTCAACTCTGGCAGAATGATCCAGGCAATCCTAAAACCATTGCCAAAATCAAAAGCTTACTCCCTCTCTGGGGGCTTAAAAGGGTTGATATTTTAAATCAGCATGGAGATCTTCTCTTTTCCTCAGATGATAAAATAGATATAGGCAGGCTCCAGCCTGCTGATTCTTCGCTTAATCTTTTTAAGAGCAAGCTTACTTCTGGCAAAAACTTTTTCTCCGAGATATATCCGGGTCCTCAAAAAAGATTTTACCAGAGCTATTTTTACCCCTTTACAGATTATAAGTCTCAGGCAACTCTTTTCTGCAGGGTTGAGAAAGAGGTTTCCAGGCTGGAGTGGATGGAGCGTATTTCCAGGTATGAAGGCTGGGTCAGAGGATTAGGAATTTTAGGAGTGGTATTTATGGCTTTACTCCTTTTGCGAAATATCTTCTCCCCTTATCAGCAGATGAAAAGAAAAGCAGAAGAGGAGAAAATCTTCTCTCCCTCAGGCAAAAAGGAGGATATCGAGTCAGTGGTTGAAGTTTTCCAGAAGGTTATAACGGAGCTAAAGGAAAAGGAAAGGAAACTGCAGGAGCTTTATGTTCAGACTGACAATAAAGCCAGAAATCTAGAGAGATACAATGAATATATACTCAGGAGCATAAATAACGGAGTGATAATCTGTGATAACCAGGGAAAGATAAGCGGATTTAACCAGTCAGCCCAAAAACTCTTAGGGCCGGATTTCGATCTGAATTACAACCAGCATTACAAACAGGCATTAGCTAAGAATCACGCTCTCTGCAATATGTTAGAGGGATTGGTGATTAAGAAAGATCTGTCGGCTGAAACGGAGATAGAGATAGATGGGAAAAGGCAGCCAACCAGGTTTTTACTTGCCAACAGCGGTCTTTTACGGGATGAAAATGAGAATATCCTTGGTCTGGTCCTGGTTTTGACTGACTTGACTGAACTCAAGAAGATTCAGCAGAAGATAGTCCAGCAGCAGAAGATGGCTTCAATTGGCGAGATCTCAGCCGGCCTGGCACATGAGTTGAGAAACTCAATGGGCGCGCTTCTGGGATACTGTAAAATGTTAAAAAAAGGTATCAAGGAGGGAAGTACCGCCTACCCTGTGGTGGAAAGCATACTGGCAGAATCCTTGACTCTGGAAAATCTTCTTCAAAGATTTTTAGATTTTGCCAAGCCATTGGAAGTGAAATGGATCAAATTCGACCTGCTGGAGTTAATACGGGATTGTATTAAAATAGCTCAGGAGAAGAAGCCTGAGGTTAAATTTTCTTTAAAAGTCGAAGGGGAAATGCCCCTGCTGCCCGGCGATCCGCTCCTGTTAAGACAGGCTTTTCAAAACTTAATCCTGAATTCAATTGAGGCAGTTTCGGATAATGGAGAGATTAAAATAAGCCTCAAGAAATCAAATGATGAAAGGGAACCAATAATTGAATTGATCATCCAAGACAATGGCTGCGGAATCCCCGAAGGTAACTTGGATCAGATCTTTAAACCTTTCTTCACCTCAAAGGAAAAGGGAATAGGTCTGGGACTGAGTCTGGTGAAGAAAATAATCGACTTACATAAAGGTAAGATCGAGGTTGAAAGTGAAACCGGAAAAGGAACGATTTTCTCTATCTTTCTTTCCTTAACTGAACCAGAGATAAAACCTGAGTCTGCAAAAGTTTCAAATCTAAAAACCGCTGAAGTGAGTATTTAAAACTTAATTTAAGATCCCCTCTAATCCATCTTTTTAACCACTTTATTTTTCTTGTAATTAAATTTTTTAGTTATTATTATTGGTCTGGTAACTTCTGGAGTAAAATAAATATGAGATTAGTTCACATTTCAGATACTCATCTGGGAGCGGGGGGGTTAAGCAGAAAGGTCTCGGCTTCTGGAATAAACCAGAGAGAAGAGGATATCTGCGATGCTTTCATCCGGGCTATAGACCAGATAATACAAATAAAGCCAGATATAGTAATCCATTCTGGTGACCTTTTTCACTCTGTCAGACCTACGAATCGGATAATAAATATTGCCATCAGGCAGCTTTTGCGGCTGACTTCCGTCAACATTCCGGTAATTATCATCTCCGGTAATCATGATACTCCCAAACAGAGAGGCGTAGGTTCAATCTTCTCCTTTTTTGAGATTTTCCCGGGACTCTCTCTGGTTTATCAAGATAGATACGAGATGATCAGGATAAAAGATTTAGCAGTGCATGCGATTCCCCATTGTCTTTCAGCAACTACTTTTCAATCCGAGCTGGAAAAAGTGGAAATCGATATGGAAGCACGCTTTAATGTTTTGACCTTGCACGGTGTGGTCTCAGGCATAAAGGAATTCTCTATGGGTGAGCTTTCTGAATTAGAGGTTCCTTCATCCCTTTTTAAAAAAGGGTTCGATTACGTTGCCCTGGGTCATTACCATCGCTATACCCAAGTGGAAGAGAATGTTTTCTATGCCGGCTCAACTGAAAGAGTATCAATGGCAGAATTAGGGCAGGAAAAGGGGTTGGTTGAAGTCAACCTCTTCTCAAAAGAGACAAAATTCCATTCTGTTCCAACCCGTCCAATGATTGAGCTGCCTCAGATATATGCGGAAAGTAAGAATCAGGATGA
>MEWM01000119.1:10126-16474 GCA_001775355.1 candidate division Zixibacteria bacterium RBG_16_43_9 | reverse complement strand
GAGAGCCTGATTCAGAGAAACGATATCAAGGATAAAATAGTTCGGCTGAAGGTAACTCAAATTCCGGCTCACGTATACAACTCTTTAAACTTCAGGAGATTATCCGAGCTTAAGGCTGAGGCTTTTTACTTTGACTTAAGATTTAAGAAAAAAGAAGAAAAAGGAGGTTCTGTCACACAAACTGGTATTGGAAAATTGGCAGAAGAATTTAATCAATATATTAAAGGGTATGTCATAGAGGGTTTGAAAAGAGAAAAGTTGCAGGAATTGGGATTGAAATATCTATCAGAGAAAAGAGAGGAAGAATAGAAAATCTAAAGGCTAAAGTCCAGAGTCCAGAGTCTAAAGGCTTAAAGACTCAGGACTATAGCCTTAAGCCTATAGTCTGTTATGTATCTGCAATCGATTCAATTGGAAAATTACAGACGTTTTAAATTTGCCCAGGCCGAATTCCCGGATGGTGTCGTGGGAATTATAGGGAATAATGGCGCAGGTAAATCTACTTTAATGGAAGCCATAGCCTGGGTGTTATACGGAACTGAGGCTGCCCGCACCGGAAAAAATGAAATAAAAAGATTAAATTCAAAACCTCAAGAGATATGTCGGGTTATTCTGGATTTTGAGCTTCAAGGTGAAAACTATCGGGTAGTTAGAGAATTAAAAGGTGCTTCCAGTCAACAAGATTCTTCAGTCTTAATTAACGGTAAGGTAGTGGCAAGGGGAATAACTGCGGTTACTGATTTGATAGAAAAAACTCTAAACATGGACTACAGGGATTTTATTACCTCTTTTTATGCTCCCCAGAAAGAGTTAAACGTTCTATCTGATTACCCACCGTCAAAGCGTAAAGAGATTTTGGCACGAATGCTGAACATAGAAAAGATCGACTCCGCACTAAAGGGTTTACGGGCTGATATAAGGGGAACAGATCTGAAACTTGAGGTAACTGAAGTCCATATGAAAGATATTAATGAGTTAGATAGTAAGAAAAAAGAGTTGCAAGAAGAGCTCAAGAAAGTTTTTCAAAAAATAGATGAAGAGGAGAAGAGCTATCAAGCTGAAGAGACCAATTTGAAGCACATTGAAAATGAACTAAAGAAGAAAAAAGAAGAGTCTGAAGTTTTCAATAAGTACAAAAGTGAGCTTTCGGTTAAAGAGGCTTTATCCGCAGAACTTGCTACTCAGATAACCAAGAGCAATAATGAAATTGAAACATTGGAAAGTCAGAGCTTAGAATTAGATAAACTTGAAGTGGAAGTAAAATCTTATCCCCAGATCAAAGAAGGCTTTTTGATTTATGAAGGGCTTAAACACAAAGCTGAACAAAAGAAAACTATTATAATTCAGATAGAAAATCTGCTACAATCAATAGATTTTGATAAGAAAAGAATTGAGGCTTTAGGGAAGGACATGATTGTTTTAGAAAAGAAAAGCAAAACTTTAGAAGAATTGAAAAAGGATTTAGTCGAAATAGGACAGCACTTAGAGAAGACCAGATCTGAATTCATGCGGGTTCAATCTGCCTATAAAGTGACCTTAGAGGAGCAGAATAAGGTTCAAAGCCAACTTGAAGGTATAGAAAGACTAGGTCCTAATTCAGTATGCGACCGCTGTTTAAGACCTCTGGGAGCTGATTACCCTAAAATAAAGGAACATCTTGCCTCCGAGATAAAAAAGATAGGAACAAACCTGGATTCTATCACTGGTGAGAGAAAAAGAATAGAAGAAAAAGGAAAAGAGCTTAGACTTGTGAAAAACAACTTAGAGGAAGCTATTGAGAGAACTCAAAAAGAAATCGAACAATTTCTAAAAGGAAAAGGAGAACAAGAGACCTTAAAGAAAAATCTTTTGGACAAGGAGAAAAATCTGCTCTTTCTACAAGACAATTTAAAAAATATAGGTGAATTGAGTTACGATCTAACTGTTCACTTAGAGTTGAAAACAAATCTGGACAGGTTAGAAAAGCTGAAAGAAAAATACATTGCTTTAAACCAAGAGAAGAATAAGCTTCCTCAGTTAAAACAGAACTTAACTCAGATAGAATCAAATCTAAAGAACCTGAATATTGAGATTGAAACGTATAGGAATAAAATTAAGACTCTTTCTTTTTCAGAGGAAGAGCTTAAAACTACAGAAAAAAAAGTGGAAGAACAAAGGGCTAAAATTCATCAATTAGAGCTGAATTTGAAAGACCTGAATCACCAAAAGGGGATTTTTTCGTTAGAACTTGAGAAAATAGAAAGGGATATACAGGAGACCCTGAAGCTAAAAGAGGAGCTTAAATCATTAGGGGAGGATAGGCTTTATTTAGAGAAGTTAGATAAGATTTTAGTAGATTTTAAAACCTCTTTGATCTCCAGGATTAGGCCAGCACTCTCAACCTATACTAACGAACTGTTTTTAGAGTTAACTGATGGAAGATATGAAAAATTAGAGCTAACCGATGAGAATGATGACCGCTATCCTCCATATGAAATTGTAATTTATGATCAGGGAGAAAGATTCTCCATTGAGCGTTTTTCCGGCGGTGAAAAGGATTTAGCCAATCTGTGCCTGAGGCTTGCAATCTCGCAACAGGTTTCCCAATCCAGCGGGGTGGAGTTCTCCTTTATAATTTTGGATGAGATCTTCGGGAGTCAGGATGCTTCCCGTAAAGAGAATATCCTCAAAGGGCTGGCAAAACTGAAAAATCGATTCAGGCAGATTTTTTTGATCACCCATATCGATGATATTAAAGATTCGGTTGAAAACCTGATAACCGTGCTGGAAAATGAGGATGGCACCAGTCAGTTAATTCTGCAGTAGAAGAGTAGTCAGTAGACAGTCCGCCAAAGGCGGATAGACAGGGAAAAACAAATATGCTTGCTCTTCGTCAGTGTCCTCACCAACGAAGATTATGTCTTTGGTCAGGAGACCAAAGACGAGCAAACCAAGGGGAGTATCTCCTTTGGAGGTGGGGAACATTAATCAGCAAGATTCTTCGCCCTACGGGCTCAGAATGACAGTTCTTGAAGTTCTGTCATACTGAGTCCGCCGAAGGCAGACGAAGTATCTCTTTCTAAAAAGGGACTGTTCTGCTTTTTTTAATCGGTGACCTCATCAAAACGGGACAGGTCGTTGGTCTGGAGACCAACGACGAGCAAGAAATCCTTCACCTTCCTCTACAAAGTCTTTCAAATTGTGCATCTTTAATACAGCAATTTCCTTCAAGGAATCTCAGTTTTTCCGATAATATATATGATAATTTTTAATTATTATTTCTCTTCCATTCTCAGGATAAAGGGGTAAATTTATGCCATCCATTTTAGTGATAGATGACAAAGAGAGTATGCGCCAGATGCTTGCCAAAACCTTAGAGTCTGAAGGGTATGAGGTGGATGTTGCCAGGGATGGAGAAGTGGGTCTGGATAAAGCTAAAGAGAAAAGATTCGACCTAGTTTTAACGGATTTAAAGCTTCCCAATATGGATGGCTTAAGAGTCCTATCTTCCTTTAAGGAGTTAGATCCGGAGATCTCGGTGATCGTGATGACCGCTTATGGAACAATTGAAACTGCGGTTCAAGCCATAAAACAGGGCGCTTTTGATTTCCTGACCAAACCGTTTGATGTAGATCACCTGAATGTCTTAATCCAAAGAGCACTCGAAAACAGGCGCTTACTTGCAGAGAATGTCCTTCTGAGAGAGGAACTGGCTCAAAGCTTAGGGTTCACCGAGATAATAGGAAAATCAGAGAAGATGAAGGAAGTTACCCGACTGGTGAAAAAAGTCGCCCCCAGTGATACAACTGCGCTCCTCCTGGGTGAAAGCGGTACCGGTAAAGAGCTTTTTGCCAGAGCCATCCACAGCCTGAGTCCGCGGAAAAATGGACCTTATGTGGCCATTAACTGTGCCGCTATACCAAGGGAACTCCTTGAAAATGAGCTTTTCGGCTCGGAAAAGGGTGCCTATACCGGCGCGGTTGTCCGCAAAATGGGTAAATTCGAGATTGCTGAAAAAGGAACTATCTTCTTAGATGAAATAGGGGACTTAGACATTGCTCTTCAGGCTAAGATACTCAGGGTCCTTCAGGAGAAAAGATTTGAGCGTTTGGGCGGGACCAAAACTATAAGCGTGGATGTTCGGGTGATCGCCGCTTCCAACTTTGATCTTAAAAAAGCCATAGAGAAAAAACTTTTCAGAGAAGACCTTTATTACAGACTATCAGTCTTCCCGATTTCAATTCCGCCTTTAAGGGAAAGAAGAGAAGACGTTCCAGAGTTAGCTGATTTCTTTATAAGAAAATACTGCCTGGAGATGAAAAAAGAGAAGAAATCTCCTTCTGCGGATGCTTTGAACCTTATGGATAAATACCTTTGGCCCGGGAACGTCCGGGAGTTAGAAAATACCGTTGAAAGGGCAATAATCCTGTGCGAAGGGAAAAAAATCTTGCCAGAGCATTTAGCCATAAGGCTTCCCTCCAATTCAGAGATAAGGCTGAGAGAAGGTGCAGGCTTAAAAGAGGTTGGACAATTCGCTCAGGCAGAGGCTGAAAAGGCAATGATTTTACGGGTGCTGACCCAGACCAGGGGTAACAAGAGAAAGACGGCTGATATTTTGAAGATAGATTACACTACTTTATTCGAGAAGATTAAGAAATATAATATAGATGCCTGAAGGTGATGACGAATGACGGATACAAGATGACGGATTAAAAAAAGCAAGGCTTTTAGCCTTGCTTTTTTTGTTTGGAATATGTAGGGGCACAGCATGCCGTGCCCCTACTCATAGGTATTGTCAATATGAGCACGGTAGGGGTCCACCTTTGAAAAGATAAGCTACCAGATAGACCACATCTGCCACTGTTACTGCCTGATCGCAGTTCACATCTCCTCTATATTGAAGATAAGGGGGAGGTCCACCTTTAAAAAGATAATTGATTAAATAGACTGCATCTGAGATGCTAATTTTCCCATCCTGATTTACATCTCCGGTGCTAAATCCAAATGAATATTGAAGTGCAGCTAAAAGGTTTATCAATCCCCAGCCATAAGTGTTGTTGGGACTATTAGAGTTACTTGCAGTGCGTATTAAAGCCTCTCTTACCATCCAGGGATTCCAATATGGATGAGCAGAGAGCAAAACCGCAGCACATCCTCCCACTAAAGGGGTTGAAAGAGAGGTTCCACCTACGTAGCCAAAAGTATTAGTATCAGTGGCTGTGGCACAATAAGTCGAAACTCCTCGTGCCACTATCTCAGGTTTTATCCTTCCATCACCGGTAGGTCCACGCGAGCTGAAACTGGCAATGGTTCCAGAACTATTCACCGCTCCACAGGCAAGAATGGTGTCAGCATCTGCAGGAGTAATCAAGGTAGTGTCTCCAGGACCGCTATTGCCCATGGCATTACAAACGACTATCCCCAAACTGGCAGCTATATCAGCGGCTATGGTAGTAACAGCGGTATTCCCATCTAACTGCTGTTTAGTATAAGTAAACCCATTATCAAAATCAAGATAACCTAAGGAGCTGGAGATAACATCTGCACCAAGACTGTCTGCCCATTCCATTCCGGCAACCCAGTTATCCTCCTCGATCCGGGTTTCGGTTGGGACATATTCCGTTTTAGCAAGAATAAAGTTAGCTTTATAAGCTGGTCCATACAGTGAGCCGTCTATCTCTCCACCCAATGCAGACCAAGTATAGGTTCCATGATTGTGCTGGTTAGATGCATCCTGACCGGGCTCATTCTGGGTATTAGTATCGTAGTTAATGAAATCATATTCAGCTAAAACTCTTCCTTCAAGATAAGCAGACTTGAAAGCTTTATGGTCTTTTCTGAAACCGGTATCCATCATACAGACTAAAACGCCCTGACCGTTATACCCTAAGGTATGCACTGCCGGAACGTTTATCTGCTGAAGCTGACTGTAAGAGGGACCATAATCTGTCGATTCCACTGGTTTCAATTCAGGCTGAATTTCCTCCTTTAAAGGCTGTCGTATATAAGTCAGGACTGGCTGAATAGATTTCACAAACGGCAGAACGGAGATCTGATCTAACTTATCTATGGAGACCTCAAAACTTGCTGCATTCAGCCAGCGGCTTATCTGACGCAAATTAGCCCCAAGGATTTTTATGCTCTCTATATAGGGTCGATTTACAGGCAGGTCAATAAAACTTGTCAACTCTCCTTTGATGCTTTTTGCTCTGCGCTGAAGAGACTTTGGGGTAAAGAGATTCTCTAACATTTTCCGTGTTTTAACATAACTTTCCTGGTCAAAGATATCCTTATCCGTGAAATAAACCCAGACCTTGACTTTCTCAGTTGATGGTTTGCTTGACAAAAAAGTCCTGTAAGCAGAGGGAA
>MEWM01000119.1:9920-10062 GCA_001775355.1 candidate division Zixibacteria bacterium RBG_16_43_9 | reverse complement strand
AAGAATGAGAAGAGCTGAAAAAAGAAGATGCTTTTTAATTTGCATCTGAGACCTCCTTAAGCCAAAAGTTAAATCAGTACAACCATCTTTACAATTCGCAATTTAGACTCAAAACTAATTCTGTCAATCAGCTATTACCACT
>MEWM01000119.1:8751-9835 GCA_001775355.1 candidate division Zixibacteria bacterium RBG_16_43_9 | reverse complement strand
GAATTAAGTGGAATTCATAATGATTTGCCAGCTTCAGAGATAATTCCCGCAGGGTTAACAACTTGAGCAGGTTGAACTTATCAAGTAAAATGCAGCCTTTTGGCATAGTTGTTGCTCAATATGTAGGTGGCATAATAAAGAAAAGGAGAAAAGCAGATGTTAAAAAGATTACAAGACAAAAAAGGCCTGAGTCTGCTGGAAGTGCTGGTGGCTATGTTGATATTGGCTTTCGGGATTCTGGGCCTGGCACCGATGATCGTTACCACGATTTTTTCCAACAGTTACTCCAGCGAAGTGACTAAAGCCAATGTGATTGCCCAGGATAAGATTGAATTTATGCAGAGTCTGGTTTACTTCAATCCTCTGCCCTGGACCGAGGTGACTAACAACCTGAATGGAATCTTCACCCGCTCGACCAGGGTAGATGTAGATTCCACAGATGGCTCCGTGCCTTCGGGAGTGTACCGTATCAAAGTCACTGTGAACTGGACGGATAAAGCAGGTAAAACCAGAACGGTTAACTATTACACTTATAAGATGAGGTAGTGAAATGAAATCTGAAATTAACAAAAATAAAATAATCGGTCAAAGGGGGGTAGGCTTAGTAGAACTTTTGATTGCAGTTACCCTGACGGTTCTGATCGGAGCGGTAATGTTAGAGTTTTATATTTCCCAGCATAACCAGTTTCTGGTGCAGGAAGATATCTCTGATATGCAGCAGAACGCCCGGTTCGCTATGGATGAGATTACCAGAAATATAAGAATAGCCGGATATGGTTTAACAGGATCTCCTTCGATCACCGTGGGGAGTGACACCTTAAAAATCTACTATAAGAACGGCTCTAATGTTGACAGCGTAGTTTATTATATCTCCAGGACAAATCCTTTGCACCCTAATCTTATGAAAAAGGTAAGTTCAGGTACAGCTCAGGTCTTCGCAGAGAACATAGACTCGCTTAAATTTTCTCAAAACGGTAAATTAGTCAATGTGAGGATAGTCGCCCGCGAAGATACGAAAGATGATCATTTTACCGGTGATAAATATCGAAGAAGGATTTTAAGCTCTAACGTTAAGGTGAGGAAT
>MEWM01000119.1:8541-8683 GCA_001775355.1 candidate division Zixibacteria bacterium RBG_16_43_9 | reverse complement strand
ATAAATAAAGAAAGAGGCTCAGCTTTGCTTTTAGCCCTGGTAATAATGGTTATGCTGACATTTGTCTTCATTGCAGCATTAACCACCTCAGTTACCGATATGGACATCTCCAAGAATATGAAGGAAAGAACCTCTGCTTTTT
>MEWM01000119.1:5641-8323 GCA_001775355.1 candidate division Zixibacteria bacterium RBG_16_43_9 | reverse complement strand
AAGAAGAATCCATTTAATATCTGGAATAATATAGTTTTTGCTGGGGTAGGCCAATCAGGACAGAGCATTGCCGGAAACGTCTCTTTTCACGGACCAGTCCATATCTTAGGAGAGGGCGAGCCGTTTACTGACTCTAACGGTAACGGAAATTGGGACCCGGCTGATACTTATACAGATTTAAACGGGAATGGGGTATGGAACCCAGGTGAACCTCTTTTGACCGATTCAGATGGAGATGGGGTATGGGATACTGCAGAGCCATATACGGACTCCAATGGAAATGGTGCCTATGATGCATCTCTTACTTCTGTAGATCTGGCTTATGAAGCTGCTGGAACTGCGCGAATTTATAATAATTACACCGGTATAAATGCGGCTTTATCCTCAAGGATACCGCCTATAGATACAACCACTTTTAATGGCGAGCTGGTAAATACTCTGGATGCTGAGCTCAGGGTAAAACATGGACAGGTTAGTGTTTCCGGGTCCGCCACAATTGGCACTCCGGATGCATCCGGCAACTCGATAAAGGAGACGATGGATGGATGTTATGTGAATGATGGCTACACCGGGAATAAAGGAGCCAGTCAGGTCTATTCGGATAATGGAACTAACCAGGTCTATGATTTAGAAGATAACCTCAGCTTCCCTAACTTGAGCAGTCCTTATACTGACCCTAATACTGGATATACTTATAGTTCTTATCAGAATTATCTAAGCAGCAACGCACTGGTTATCAGTGGAGATTTAAACTTACAACCAGGGGTTACCTATCCTTCTCAATCCAATGCAAATGGAAGTATCTATTTAGACAATAACGGCAATTTGCAGATCAGTGGAATAGTGTATGTTACTGGAAACATAAACATAAACTCGGGAAGCGGCGGTCAAAAAAGCACTCCCATCCTTTACGATGGACAGGGGACCCTGGTCTCTGCAAACAACATCAACCTCAGCACGCATGTCTTGTCCCAGGGGATGTTCCCAGCGGATGATGTTTTGGGATTTATCGCGGCAAAAGACCTGAATATCGGAACCGGGTCTGGAGATTCGCATCTCAATCTTATGGGAGCATTTTATGCCGAATACAAAATCACCAATGCAAAGCAGAATCAGATAGCTGGTGCAATGGTTTCAAACTATTTTCAGATATCAAACGTGCCGGACCTGTTTCACGTGCCCTCTTTGGCGGACAATCTACCCCCAGGTATGCCTGGCTCTGGGACTGCCTATGTTTATACTTATCAAATTGTACCTAATAGCTGGAGAGAATTATAAAACATAATAAAAAAGGTAAGTAAAATGTTATCAAAAAAGAATCAAAAAGGGTTCAGCTTCATCGAGATGATGATCGTGGTGGTGATAATCGGTGTTATGGCAACTTTAGCCGTTGGCAAGTTCGATAAATTTTTCCGCCAGCAGAGACTGAAATCTGCCGGTAGAGACTTGCTTTCTGACCTGCGTTTGGCCCGCTCTTATGCGATATCAGGCAGAGCCCAATACGGGATTTACTTTGACCAGAACGCCAGGCAGTATGTTCTGTTTAAGGACGTGGTAAATCCTTCTAATTATACTTATGATGTCGGGGACTCGGTCGTGAAAACCATATCCTTATCCAGCATTTTTTCTCTCAACAACTGCACCTTCCCCAATACCGCAGTGGTCTACCTCTCGACTGGCTCTGCCTCCTCCTCCGGCACAGTGGATATTTATAATGCGGAGCTTGCCAAATATGTAAGGACAGATGTCCTGGCCAGCACCGGACGGGTCAGGCTGACTCAGAGCTAAAAAACTCTCATATTTTATTAAGAGTTTTTAGCATGAATAATTTTTTCTCTGCCATAAAAAAAATTATTTTCCTCTTAATATTTTTTAAAAATAGTCGATAAAGAAATTAGTGATTTAAAGATTAAGAACACAAAACTTTTTTCAAAGAAGAAGATATGGCTTTAAGAAAAAAGGGTAGAACGGTAGCTGGACTGGATATAGGCGCCAGCTCTATTAAATTGGTCAAGTTTGAAGAAAAGGGGGGAGCTTATATCCTGAAAGCCTTAGGGATTAAGGAGATTTCACCGGATGCAATTGTGGACGAGGAGATCAAAGATCGGGACGCGTTAATTTATGGCATCCAATCGCTAATTGATCAGTGCGATCCCCGAATAAAAGATGTAGCTTTAGCGGTGGCAGGGCACGGAGTACTGAATGACAAGATAACCATGGATAAGAAGACTGGGAATGAAGCTGAACAGGCCATCCTGTTCGAGGCTGAGCAGAGAAGTCCTTTTGATGTGGATGATGTCAGCCTAGATTATCATGTCATCAAGGTGAACGAGGAAACCAGTAAGATGGACGTTCTATTGGTGGCCGCGCGCAAAGACTTTTTAAAATCTTACCTGGATTTAATCCTGGATGCCGGGCTCAGGCCGGTATTAGTCGATACTGAGGCTTTGGCACTTTTGAACGCTTATGAAATAAACTACGAGATAAACCCGGAAAAAGTGACTGCTCTGGTTAACCTCGGATTTGACACTACCAATTTGACTTTTATTAAAGATGGGGTTTATGATTCAGCCAGGGATATTTCCTCTGGAGCCCGTATGCTGTATGAGTCTATAATGAAGGAATTCCGGCTTAACCCGGAGTTAGCTCTTAAGACTCTGAAAGGTGAAATGGGTTCTTCAA
>MEWM01000119.1:2163-5623 GCA_001775355.1 candidate division Zixibacteria bacterium RBG_16_43_9 | reverse complement strand
GTAACATCGTCTGAGGAGCTGATCTCAGGACTGGAAGTGGCTATGTCTTACTTCAAGTCCTCAGCTAAGGTCTCCAACGTGGACTGGATAGTGTTGTCCGGAGGAGGAGCTCTGATTCCTTTCCTGCCAGAATTCATCCAGTCGAAGTTAAATATCACGGTTGAGATAATTAATCCTTTAAGAAATATAGAATATGACCCGGACATCTTCAGGCAAGCCCAGCCAGAGAAGATAGCTCCACTCCTGACCGTTGCGGTCGGACTGGCAGCAAGGAAGGTAAAGTAAGATGATAGAGATAAATCTACTACCCAAAGACTTAAGGAAGGGAAAAGGGATATTTACCCTGAAGAAAAATACCGCCTATCTTTTAGGCGGAGGCGGAATCATTCTGGTTCTTCTGATCTTTATCAGTATCCTGCAGGGGGTCAGGCTCCAGAGTCTAAACCGCAAGATAGCAGAAGGACAGAGAAGAAAAGAAGAACTGAAGGAAAGCATCAGGCTGGTCGATGCCTTAGGAGAGCTCAAAACTAAGATTTTACAACGGCTTTCCGCTATTGAAGCTCTGGATAGGGATCGTTCCACCTGGGTTGATATTATGCAGGATTTAAGCTCAAGGGTTCCAGACTACTTATGGCTTTCCGCTTTCAAGGAGATCCCGACAGTTGTGCCTGCGGTTGTTCCTAATGTCCAGAACCCTGAAGCGGAAGCAGCTGATACGCTTAAGAAAGCTCAGGCTCAGATCCAGCCTCCTACAGTGTTAGGTCGAAAAGTCACCATTGAGGGGTATACTTTCTCTCTTAACAGCCTGGCTACTTTTATGATAAACTTGATGCGCTCAAGCTACTTTAAAAACATAGAACTGAATTACGTAAAGTTGACTGAGTTAGAAAAACAGAAAGCTTTTAGCTTTCAGCTAACCAGCGACCTTTTTTATACCAGCCAGCTTCCTTCTACGAAAGAGCTGGCGACTACCCAAACTGAGATGTCTTCCCCGTGAATTTGGGGGAATAGTTAAGATTTAGGAGGATGGAATGGATTTAAAAGATCCAAAAACCCAAAAGCTATTTTTGGCTGCCCTGGTTGCCTTCCTGGTGATCTATTTCTGGTATGCCCGGATTTATTCGGTGAATATCAAGAAAATAAATGTGAAACAGGTAGAGTATGAAATGCTTCTGACCAATCTGAAAAACGTGGAGATGAAAGCCAAAAGTTTCCAGAACCTTAAAGCGGAATACGAGGGTTTGCTTAACAGGTACAAACAGGTAGAGCTTTTACTGCCGGAGGAAAAACAGATACCTTTATTCTTAACCCAATTGCAATCTGCTTCCCAGAACTCCGAAGCGAGAATCAGTCAGATAATGCCTCGGGGAATAAAACCCGTAAGTTTCTACAATGCGGCTACTTTCGGCATGGATTTAAAAGGGACCTATGAAGATCTAGGCACTTTTTTTGCCAGCGTGGCCAACTTTCCCTTCTTGACCAACGTCACGGAAGTGGATTTTGCCGGTCTACCTAAAGACGAGGTGAAAAAAGAAAAGAAGACTGTGGCTGTCTCCTGTAAATTGACCACCTATTTTATTAAAGAAGAGGAGAAACTCCAAAAGGTGGAATTTTCTAAATAGGAAGATCTATGAAAACCAATAAACTATATTTAGGAATTTTCCTCATTATTATATTCTTTTTATTGATTCCCTTTGCACTGCTCTGGGCTGAAACTCATGTGCAGAACATTACACTGCAAAGGGAGGGGGAATATACTAATGTGACCATCTTCGCAAATGCTCCCTTTCAGTTTAATCATTTTATCGAGGAGAAGAAAGAAGGGAAACCTTATCGCGTGGTGATTGACTGCTTGAATGCAGTTAATTCCTTACCTCAGAAAAACTTTCAGGACCTGCCTCAGGGGATTATAAGCTCTATCCGCACCAGTCAGTACCAGACCACTCCGGATAAGGTCTGCCGCATAGTACTCGATCTGAAAAGCCCAGTGGTCTACAAGGTGGTAAAGGGGGCAGAGGAAAAAGTTGTCACCTTGGCATTTTCGACCCCACAGGAGCCGACTTTCCAGACCTGGAGCACAGCTCAGGGAAAATCTCTAAAGGGGGAAGTAAAAGAAGTAAAATTAGCGGAAGCTACCGGGACTCAAAAAACGGAGAAGACTAGTCAACCAGGTTCCTTGCCCAAGAAAGAGGATAAGGTCGTTTTAGCAGCCAAGGAAGTGAAACCTACTCAAAAGACTGAGATCAAACCTTCTGAAAAAGCTAAAACTCAGGAGAAACCTTCTACTCAGATTCAAAAAGAGACAAAACCAACTACTCCTCCAGAAAAGCCAAAAGCTCCTGAACCAGCAAAGACCAAAGAAGTGCAGGCCGATACTCTGAAGCCGGTGAAATCTGATACTCTTAAAAAAGAGGCTCAGACGAAGATGCCGGGCAAAGTGATGGAGGAGACTCCAAAAAGAGAACTGCTGGTTTTCCGTAGCGGACAACGGAAAGACCCTTTCTCTCCTTTAACTGAGAAAAAGAATTTCGAATTAGGTAGCGTGCCATTACCCAGCATCGAGGAGCTTAAATTAGTGGGTATTTTAGAGAATAATGACGGATTCAAAGCCCTTCTGGAAAACGAGCTGGGGTATGGTTATATATTACAGGCGGGTGATAGGATAAGAAATGGTTCTGTGGTCTCGGTTGAAAAGGAAAGAGTGATCTTCCAGATTCAAGAATATGGATACGCTAAAAATATAGCTTTAGAACTTTTCACACCTAATCAAGAAGAGAGGTAGAGTTTATGAAAATTAGCAAACTTAAATTTGGAAAAATAATCTTTCTGGTTACGTTCTGGCTATTTATCTTCTTTGCACTTCAAGTCCTGGGAGAACAGGAAAGGATCTTAAAATCCCTTTCCCTGCAAAATGCCGATGTTCATTCGGTCTTAAGCTTCCTGTCAGAAGAGGGCAAGAAAAACATCGTCGCTTCCCCGGCCGTCACCGGGAGCATCACCTTGAACTTGAAGGGCGTCACCTGGAGGCAGGCCTTAGAGATAATTTGCAAAACCTACAATTTTGCTCTGGTGGAGAACCCAGATTATATAAGGGTTTTGCCCTTACAGGATTATCTTGCTGAGATGACAATCACCCAGAAGCACGAAGCAGACCAGAAGACGATAACCTCCCTGACGACTGAAATCATCAGCGTGAAGAATGGTACTGCCAGTGAATTGATTAAACCTCTTAGGGCTTCACTTTCAGAGAGGGGAACTATTGACGTTGACCAGAGAACAAACTCTCTGATCGTCAAAGACATCCTGCAAAATATTGCCCGGATAAAGGAGATAGTAGCAGCCCTGGATAAGGAAACTAACCAGATAAAGATCTCAGCTCAGCTTTTGGAAGTAGAGACCGGGACTTTAAGCCAATTGGGTATTGACTGGAAAGTTGTCCCGAGTCTTAAAGGCAATAACA
>MEWM01000119.1:1788-2131 GCA_001775355.1 candidate division Zixibacteria bacterium RBG_16_43_9 | reverse complement strand
CCAGCGGAAGATCAGATTGGCAATTTTACCTACAGCACGGTTCAGACAGATTTTAACCTGAATGCAACCATCTCAGCTATGGTGAAGAGCAACAAAGCCAAGATCGTAGCTCACCCTGAGATAACCACAGTGGATAACAAAGAGGCTTTCATCCAGATGGGCCAGAAGGTCCCCATAAAACAGTTCGACGCTTCGGGAAATACAGTCATAACTTTCGTTCAGGTTGGAACTATCTTAAGGGTTGTTCCTCACATCACCTCTGAAGGAAGAATTCTGATGAAACTCAGTCCAGAGCGAAGTTCTTACCAGTTTGATCCTAATGGTGTGATTATCAACACTAACA
>MEWM01000119.1:1410-1769 GCA_001775355.1 candidate division Zixibacteria bacterium RBG_16_43_9 | reverse complement strand
AGTGGATGATGGCCAGACTGCGGTAATAGGAGGTCTGACCACTCAGGAAGAGAAAAAACTTCAGACGGGAATTCCGATACTTAAGAATATCCCCTTATTAGGATATTTCTTCAGCTATACCAAGAAGGAAATAACCAACCACGACCTGGTCATCTTTGTTACTCCGACTATAGTCACCAATGAGATGAAGGGACTAAAATCCAGTCTGGATACAGGATCAGGAACTAATACTCAGTAAGGGATAATCTGAGGATATTTAAAAAGGCTTTCTCTTCAAAAAGAAAGCCTTTTTTATTGATTTTTTTCGTAGGGGAAGGGTTTATCCCCTCCCGCCTTTTCTTTATTTTCGGATGTAAGGA
>MEWM01000119.1:0-1361 GCA_001775355.1 candidate division Zixibacteria bacterium RBG_16_43_9 | reverse complement strand
AGGCAATACAAAGTTTGTCTGTCATCTTCCATCTGTCATTTGTCATTGCTTTTAACAGATAGGCACCGGTCCTCCTTTAAACAAATAATTGACCAGATAAACTACGTCAGAAACTGTAACCTTGCCGTCACAGTTGGCTTCTCCGGCTTCATACGGTTTTGCTACAGGTCCTCCCTTGAAAAGATAATTTACCAGATAGACTACATCCGCAACCGTGAGGGAGCCATCCGCATTGGCATCCCCGCATTTCACCACAGTGGAATGGACAAAACCTGCATAGAGCTTGAAACTGGTGCTGGTGCCAGGACCAATGGCTGAAGACTGGCCTCCGGCAAAGACATACCTATCGCATCCGCTGTTAGACTTTTGTCCACCAAAACCATCTATTACATCAGTTATCAGTTTGAAATTTGCAGGAGTAAGGTTTTTCTCCTGAACTGAGCCCTTTTCCGATTTCGTAGCGTCCGGGTTTATCCCGGACGTTTTTTCTGTAGCGGTCCGCCTGGGGCGGATCAGACCTCCACTTTTTTCTTCAGGCTTGAAGCCTGAGGCTGCATTATTCTCCTTTTCCCCTTTCACGGGAGCAGGTTTTTCTGGCACACCTGCTAAAACTAAATTGAAAAAAAGAATTAAGACTAGGCAGAATCCTGAGATAATTTTTGTTTTGTTCATTTTACACCTCATTTTTTTATTTGTAGCGTCTGGGTTTATCCCAGACGTCTCTTTTTCGTCCCGTATGAGGCGGGACGCTACTCCTCCAGCTCTTTCTGAAGCGCGTCGAACCTGACCCGCATTTCCGCTATTTCGCGTTCCAGCCGGGCCTGGTTGGCGGCGATGGATTCGGCCTGTTCGGCTGACACCGCTTCGTCCGTCAGAGGCTGGCGCATTGATGCCGCTCATTCGCGGTCAGGCGCGTCGATCGCGCCGTCGTCCTGCTCGCTGGCACTGTTCTGGAATGTTCCAACCACCGTGCCGTAGGCCGTCGGGAAGAACACCAGCGTGAGCTGCGAATCGAAGGCCGTTGCGTTGACCGAAGCCGCGCTCGTTTTCTGTCCCAGCAGGTAGAACGTGTTGGCGCCAGCGGAAACGACGAACAAGCCGTGCGGACTGACGACTTTCTGATAGGTTCCGGTCGGCAGGGCTGCAATCACGCTCGTGAACAGATCCTGGTTTGCGGGCAGCGCCGTGGAAGAGCCGGAGACGCCGATGTTGTAGAGATCGTTTGTACCGGTCGTATGGCTGACCTCGAACTGAGTCGTCCCCAATACAAGGACGAAACCCGCCGCCGGAGCGGTGATGGTGCGCGACAGAATGATGGCGAGCGCCGTACTGGTGATGGCTACACCATCGCTGTTTGCGTT
>MEWM01000118.1:7616-10908 GCA_001775355.1 candidate division Zixibacteria bacterium RBG_16_43_9 | reverse complement strand
TCCAAGGACTCTATCAGTCGACGTCTTACTCCGGTATCCTTGACCATATAATCTATTATCTCCCGGTGAACGAGCTGATAGTTGAGTTTCTCAGCTAAGGTCCTTGCCAGATAACTCCCTCGACTCCCTCTTTCTCTGGATACCGTTATCACAGGTCCCGGGAAAATCTCTTTAGCCTGGGCTTTTTGCTCCTCCTCTCTTCTCTTTTTCTCTAATTCCCATCTTTTTATCTGGCGGTCGATTATGTTCTCTAAGGTGGTCATCTTATCTCCTGAAGAGTTGGGGTTCTCCTGTTGAAGGTAATCCTGCCCGCTACCCAAGCTGATGGTAACCCTACGGGCAGGCTATAGGTTTACCGGCTAAGTCAAAATAAGAACCACGGTAGCCCCGCCTTGCCCTCAAGGCGGGATTTATTCAACCCATCTTGAGGGCAAGATGGGTTTACCGAAATTAGAACTGTGACCTCACCCTAACCCTCCCCTGAAAAGAGAGGGGAATTATTTCATAGCCGCTTTGCTCAGCAAGGATGTTATCATCCTGGCTGAGTCTTCCTTGTGGATGATAACATCCACAAGGAGCTTAGTCAGTCAGGACAATAACCTCACCCTTAATCCCTCTCCTTACAAAGGAGAGGGAGAGACCTGACTAAAATCAGTTAGAACCAAGCTTGGTCTATATATTAGCAAATAACTCGTTGGTCAAATAACGCTGGCCGCTATCCGGGATGAAAGTCAGGATTCTCCCCTTTTCCATTTTGCTGGCCACTTGCAGAGCGGCATACACATTGGCACCAGAGGATATGCCAGCCAAAATCCCTTCCTCTTTAGCTAACCTTCTGGCCATATTAATCGCCTCATCATCTCCAACTGAGATGACTTCGTCACACAGATGGGTCTTGAGACATTCTGGAATAAACCCTTCTCCGATTCCCTGAATCTTATGCAAGCCCGGATCGCATCCGGAAAGGACTGCAGAGCCAGCCGGCTCCACTACCACGCATCTGATCTCCGGTATCTCTTTCTTCAAAACCTCGGCTACACCAGAAAAAGTCCCGCCGGTTCCAGCTGCGATGACCACAACATCTAATTTGCCTTCAGTCTGTTCGAGGATCTCCCGGGCAGTAGTCTCTTTATGTGCCTGGATATTGTCGAAATTGGTGAACTGGTCCGGCATAAAGGAGTTAGGAGTAGTTCTTACTATTTCCTGAGCTTTACTAATAGCTCCGGCAGCATCCTCTATAGCCGGGGTTAAGACCACCTCTCCACCAAATGCTTTGATGATCCTTCTTCTTTCCAGGCTCATCGCCTCTGACATAACCGCTATCATCCTGTACCCCTTAATGGCTGCTACAGCCGCCAGAGCAATGCCGGTATTGCCAGTAGTAGGCTCTACAATAACCCCGCCTTTTTTTAAGATCCCTTTTTTTTCTGCCTGTTCAATCATATAAAGGGCAATCCGGTCCTTAACGCTTCCGGTAGGGTTAAACATCTCTAATTTAGCCCAGATCTCTGGTTTAACTTCCCTGGTAACCCGGTTCAATCTGACTATCGGAGTCTGGCCGATTAACTCCAGAATGTTCTTTGCCATTCTCATATTTTACCTTTCCGTTTTCTTGGTTAATTATCAGGTGTTTATCTATGTTGAGAGCAAGACGGATTTTTCGGTTGTCATTCTGAGGGAATCCTGATGGATGACCGAAGAATCTGTAGGGATTCTTCGCCCTGCGGGCTCAGAATGACATTTGTCTGTTCGCTGAGCGAGAATGTTATCATCCTTGCCACCTTTCCTCTTTTGAGGATAACACAAACATATTGCTACTTTTTCCGTCCGGCGATGCCATATCTTGTCACCAGCCAAATTCCAATTATAACTAAAACCGTTCCGGAAATCAAGTATCCGCTGATACTCTCTCCCAGAACCAGCCAGCCTAAGATCAAAGCCACAATCGGGGTGATGAAAGCTATCAAAGACAGTTTGGTAACCTCTATTCTCTTCAGAAGCCAGTAATAAGACATAAAAGCGAAAGCTGAGCCAAAAAAGGATAGGTAAAGTAATGCACCTACCGATTTATAGGTGAGCTTGAAATCGGTAATTCTCTCAGATAGAAATCCTGAACCTAACAGGAGTATAGTTCCCAGTCCCATCTGAAAGACCGAGATGACTACCGGCTCGACTGTATGCAGGTCTCTTTTAACCCTGACCGAAGCATAGGCTGAGAAACCAGCACTTAATATGATTCCAACCATTCCGTAAAAAAGATTGTCTCCTTTCAGACTCAGGCTATCCCGGAAGATTAAAAGTATGCCGGAGAATCCAATTATAAGCCCGAACAGACGAAACCAGTTGAGCTTTTCTTCCTTTAAAAACAGAGTCGCAAAGATCGCCACAAAAAAGGGAAGGGTAGCAAAAAGAACTGCGGTCAAGCCTGAATTTATATACTGCTCCCCCCAGTAGACCAGGGAATAGGAAAGATAATACATAAAAAAACCGGGGATGAGGATTTTAAATGCCTGAGCCTTATACTCAGAAAATTTTATCCCTTTTTTCTTAGCCCAGATAAAGAGGAAAAGCGTGGCTATGAGAAACCTGAAACCAGCAGACAAAAATGGGGGAGAGTCCTCCAGACCTATTTTGATGCCCAGCCAGGTTGAGCCCCAGATCAGGCATAAAACAGCAAACAAAAAAGAGGGGAGAAAATTACTGCTTCTGGCAGAAGAAGAATTCATCAGGTTTTGTCTATTTGAAAGGTTCCGTGGTCGAACCCTCGATGGCTTAAATGCTCAATCCGCCGCGGCGGACAAAAGCTCAAAAGATTTTCACTGCGTAAGCATTACCTGACTGAAGTCAGTTTGAACAGTCAGCGTCACCCTCAAACGAGTTTGAGGGGCCACCCGCCGGTTGTCATTCTGAGGGAGTCCAAATGGACGACCGAAGAATCTACAGATTCTTCGCCCTGCGGGCTCAGAATGACATTTATCTGCTCAATCAGCGAAAATGTTATCATCCTCTCTGACCTCTTTGGTGGATGATAACATCCGCCAAGAGCATAATCTCAAGCAGGTTTTTGCGGCGACCCCTCCTTTTTGGTATTGATGCCAAAGAGCTTATACAGCCCGCAAAATCCGGTTATGCCTGTTATGAAAAGGATTATACCGAGGATATCAAAGATTATCCCCAGTATGCGATTTTTCAGGACCACCCAGCCCAAGATGAAAAGAAGGATGCCGACGATTATACGGATCAGCCGGTCAGCACCGCTTTCATTGGTTTTCATCTGCTCCTCCTTGATTTA
>MEWM01000118.1:6770-7595 GCA_001775355.1 candidate division Zixibacteria bacterium RBG_16_43_9 | reverse complement strand
ATTTTTCCAACTGCTACCAGAGTGAATTTATTGGGATCTAAGTATTTTTTAGCGGCATTGGCTATCTCTGAGGTTTTCACCTTTTTGACCAAATCCGGGTAGGTATCACCGTAAAGATAACCTAAACCTGCCATCTCGTAGAAAGCCATGGTCCTTGCCTGGTCGGTGTTAGTCTGCTGGGAAAGATAAAATCCGGAGATCAGGTTGGCTTTTGCGGTTTGCACATCCTTCTCAGGCAACGGAGATTTCAGCAAGATCTGGACTTCACTTAAAATTCCGGTTCTGGCTTTGGTGAAATTCTCCGGGGATACCCCCATCTCAAAAGTGAAAGGGGCTGAGCCTAGGCGGGGCTGCATATAAGTCCACATCCGGTAAGCCATTCCCTCCTCATAAACGTATTTAAAAAACAACCGGGAACTTAAAATCCTTTCCACTAATTTCAGAGATAAATAGTCAGGGCTGGTTACTTTAACCCCCATTCTTCCCAGGTTGAAAGTGGTCTGAAGCTTTTCCTGAGGAATTATTCGTGATTTTTCCTTTTCCTGGGCTGGCTCATCTATCAACGAAAACTTCTGAGCAGGTGCAGTCGGGACTTTTTCGAATTCCGATTCAAGAAGATTTTTTATCTCTTCTGAATTGAAATCTCCGACTACAGATAAAATAATATTAGAAGGGACGAAAACCCGTTTATGAAAACTCCTGAGCTCTGCAGGAGAAAGCTTGCTCACGGTTTCCTCATACCCTAACACTGGCCTCTTGTAAGGCGATTTAGAGTAAATTTCCTGAGCAAACTCCTGGTTGGTCAGATCATAACTTGAGTCTTTG
>MEWM01000118.1:2615-6678 GCA_001775355.1 candidate division Zixibacteria bacterium RBG_16_43_9 | reverse complement strand
AAAGATCCAGTCCCGGTTTAAATGTCTCAGGAGTAGCCAGAAGGGAAACCCGGGCATAGTCCGGGGTAGTCTGGGTGTAAAGCTGAATTCCCAGACTGTCGATCTTCTGGGCAATCTGGTCTGAGGAATATTCTTTTGTTCCCTTGAGGAGCATCTCAGTTACAAAATTGCAGATACCGGCATTATTTTCCTCTTCTAACCACAATCCTCCTTTGATATATGCTTCAAGAGCAATAGTCTTTGAGGAATGGTCTTCTTTTAGAAGCAGGGTCAGACCATTGGGCAGGACAATTTTCTCAGATCTGGCTTTTGTCTCCTCTTTTGCCAATGAAGGTAAAAGAGAATCATATTTTTCTGCTATGTCAATAAAAGAGTTTTCTGGTGCATCTTCTGGTTCAACTACAGCTAAAGTTGCATTCGAGGGTTTCAGATACTTCAAAGCTACCCTTTTTATATCAGAAGGTGTGGTGCTTCGGATCCGGTCTAAATATGAAGACTCAAGTAACAGGTCGCTGTTTGCCGCATAATAACATAAACGTAGTGCCTGGCTTATGTAGGTCTGGTTATCGAAATAATAAGAATTCTCGATTCTGGATTTAGCTTTATCGATTTCCTCTGCTGATACCTCCTGGTTCCATAATCTGCTAAGCTCTTTAAAGATTATGTCAGTGACTTTTCTTTCATTTTTCGGACCTAACTGAGTATAGATATCAAAAAGACCGGGATCTTTCCTCTGGTCAACTGAAGAGCCTACAGAATATGCCAGATTATCTTCTTTTTTCAATGCCTGGTAAAGCCGGGAGCTTTCGCCCTGGCCTAAGATCACGTTCAGCACGTCTAAAACCGGGATATCCGGATGGGTTGCCTCCGGGATGTGGAAACCGATGTTAAGATAGCTGGAGCTGGATTTCATCCTTTTAAAAGCCTGCCAGAATTTGGTTTGTTCTGGTTCAGGTCTTTCTAATTCGAACGATTCTTTTCCCCTGGGATATTTTCCAAAAAGGGAGTTGATTTTTGTCATCATCTCATCCGTATTAAAATCTCCCACAATCGCCATCACCATCTGATTGGGCACATACCTTTCCTGATAAAAAGTTTTGAACCGGTCCAAATCGGCATTTTTTATAACTTCTCTTGAGCCCAAAACCGTCTGTCCATATGGATGAACCTTGAAGGCGTTTTTCTCCAGCAGAAGCCAGGCAGAATAACCTGGCTGGTCTTCATCCATATTAAACTCCTCCAGGACCACCTGTCTTTCAGATTCAATCTTCTCCTGGGTTACTTTAAGGTTCATCACTGCATCTGCGTATCTCCATAAAGCCTCATCCAGATTTTCCTTTGGAGCGACCATATAATAACAGGTCACATCCTCGCTGGTGAATCCGAAAAACTGTCCCAGGCTCTGGAAAACCTTCCTGGTCTCCAGCTCCTTCTGCTTATCAGTCCCTCCTCTGAAAATGAGATGCTCATAATAATGGCTCAACCCACTCAATTCCGGTGTTTCAGTTCTGCTTCCCCCTTTTACATAGATATTAAGAGCAATCAAATTTTTGGAATGCTCCTCCTTGGTGATTACCTGCATCCCGTTGTCCAAGAAATGAACTTTTACTGGTGAGCCGGGTAGGGCAAAACAGGGGAGAGGCAAAAAGAGGAGGAGGGAAAACAGGATTAACAGTTTAAAATTTTTGAGAGTTGACACAAAAACCTCCTTTGGAATTTTTATTCATTACCGACGTAATCAGCAGGTCCTATTCCCTCGCGTCATTCTGAGGGAGTCCGAATGGACGACCGAAGAATCTGTAGGGATTCTTCGCCCTGTGGGCTCAGAATGACAATTCAGGTGCTGTCAGGTGTTACCACCTGACAGTATAATTCAGTCAGTGTCAGGAGCTAACTCTAACACCGCTGCAGCATAACTCAGTTAAAGTCAATCTGAACACCTACTCATTTTCGGCGGATTGCTTCGTCGTCCGCCTGCGGCGAGACTCCTCGCAATGACTAAAAAATATCCATCATTCCCATGTGAAAGGTATTTCCGTATTTCTCTTCAAATTCAGACTGAGCTAATTTTTTGACCATCACAACCCCATGGTCTGCTTCTTCGATACAGTATCCTCTGTCTTTATATACCTGATGAAGTTTCTCATCTGTGATCATCCGGTCGATTACGCCGTTGGGGGAAAAAGATTCAACCTGGTCAAGTAGATTATGACAGGTTTGCTCATCTGAACCTACCAGCTCCATTATCCTGGAAACCTCCCTGGGACCTGAGACCAGGGCATATCCCTTTTGCATTAAAACCGACTTTTTATCGTCAAATTTCTTTCTCTCAGACAAAACTTCAAGAAAATTCTTCTGCCTGACTGCAAATCCAGTTTTATCTTTTACAAATTCCTGATAGAGGTTAAAGATTTTACCCTGATCTAACCCTGTCTCAGATTTCTTTTCAGGCTTGACTTCATTCATAACCTTGTATGCCTCCGAATAGCTATTCACCTTCTCAACCTCAACGTATCCCATTCTTACATAAATGGCATAGGCGATTATGGTCCGGCTGGTACATAGAAAGGAGAAAGGATATTTTTTCTCTTGAAAATATTGGTGGGCTTTATCCATCAGGGTCTTGCATATCCCTCTTTTGGCAAAACGGGGATTGGTTGCCACGCACCAGATTCCGCCGACGGTTTCTATATTCCCGGAAACAGTTCTTGTGGGAATATCCATTACACCCACATAGCCAGCTAAATTCCCGTTCTCAACTGCACAGAAACCAACCGGGCTGTTCTTCAACCGGATGTCCAGATTGATCAGTCTCTCTAATTGAGCAGGGGAGAGGGGCCACCAGAAAGCCTGGTCCATCAAAAGCATAAACCGGTCTTTGGGTTCTAATTCCCGATAGGTAATAACTTTCATCTTTTCTTCCTATTTAGCAAGTTCAAATGGAGTGTAAAGTCTCAAGATCCTGGTGACTTTAGCTTTACCCTGTATTCATAGAAAAAAATAATTGGACTGTATAGATAAACCTAAAGGTTTATACTCCAAAAACTGTTTTGGGCATCAGTTCAGAACTTACTCAGTTTTCTCCTCTTTTTCCTTTTTACCTTTTTTTCCTTCCCTGAATTTCTCGATGATCCCGGGAATAGCCTCCAGAATATATTCCCATTTACCGGGCTTAACCCCTAAAACCGATACCTCGTCACCTTTGATCACGATAAAGGCAGCAGGGAAGATAGCTACACCGCCCCCGCCTCCGCTTCCAGCTCCCTCTCCTTTATCCTTTGCTCCTCCGGTCCCGCCGCCTGCTCCAAAGCCTAAGGTTATCTTGCAGACCGGAACGATGGTTTTATCACCAATGGTGATCGGCTCTCCCACGATGGTCTCGGTTTTGGCAATGGCTTTCAGCTCCTCCAGGATCGATTTTATAAGTTCCTGTGCTGGATTCTCCATATTTTTCACCTCCCTTTAATGAAAAGTTTTCTCATAGTTTTTACCAGGGATATTTTTGGCAAAAGCAAAAAAGTTTTTACCCCAACCCAGAGCATATAGAAAAACCTGGTCTTTAAAGATATCTCCAGATCCGTTCTTGGAGTCTCAGCTTGAAAATCAGGATAAAGATAGACTGCCCCGAGAGGCAGAAAAGGCTGAAGTGAATAACTTAAGCTTGAAAGCCCTCCATACACTATCCCGGTCAAAGCTGGATCAGGAGTGGCTACTCTCAAGCTCAACGAGAATCTCTCAAGCTTAGTTTTTTTCAGCATATTAACAAAAGATTTGAAAGCTATTTTCAAGGTCTTTACCAGGATCTCTTTTTTCTGCCAGAGGATAATATAATTTACTTTTCCTGTTTTTCCAGCTTTTTTTATCTTGGCCTGCTTCTTTCTCATAGCACTTGTAAATATCCTTTGATTGAATATGCAAAAACCCATTTTCTGGATGGACCAGTCCAGATAAATGGCACAACCTAACCAGTTAAGGGAAAACTTTCTTGTTTTGTCATTCAGCGTCAGATGGACAAAGATGTGCGAGAAAAACAATATCCACAAGAGTATGAAAACCGGTGCTA
>MEWM01000118.1:2399-2557 GCA_001775355.1 candidate division Zixibacteria bacterium RBG_16_43_9 | reverse complement strand
TCCGGTACCCCACACCTTGCCACAAGGCGGGGATGCCGTCCGGTCTATGCGGATTGCTTCGTCGGTCAAATGACCTCCTCGCAATGACGCTAAGAATTCTCTTGCTCTCTTGCTCGGAGAGGATGTTATCATCCTCTCCGATTTTCTCTTTGCGGGTG
>MEWM01000118.1:1921-2384 GCA_001775355.1 candidate division Zixibacteria bacterium RBG_16_43_9 | reverse complement strand
AGCACAGAACAGATTTCTGCATCACCCTCAAACAAGTTTGAGGGTGCCACCCCTGCGGGGACTCCTCGCAATGACAAGTAAAAACTCCTTACTTAACAGGTAGTCCCACCTTGCCCTCAAGGTGGGAGATGCTCTATTTGTGCGAAGCCCGGATGGTAAGCACAGGGCATTGAGCATGCCTTACCACTTTCTCAGCCACTGAGCCGAAAATAAGATGCCTGAAGCCAGTCTCGCCGTGGGTTGATATGACAATGAGATCGGCTTTCTCCTTCTCCGCAATCCGCACGATCTCATCTGCGGTTTTTCCGTATGCCAGAAATGACTGGACTTTAAGTTCTTTTGATAGTCTCTGATCAGTTATCTCTTCAAGCTTTTTCTCTGCTGAGCCTTTCAGCTCTTTCTCATATAAAACAACGTCAAAACTGGTAGTCGGAGCTCCTGCGCTCATCGGAGTAGTAGCAGC
>MEWM01000118.1:0-1882 GCA_001775355.1 candidate division Zixibacteria bacterium RBG_16_43_9 | reverse complement strand
AAGTGTAATGCCAGCTCATCCGCCGCTTTCAAAGCCTCATAAGAGGGCTGGCTGAAATCAGTGGGACAGAGAATTTTTTTAAAAGGTAGCATTTGTTTTCCCTCCTTCGAGTAAATTTTCTGATCAGTTCTGAAATTTTATCAAAAGTAAAATTTATGTTGCAGTTTGTCTTGACAATTAAAGCATAAGGATAAGGTTCAGTCAAGAAAAATCGTGATGTTTGCAGAATGATTAAAGAAAGTTAAGGGAGTAGTCAGTCGCCTTCAGGCTGTGGTAACTCCACCTCTCTATCCTTGAATGCACCCTCCAAGATCGGGCATCAGATATAATCTGCTTATGAGAAAAGGGGACTATTTTTCATAAAAAACCCCTTGACATTTTTGAAGTGGATTGATTAAAATCAATAGAAAAGAAATCGACTGGTGTAGATCTACAATAAAAAAAACCTATAAAAAAAGGGGGAACCTTAGAGAAGCATTAGAAGAGAACCAGCTATGAAGCTTTAACCTGATCCACAAAGGAGAGTCAAATGACAACCAGAGCCGCAATTGATGATTTTCTGAAGCAAAAAACTTTAGCCATTATCGGGTTTCACGCGGGGGTAAAAAGTTCGGGAACGCGTGCTACAAGGAGCTTAAGGCACATGGATACCGATTGTTCCCGATCAATCCTAATGCGGAAACGATTCAAGGAGAACGCTGCTATCCCAATCTGGGCGCTTTACCACAACCCGTGGACGGAGTCCTGCTTATTGTGCCTCCAGTTGAAACCGAGAAAGTGGTAAAAGATATAGCCTCATCCGGAATCCAGAGAGTCTGGATGCAAAGAGGGGCAGCCTCTGAAAAAGCAATCCGCTTCTGCGAGGGAAATGGCATTCAGGTTGTGCATGGAGAATGTATCCTGATGTATGCCGAGCCACTGGTTTTTTTCCACAAGATGCATCGATTTGTACACAAGCTCTTGGGCAAAATGCCTAAGTAATAAAGATTGTCGATCTGCGTTATGAATCTGTAGCGTCAGACCTCATGGCAAATAAAACAAGGTTCAAGGGTTTAATGGTTCAAAAGTTCAAGGAAAAAAAGATAAAGGAAAATCAAAAAGAAAGACAATTGTCATTCTGACACTACCTCCGGAGGGGTAAGAATCTACTCTAATCAGATTCGAGAGATTCTTCGGTCGTCCCCGTAGGGAACTCTCTCAGAATGACAAAAGACACATAGTTCACCGCATCTAATTAGGGAGATAAAAAATGAAATGGATTACCCGCGAAAAAGTGAAGGTCGATAGGGTGGCTTGCCCTTGGCTGATAAAGAAATTCATCGACCCGCAGGCAGAGTTTATCTTTGTCCCGGCAGATAAAGTTATGGAGATAGCCGAACGTGAAAAAGCCATACCATTTGACGCTCCAGGAGTAGAATTAGGTCATCATGAGGGCAGATGCAGTTTTGAAGCAATCGTGGAAAAATATAAAATCGAAGACCCTGCCATTAAACTCATGGCTAAGATCATTCATAGCGCAGACATCTCCAAAGACCTTCATCTCCAGCCAGAAGCTGCTGGGTTCAGAGCCATTGCAGAGGGTTTTGGACTTCTGGGTCTGAAAGACGACCTCGAGATTTTGGCTAAAGAGTTTATCGTCTACGATGCTCTTTATGCCTACTGCAAACGACGGGTGATGGAAACACAGAAATAAGCGATTGGGTGGCACCCTCAAACTTGTTTGAGGGTGAACAAGTCAACGGTACCTTGTTGGTCAGGAGACCAACGATGAGCAAAAATAACCTTATGAGTGAAAATAAGAAAAATGTCGACTGGTCCGAAGGACGCTGGAAAGAAATGCTCATCGAACAGCGCAAGTTTATGTGGCATAAGGATACGATTG
>MEWM01000117.1:6991-7659 GCA_001775355.1 candidate division Zixibacteria bacterium RBG_16_43_9 | reverse complement strand
AGGTGGGACAAGGATCCACGTAAACGTTGGAATAGTCAACCAAGATACATCGGAATCACCAATTCCTGAAATCGACAGCGTGTCAAAAACGCTAGTGGATCAGATGAATGAAACTGAAGTTTTCAAACCAGTCTACGTCTTTGACAACATCTCAGAGGCTGTTGATAAGTTGAAGCATGGAGAACTCGACGCTGCAATCGTAATTCATCAGAACTTCACATCGAATATTGTGATGATAAAACAGGCAAACATGACAATCTACGTTGACAGCTCCACAGACCCTCAAAGATATCAAGTCATCAAGAGCGTGCTGAATACATTCGTGGGAGAGTTGACGAGGAAGATAACGCAAGGTCGAATAGATGTTGTTAAACCCTACATTTCTGTGATCTCTCTTGAAAACCAGACTTTTGTGATCGAGTCCATGTGGGCCATGAGCGAACCAGTGGGCGTTGAGATTGTCGACACAGCTGTTAGAAAGTTCCGATATGTGGAATGGATGTTGCCAGGCATCGTAGGCATTGAAGCAATCTTCGGTGGCCTCTTATTCTCTGGCACTTCAATAGCGGCGGAACGCGAACGCGGCCATCTTCGAAGAATTGCAGCCTCGCCAGCAAGTGCATGGGCGATACTGGTAGGTGAAATGTGCATATCACTTTTCAGAGTTG
>MEWM01000117.1:5209-6974 GCA_001775355.1 candidate division Zixibacteria bacterium RBG_16_43_9 | reverse complement strand
GTGGTTGGTGTAAACGCGGTTGTTTTCAATGTTTACGACTTGAACTGGGCTCCTTGGATAACAATACCTCTTGTTGCCTTCTCGGCTCTCAGCGCAAGTGGCTTGGGTCTAATAATTTCAGTCGTTTCGAAAACGACGGAAACCGCTAATGGCGTGACCAGTGCGGCGACTATGATACTGCAGTTTCTCATCGGAAGCTTTATTGCCACATCAGCTCTTGGACCACTTGAACCCTTGGCCAATGCTCTACCATGGACTATAGCTAATGATGCGTTACGTAGAGTTATGATTAACCCGCTTTACGGCTACGAAGTGAGCATCGCGCCTCTCATCGTCTATCTGGCGGCCGTAACCTTTGCGTTTCTCGTCATAGGAGCATACCTCTACAAAGTTACAAACAAAAGATACATCTAGACAAGGTGACGCGCATGCATGACGGCGGTATGTAGAGCTCCATCTCCTTCAAAAACTTCAGCAATGCAAGCCTTGCATGTATGCATAAGACTGACCCAAAAAAGAGGTCATGAATTTGTTTTGTTATCGGTATGTTCTCCAAAGTGACTGGCTGTCAATGCCATGTCTCTTATGTCAACCATGCCAAAACATTCTGTATTTGATGAAAAATTACTTGTATTGTTTAAATACCGCCAGAGTGGCGAAATCTCCAGCAAAATCCCCTCTTTTTTCTGATATTGAAGATAGTATCTTATGTTCCGTATACTAAGTTTGGTCCAAGGGCAACACCGTAGGCGACGGGATACTGAGATATACTTAAGTATTCAGCCTACGGTTACTCACATGAAGGCTCGGCCACTTAAGGACTAATGAGGTTATGTCGACCATTAGGGTTGGTGATGCCTTCTCGGCTGGAATAGGTTTAGCTTTAGGGCTTTCTATGGCACAGTACATGTTTCAATTTATGAGACCAGCTGAGAGGATTATCAAGCAAGTGATTGTGTGCCTCAATTGTGGAAGTAAAAATCCTTTTGAAAACAAGTTTTGCGGTCAATGTGGTAAGGTTTTTTACGTTGGTCCTCCCATTAAATGCTCAAAATGCGGCGCAATGGTGCCTAATAACATGAATTTTTGTGGAAGCTGCGGATTACCTTTAAGGAAGCAAAGAAAAGGAAGGAGTAATCGGCTAACTCTTAGCCGACTGCATTAAGAAAGCTTTTCTCCACAGTTTCCGCAGAACTTCAGGGTTGCTGGGTTTTCGGTTTTGCAGTTGGGACAGACAACTTTCGCTGGAGGAGCTAGGCTTGCGCCGCAGCTTCCGCAGAACTTGACTGTGGCAGGGTTTTTGGCACCACAGCTCGGACATACTAGTAACTGTTGGGCTTGGGCTCGCTGCATTTGTTGAGCCATGATGAAAGGCATAGTCAATCCGATTCCTGCACCGACGCCTGCTGCAGCTGCTCCTCCACCTTCGGCTCCTTTGAGTTCCGCTGCTGTCTCTTTCATGTACTGCATGGCCATGGCTTGAGCGCCGACTCCTGAAGCAAATCTTCTAGCTTCCTCTGGGATCTTAACGCCCTCACTACATATTCTCCAGCCTTCTCAGCTATGTACGCGTGCACTAATAACTTGTGCTTCTAGGTATCTGAATAGAATTTTATCCGCTCCTCCAAATTATCAACGATGAAGCGGTGTCCCCTACACCAACAGCGATCGATTGGAAGAACAGGCTGAGAGATGGAAGATGTTAAATCAAGACATCAGGAATAACAAGTCAGTGCGTTGATTCGAGGCATTCGTGCATGCGTAA
>MEWM01000117.1:3948-5170 GCA_001775355.1 candidate division Zixibacteria bacterium RBG_16_43_9 | reverse complement strand
GTATGTTGTAGTATCGCAGAAGGTGAAAATAGTGCTAAGGTTTCGAGGATACTTTCAAATGAACTGTTCCAGGCTTGCCGACGCTTTGGAAGGAAAAACCATAGCTGCCATTCTCGGAAATTGCCAGTTCAAATTCGTGCTCTTTAGAGATACCGCTAAAGGTCTTAAGAATCTCTCCGTCAGGATCCAGAACCAATAGTTCAAATGGTCCTCCACTTTCCACTTTTGCATGAAGGCAAACAGTTTGACCACGTGCAAGCATAACTGAACGAACATCTTCTGCAACTTCGCCTACCTCGCTGAATAATTCTTCTAGAAAACTCATTTCTGCCAAACCACCATTGCATTGTCGATATTCATATTTAAGAGATTTAAGTTTTTTGCGTGCACATGAAACTGTGCCTGCCAACTTGTGAATTCATGACCTTTTCCATCTAGAATATCGTTTGAAATGATTCCGAAAAATGTTTCACAAGTCTTAAATAAACATCAAGCTTGAAACAATATGGAGAGAAAAGCGCGCGCTTGAATTGTCGCAGAAGGTTTGGAAAATGTCAGAGGGAGATACGATTGAAAGAGTAAAGGAAAGACAAGGTGTTCTTGCAAAGATACAAAACGTGTTCGGCTTCGGCTACGCTACAAAGGAAGACCTGCGTGAGCTTGACAAGAAACTTCGAGACAACTACTATGCGGACTTCAAAAGCTTGCGCCACAAATGGGAGGAAATATACCTAACCGCTCTGAACGCTGGACTGAAGAAGGCAGGAGATGACTTCAAAAAGGTCATTCAAGTTATGGACAGAGTTGCTGAGAAAATCCATCGCGCTGACTACGGATACGCAGGTTTGATGGATCGAAAGGGACAGATAGAGGAAACTGCACTTGCCAAAGTCTTCAACTATGATAAGGCTTTGAGCAACGATATTCAAGGCATAGTTAATTCCGTCGACGAACTCTACAATGACAGCGAAGCCGACAGATGGGCTGATGCAGCGACTAAAATCAGAAACGTCAAATCCTTAATCCTAGGTTTCGAATCCAAATGGGACGGTAGAGAAAAGGAATTCAGACCTTTGGAGGTTTGATTAAATGCCTGTAATTGAAAAAGTATCTTGGGATCATGCAGGACCGGATGAGATCGCATACAGATTTCAGAAACTCAACCTGAAATTCGGAAGCCAGGTGATCGTCAGGGAGAACCAATGGGGGGTGTTTTTCAGGG
>MEWM01000117.1:3419-3927 GCA_001775355.1 candidate division Zixibacteria bacterium RBG_16_43_9 | reverse complement strand
TTGGTCCCGGAAGACATACAATCACTAGCGCCAACATTCCGTTTTTGACTGCTGCCTTGCAGAAGCTAGGCATAATAGGAGACATATTTGACTGCGAAGTTGTGTTCGTGAGCAACAGTCAGTTCAGGGGAAACTTTGGAGGAACAGCTTATTCCGCGCCAAGCGGAGACATAAAGTATCAGGCTGAAATCGGGTTCTTCGGATATCTGCTCTACAAGGTTGAGGAGCCGAAACTTTTTGTCGTAGAATTCTTTGGCAACAGAGGAGCCAGCACGTCGAAAGACATAGAGAACTATATCCGGGGCTTCATCAATGAACGCATCATAAACGATTTCGGTGACTACGACACATTCACCCTAGTTAAAAACGTGGACATAACCACAGATAAAGTAGCCTTGAAGATCAGTGACGAAGGGGCGAGAATCGGCTTGAAAATAAAAGACTGTGACTTCGAAGGCGTTAACATTCCAGAGGAAGCTAGAAGATTCGCATCTGGAGTCGGGGCTCA
>MEWM01000117.1:2158-3386 GCA_001775355.1 candidate division Zixibacteria bacterium RBG_16_43_9 | reverse complement strand
CAGCCGAACTCAAAGGAAGCGATGGCGGTGGCGCAGCCGCAGCAGGAGTGGGTGCTGGAATCGGTTTGACCATGCCCTTCATGATGGCGCAACAAATGCAACAAGCGCAAGCAGCACAAGCCCAGCAAGTGGTCATGTGTCCAAGCTGTGGTGCCAAGAATCCAACTACAGTCAAGTTTTGCGGCAACTGCGGAGGAAGCCTCGCTCCTGTGGCAAAGGTTGCTTGTCCAAACTGCAAAGCAGAAAACCCAGCCAACTTGAAGTTCTGTGGGAACTGCGGTAAACCTCTTACAATAGTCACCGAGGTTGCTTGTCCCAAATGCAACACAAAGAACCCGACGGGAACAAAGTTCTGCGGCAACTGTGGAGAAAAACTACCCTAAATACCACCCATCTCATGAGCACATTCCATTAAGTTTGTGTCCAATGTCTAGAAATCATATGGAGGATAAACACAATGACTCAGATTGAAAACGAAAAACAAGCTCTCTATTCTCGACTCCGCTCGATTGAATCTGATCTTTCAAGCGCGTCGAGTGCAATAAGTGATGCACACAGCAAGCTAGCCTACATTGAAGGAGCCATGGGTTCTCTTCCAAGCAGACTTGCAGGAGTTCGAGGACGTGGCTACGCAGCAATGGGGCACCTCGAGAAAAGCATCGACCTACTCACCAAAAAGTGGATGGATGTTTCCCCGGTCATTAAGCAAGCGTTTCTTGCCAGCGTTGAACCGCTGACGGCTCAGGTCAATGGACTGCAAGCTGAAGCGCGAGGATTGCGGAGCCAAATAGATAGTGGAAACATTGCGACTAGTCAATCTTTAGCCAGTCGTTTATCAATGGACGCTTCTTCTCTTAGGACGAGAGCCACCGTTGAAGTGAGCAAAGTCAATGCGCCACTCAACGAATTAACGTCAAGTGTCAATGCCATAGATAGAGACTTGAAAGTAGCTGAAAAAACCGTGGAACTTTTTGCCCAAGCGAATTTTCCATTAAAGCAAGAGGAAAGCCCTGTCTTGGCCATCGAAGGAAAAATCATGAAAGGCGACAAAAGCGATGGAACTCTATACTTCACGAATCAAAGGTTCATTTTTGAAGCAAAAAAGGAAGTTGTCCTGGAGAAAAAATTCTTCATTGCCACTAAAAAGAAGACCGAAAGGATAGTCCAGATAGATCAGCCCATAGGCGCGTTACAGGAGATATCTAAGGGCAGAGTAGGTCTAATCGCT
>MEWM01000117.1:1217-2075 GCA_001775355.1 candidate division Zixibacteria bacterium RBG_16_43_9 | reverse complement strand
GATAGGAAGATTCTTCAGTTACGTTATGGGCGGTGAAGCTGACAGAGACATAGCCACTATAAAGGGGACCCCTGCTATAGCGGCGCCGACAATTCAGCTTGCCCGATGCTCCCGCTGCAGCGCACCATACACCCGTGAGATCTACAAGGGACAAACATCAGTACAGTGCGAGTATTGCGGAACCCAAATAGTAGTCCAATAATCAGAATGGATCCACCAGCACGTTTCGGAAGCTTGCCTGAAATGCTCTAAGCAGAGATGGGTTGAGCGCACAACATCGGGTGACGATTTTCAATTGCATGATCTTTTCTGGATAGGCTTAGATGCATTCGTCTCGCTGCTCGCATCTGACAATGCTAGAATAGAAAAAAGAGAGATGTAGAGTGTTTATTTTGATAGGTCTTTGATTTTTGCTACAGGCGCATTTTTCTTCATTGATGCTATTCCGTCTTCGCAGGCTTTTTTGGTCTCGTAAGCTTCGCTTACCGCTATTATTTCACCATTTGCCGCCTTCAAACGGAACCTAAACTTTCCAGTTTTGTCTTTCTGTATTTCGAAAAATGGTTCTGGCAAGTTTCTACACCAGAGCTGTTTTCCTGGTAGGCTCTACCTAAAAAGGTTTACGCACGACATGTCCCTGCGCTGTGTGAATGTTATAAGGACAAAAACAACAGTATTTGCTATCAAAGTAGTAAGCGGATGAGGAAAGCTAAAGATGCAGGACTTTGAGAAACTGGGTGTTTTTTACTTAGGGCGCCTTTATGATGTGCGGAGCAAAACATCGTTAGAAGATTTACTGCTTTATGATTCAAAAGACTTAGTTACACACGGCGTCTGCATCGGCATGACAGGCAGCGG
>MEWM01000117.1:845-1085 GCA_001775355.1 candidate division Zixibacteria bacterium RBG_16_43_9 | reverse complement strand
CCCTCGGATAAATGAAGATGACGCGGCCAAACAAGGGCTTTCTGCACAAGATTATGCAGTTCAACAGGCTCAACTGTGGAAGAACGGACTCGCCAAGTGGGGTCAAGACAGTGCCCGCATTCAGCGTTTGCGTGAAGTTGCCGACTTGGTTATTTACACTCCCGGAAGCAACGCCGGTCTGCCTGTATCAATACTCAAATCATTCTCCACTCCACCACCAGAAATCATAGAAGACAGCGA
>MEWM01000117.1:370-820 GCA_001775355.1 candidate division Zixibacteria bacterium RBG_16_43_9 | reverse complement strand
ACTGTAACCAGTCTGCTTGGGCTCTTAGGTATTGAAGCAGATCCGATTCAGTCGAGAGAGCACATACTGGTATCGACCATACTGGCCACGGATTGGAAGCAAGGTGTGGATTTGAATCTTGAAAAGCTGATCCAGCAAATCCAGAATCCGCCAGTTGCACGTGTTGGAGTGCTAGAATTAGAATCCTTCTACCCATCGAAGGAGCGGTTCGCGTTAGCCATGCGCCTCAACAATCTTCTCGCAGCCCCAGGATTCGAACTCTGGCTGCAAGGAGAACCGCTTGATATTAGTAGATTATTGTACAATTCTGCGGGCAAGCCGAAAGTGTCCATATTCTACATTGCGCTCCTGAGCGATGCGCAACGCATGTTCTTCGTCTCATTGCTGCTAAACCAGATCGTAGGTTGGATGCGCACTCAATCCGGAACAACAAGCCTTCGTGCTATCGTA
>MEWM01000117.1:0-337 GCA_001775355.1 candidate division Zixibacteria bacterium RBG_16_43_9 | reverse complement strand
TTGGCTAATCCGCCTTCGAAGACTCCGCTTCTAACTCTTCTGAAACAAGCCCGCGCCTTTGGATTAGGCGTCTTATTGGCTACTCAGAACCCAGTGGATCTAGACTATAAGGGTTTGTCCAACGCTGGCACATGGTTCATTGGTCGTCTGCAAACAGACCGCGACAAGATGCGTGTCCTAGATGCTTTAGAAACTGTTTCAGCCAGCTCAGACACCCGATTTAACAGACAGACAATGGATCAGACTATCAGTTCCTTGGGAAAACGGATTTTCCTAATGCATAATGTGCACGAAGATGCACCTGTAGTGTTTGAAACTAGGTGGGCAATGTCTTATC
>MEWM01000116.1:3169-14089 GCA_001775355.1 candidate division Zixibacteria bacterium RBG_16_43_9 | reverse complement strand
TCTGGATGTCTTCATTCCAGAAGATAAGGAACTGGATTTCGGAAATATCTATAAGAAAGTCGCAGGTTTTCTGCCTAATCTTCAAAAACATAAATGCTGGGCTAATTTCTTAGGAGGAACCGTTTTCGATGATGGGAAAAAAGATTTGCCTTTTCAAAGCGTAGGAGGGATTACCGATGTAGCTCATCTGGTTGAACATATGATCATAGACCTGCAGGCCACTGTCGGGCAGATGAAATCCTGTACCGGTCTGACCTGTGGCTATCAAAACCCGGCCAACCGTTTCGATCTTTTTATCGAATGTAAAGATAAAAGGGTAGCAACTTTTTCCTCGAATTTAGCAGTGAAAATGATGAAAGAGCTGGTCTGGAAGGGGGATATTTCTCCCGAACATACTAACTCGATTCGGCTGGCAAAATGCCTTTATGCTGAGCCAGAGCTTTTCTTCTCACCCCAGAAACTGGCCCAGAAATTAGGCTGGGAAAAAGAGGATCTATCCTTTCAGATAAAGGAGCTTATCAGTCTGAAGTTTTTGGACAAGGGGTTTTTACTATCCAATCCCGGTAGAAGGAGGGGTAAGAAATGATTAGAGAAGAACAGGTACTCGAATTAAATATTCGGACCGAAGAAAAAGTCAAGCTGGATACAAAGACCGAAAAGCTGAGCCGGAATCAAGGGTCAAAAGCGAGTCAAAAGTATAAGACCGTCTTCAATTGCAGTTATTCTGAAGGACAGGAATAAAAAAAGGAGACGCATTCGATGCGTCTCTACATCTGAAATGAAATGACAAAATTTATAGGGGCGTATTGCAGTTCGACAAGCTCACTGTTCTGAGCAGAGTCGAAGAACTATACGCTCATACTGATTTATTCATAGAGGTGGGAAAAAATGTAGACCCACGTTGCCCTCAACGTGGGTCTTTTTTATTCGTAGATAGTTTTTTCCTTTATAGCTACTGGGATTTTTTCTCCGCCTCTTTTGCCTTATCGACCATCCCCTTTTTGGCATAGGCGATGCTTAAATAACCCCAGGCTTCCTTATTGTCCGGTTCTCTTTTGGTCAAAGCTTCCAGCACATTTATGGCATCGTCTATTTTTTCTTCATTTAAATAGCAATACCCCAGAAATCTCATCGCCTCCAGGTCGTCCGGAGCTAACTCATGAACTCTTTTGAAATCTGATTCAGCTTTATTGAAGAATATCTTTTGCTCATCGATCAACTTTTTCGATCTGTCGATCATCGCCTGAGCCTGAGGGTTGTTCTCCAGGGAATCGCGGAGCGCTATTAACTCTTTGGCGATCTGGCTGGTTTTGTTTAAATATAATAGACCTCGATTAAAATGGACATCTTTGGAGTTAGGGTCCTGCTGGATGATCTTGTCATAAATCTCCATGGTCTCTTTTTCTCTGCCCAGCTTATCCAGAAGGACCGCCCGGTTGAACAGGACATTTATATCATCTGGATTTTTCTTCAAAATCTCATCCGAGACCTTTAAGGCTTCTTCATATTTCTGATTATTTATCAGGGCTGCAAAGTAGTTGTTCAGGACATCGAGTTCATCCGGCTTTAACTCATATGCTTTTTTCAAATATCTCAAAGTTTTGTCTGGCTGGTTCAGTTTGGAGGAGACAAAGGCGCCATTGACAAAAGGCTCGAACCGGGTAGAGTCAATCTGCATGACCAGCTCATAATTGTCCAGGGCTTTTTTGTATAAGTCCTCTTTTAGCTTTTCTAAAGGGGAGACTAAATCCTGAGCTGAACTATAATTTTTCCAGTTATAAGCAGGGTTGGCAAACTCCGCCGAGATTAGCTGTAAGGAATCGGCATAGAGGGTGTAGTTGGACCAGTTAGAGGTTATCTGCTCAATATATCTTTCTACAGCAATGACTTTATGAGCATAATCCACTCCCAGATTGAAGGAGGTTACCCAGGTGTTTTCGAGAATTTTTTTCATCTCCTCCTTCTCTTTTCCCTTCAGACCTGCCTTATCAGCCTGGGCAAAAGCCCCCACCATGTCCTTAACCCGATGTTTAATCCCGTAAACCTTACCCAGCAAGAAACAGATCTCCGGATCATCCGGGTAATCGGTTTTCGCCTTTTCCAGAAGGTCAATCACCCGATCGTAATCTGGATTTTTCAGCTTGAGTTCGATCTTGGCCGAGGTTTTGTAAACATCCTTGGACATCTGCTGGGCCTGTGAACAGGCACCAACCATAAAGAGAAAGAACAGGATTAAAGCTACTTTGAAAGACCGCATAGGCTCTCCTTTTTTAAGTTTTTTTAGTTTTCCGTGCTAAATTTTCAAATTTAACTCGAATATCTCACCTTATAATTTACGATTTGTTCCTGGTTTTTTTCAAGCGGAATTTTGAATTCGATAGTGCTGGCATCTTTTTTCTCGTATTTGAAATTCGACTCTAAAATCTCCCAGTTGGTGTAAGGGTAAAGGTGTTCAACCACGGTGACTTCGATTTTTTCCTCTTTATGATTTCTCAGCTTGAGCTGGTAGGTTTCCTCCATCACATTGTCGCTGATCTTCTGAAAATTGGTCCTGGTCCTTTCTCCGACGATATCAAAAGCATCTCCTACGTAAACTCTCACTTTTTCATCCTTGGGAGTATGGTTAATCCGATCCTCACCTACAAATTCCATAGACTTGTCAACGTCGACTTTATAAACCCTTATCTTTCCTTTTGGCAGGGGCATTCCCAGACCCTCAGCCTTGGAGTTTAAGAACTCCAGGTTGACTTTGACCTTTTTGGGCTCCCTTGCCCCGTCGTAGACGTAGATCTTCGCAACCTTGACTGAAGAGTTGGGAAATAGGGAAATCTGCTTGATCTCGTTATCTTTGACTGTGCTGGGGAATTGAAGAGTATAGAGGTGGTATTCGAAAAACGGTTTCTCTTCAAAAGTAGCACGAGCCATACCCAAAGCCATTTCAGCCTCGCCCTTATACAAGGGTCTGACCACTCTTTCTTCAACCCGGTGGACCTCTCCTGCTATCAGCTTTAGTTTCGCATCCGGATAAGTTGCGCCAGAACGGTTGTCAATTGAGACCCAGCCGGAAAGCTCTAAGTTCCTATCATCTTTATCCACCACTGCAACATATTCAGCATGCCAGTTTATGCCGTTAGTCAGGTAGCTCACCTCGGTCTTCTGCTTACCCTGTGTCTTGCTGTCTAAGAGCCAGACTAAGGTCGGGCGTGTGATCAAGCCCTCGGGCAGTTTTGGAAAGGAAAGGTCGATGACCTGAGCCCGATTCACAATTCTTATGGAGTTTTCTTTTTCTCTGAGCGTGAGATTATCCGGCGCGTATGAAAGAAGCACTCCTTCATAGAACTTGCCATCCTTGGTCAAAATCTGGATATTCTTGTCTAAATATTTTTCCAGAATCTTGTCAGAGCTGACCAGGTCATACTGGTAGTTCTGCTCCAGGAGATAGATTTTTTCAGGTGCACTCAGAACCTGAAAATGAACTGAGGTCGGATCGATCTTTTCCGCCACCTGGCTGAACTTGATCTCGTTCCTGCCGGAAACAAAGGAAATGTCCCGGGTATCCTTTACCAGGGCTAAATCCTGGTTGTAGATGGTCAGGGATATGTTTCTCTCTTCGCCCCATACAGATAGAGCCAAAAGAAAAAATATGACCATCCCGAAGACAAATTTTCTTCTCATATTCTCATCCTCCTCTCTATTATAAATACAAATGAAAGTGAATTTTATTTCACCACCCCACTAATCCTTCTAAGTTTTTTTCCAACTTCTCAACCAGCTTCTGATAATCTTCTTTTTTGCTCTTCTCCTTCTGCACAATCGGAGTCGGGGCTTTTTTCAGAAAATCCTCATTGGCCAGTTTGCGGTCAACCCCGACTAAGAGCTCTTTTAACCTGGAGATCTCCTCCTCTAACTTTTTTCTTTCCGTATCTATGTCGATAAGCCCTTCCAACGGTAGGTATGCCTCAAAATCCTTAGCCACCGCGGTAGCAGAGAACCTGGGTTTTTTGGTCTTGATCCCCACTTCAAGCTTTTCGATTCTTCCCAGGGTGAGGATATGTTCTTTGTTTTCCTCCAGGAGCTTTTGAGTGTCTTTTTTCTCCACCTTTAGGTAGACGTTCAGTTTTTTGACCGGGGGAATATTCATCTCAGAGCGGATATTCCTGACTGAGGTGACCACCTCCTGGACCAATTCCATCGATTTTTCCAGGTCCAGATTCACCAGAGCGATATCGTGTTCAGGCCAGGATGCTTTCATCAAACTGTGCTCAAAATCATCAGGTTTGAGGGAATAGAGGTCGTGATAGATCTCCTCGGTGGCAAAAGGAATAAAGGGATGAAGGAGTCTGAGGATTCTGTCCAGTAAGAAAAGTGCTGTTTTTCTGGTGGAGGCGGCTTTTTCGGTTTCTGTTTCTGACTGCCTGAATACTACTTTTATCATCTCCAGATACCAGTCGCAGAAATCGTGCCGTACGAAATCATAAAGGGTCTTAGTGGCTGAATTGAAGCGGTAGTTTTCCATCTGTCTGGTGACTTCATTTACGGTATGATTTAACCGGCTCAAAATCCACCTGTCTTCCCATCTCAGAGTATTTTTTTCAGGCAGAGAAGTTTTCCCGATCTCTGGCTTCACATCTTCCAGGTTCATCCAGATAAAGCGGAAAGCGTTCCAGAGCTTGTTGACGAAGTTCCTGCCGATCTCAAAGGTGTTTACAGAGATGCAAGGGTCCTGTCCTTCAGGAGTAACCAGGATCATCGAAAGCCTTAAGGAGTCCGCTCCGTATTTCCCGATTATCTCCAGAGGGTCTATCCCATTGCCTAAGGATTTGCTCATCTTGACGCCATTGGCATCCCTGACAGTGCCGTGGATATAGACATCGAAAAACGGAACCTCGCCCATAAACTCAAGACCAGCCATCACCATCCGGGCTACCCAGAGAAAGATTATCTCCGAGGCAGTGAAAAGGGCTTTGGTCGGGTAAAAAGCTTTTAGCTCTTCTGTCTTATCAGGCCAGCCGAAAGTGGAAAAGGGCCAGAGCCAGGAGGAAAACCAGGTATCCAAGACATCCTCGTCCCGCTTCAAGTTTTTGCTTTTACATTTCGGGCATTCAGCAGGCGCGATTTTAGCTACGACAATCTCGTTACAATCCAAACAATACCATACCGGTATGCGGTGACCCCACCAGAGCTGGCGGGAGATGCACCAGTCTCTTATATTTTCCATCCAGTTGAGATAGACTTTTGCCCAGTGCTCAGGATAAAACTTCACTTTTCCGCTTTTTACCACCTGGATGGCTGGCTCAGCCAGGGGTTTCATCTTCACAAACCACTGCTCTGAAAGATTAGGCTCGATTATGGTATTACAGCGGTAACACAGGCTCAATGGAACTTTGTAAGGCTCGATTTTTTCGAGCAGGTTCTTCTTCTTAAGCTCTGCTACCAAGGCTTTGCGGCATTTGTAACGGTCCATCCCGGCAAACTTGCCGGCATCCTTGGTCATCTTGCCATCAGGACCTATGACCACAATCCTTTCCAACTTGTGCCTATTTCCCACTTCAAAGTCATTAACGTCGTGTGCAGGAGTGACCTTAACTGCTCCGGTTCCAAATTCAGGGTCAACGTAATCATCTGCAATAATAGGTAGTTCTCTGTCCAGAATAGGAAGGATAGCAAATTTACCCACCAGTTTTTTGTAGCGCTTGTCTTTAGGATTTACCGCTACTGCAGTATCGCCTAACATCGTCTCAGGACGGGTAGTGGCAACTGTGATGTAATCGTCTTCCCCTTTTAATTTGTACTTGATGTACCAGAGGCTTCCATCCTCTTCTTTTCTTTCGGTCTCATCATCTGAAAGTGAGGTTAAGCATCGGGGGCACCAGTTGATGATGTATTTGCCTCTATAGATCAAGCCTTTTTTATAGAGATGCTCGAAAACCTCTAATACCGCTCTGGAAAGCCCCTCATCCAGGGTGAACCTGGTTCTGTCCCAATCACAGGAACAGCCGATTTTTTTGAGCTGGTTTAAAATCGCCTCGCTGTTTTTCTTTTTCCATTCCCAGGCTAACTTTACAAAAGCCTCTCTTCCGACCTGCTGACGGGTTTTTCCTTCTTTGGCTAAATTCTTCTCGATAACCACCTGGGTGGCAATTCCGGCATGGTCGATTCCGGGCAGCCACTCGGTCTCATAACCCTGCATCCTTTTCCAGCGAATCAGAATATCCTGAAGGGTGTTGTTCAACCCGTGGCCTAAATGAAGGATGTCAGTCACATTAGGAGGCGGGATGACCACGCTATAAAAGGGCTTGTGATCAGAAAGATTAGGTGAAAAGAATTTGCCCTTCAGCCAGTAAGAATACCATTTATCCTCAACTGTCTTGGGGTTGTATTGTTTTGGTAATTCGCCTGTGCTCATATAGATAATTCCTTTAAATTTATTTAATAATACTAATACAAAGTTTTTCTTTTGTCAAATGGAATTGGTGGAAAAAAAACGTGAGCGAGAATCATATTTCGTGACCAGGCAAAGAACCTCACTTTATCTCTCTCCTTGAAAAGGAGAGGGATAATAAGATCCCCTCCTTTCTAAGGAGGGGATTAAGGGGAGGTTCTGAGATGAAGTGGATCGTCCCTGACGATTCCAGGTTAAGACACGTAGCAATGTGTCTCTACACTTTGTTTCTGCAAGAAGACACATACAAGGATGACTCAACAATCTCCACAAAGTAAACGGATTGCTTCGTTCCGATAAATCGGAACTCGCAATGACAGAAATGGTATGGCGTATAGCAATACTCTCCGACAATGTTCCTTTTTGATTGACAGGCTAAACTCAGTTTGTTAAATTGTTCACAAGTCTTACAGATCCGTTTCACGGATAGAAATACGGTTTTTTGCTTTATAAAGGAGAATATATGCCTCTTACAAAACCCAAAGTCTCTAAGAGAGGGAAGGAGATGCCAGCCTCTCCGATTAGGAAGCTGATCCCTCTGGCAGATGAAATTAAAAAGAAAGGGGTCAAAGTTTATCATCTGAACATCGGGCAGCCGGATATTCCGACTCCAGTGGAGTTTATGAATGCCATTAGAAACTATCCGAATAAGGTTCTGGCATATGGCAACTCAAAAGGAGACATCCGGCTCATCCAGAGCATGGTGGAATATTATGAAAGAAAAAATATCTTTGTCCAGCCAGAAAACATCCAGATCACCACTGGAGGGAGTGAGGCTTTAATCTTCGCTATGATCTGTATTTCAGACGTGGGCGAGGAGATTATCGTTTTTGAGCCTTTTTACACCAATTACAACAGCTTTGCCCGGATGGCGGATATAAATTTAGTGCCTATTCCCACTAAAGCCGAGAACGGTTATCATCTGCCGGACAAAAAAATAATCGAGAAAAAGATAACCAGTAAAACTCGTGGGATTTTGCTTGCCACTCCGAATAATCCAACAGGCACGGTTTTCACTAAACCGGAGATGGAGACCATCGCAGAGCTGGCTAAAAAGCACGACCTGTTTTTCCTTTCAGACGAGGTCTACAGGGAGTTCATCTACGAAGGGGTTCATACCAGCGTGATGAACATGGAAGGAATTGAAGATAGAGCAATACTTTTAGACTCAATTTCCAAAAGGTATAGTGCCTGTGGTGCCCGGATAGGATGTCTGGTTTCCAAGAACAAAGAAGTTACAGATACCGCTTTAAAATTAGGGCAGTCAAGGCTGTGTTCTCCTTCCATTGAGCAGTATGGTGCCATAGGTGCATTAGGTTTGCCAGAGGATTACTTCTTGGCTATGGCAGATGAATACAAAAGGAGAAGAGATACCTGTCATGCGGAGCTGATGAAAATACCCGGGGTCTTCTGCCAGAAGCCATCAGGTGCTTTTTACATAATGGCGAAATTTCCGGTAATGGATATTGAAGATTTTGCCAGGTGGATGCTTTCGGATTTTTCCTTAGACGGAGCCACCACAATGATAGCCCCAGGTCCAGGATTTTATGCTTCCAAAGGGATGGGAAAGGATGAAGCCAGAATCGCCTACGTTCTGAACGTGGAGGATTTGAAAAAGGCGATGAGGATTCTGGCAAAAGGGGTGGAGCAGTATAAAAAGATCAAAGGCAAGTCTTAAAGATAAATGATATTCTTGAAGGGAGTTTGGAGTGTAAACCTTCAGGTTTACCAGTGCGTAGGGGTGGAGCTTGTCTCCACCCTTGGTGCTGTGCTGTCGGGTGTTACCACCCGACAGCATGGTTAGGTGTCAGGAGGTAACTCCTGACACCACTAATAGTGTAAACCTTCAGGTTTACCAGTATGCCAGGAGTGAAATGATAAAGCTGAAGTCTCAAGACCTTGAGGCTTTATATTCCAATCAATGAATGAAAAATAAATTCAACATAGGCGTTGACATCGGGGGGACTAATATCAAATATGGTATGGTTTCCTCTTCAGGCAGAATACTGGCCTGCGGAATTATCCCTTCTTGTAAAACCTCAGGCAAAAAAGGGGGTCTGCGCAATCTGAGAAAAGGGATTGATTCTCTGCTGGTTTCGGCTAAACAAAGTAAATTTAAGATAAACAGCATTGGGATAGGGGTTCCCGGGACAGTCGATCTCCCAAAAGGGAGAATAATCGGGATACCACCTAATCTGCCTTTTCTGGCGGATTTTTCTTTGAGAAAATATCTCAGAAGATTTTACCCTTACCCGATTTATGTGGATAACGATGCCAATGTGATGGCTTTAGCTGAATATAAATTCGGGGCGGCAAAAGGATATAAAAATTGCATCTGCATTACTCTGGGGACTGGAATAGGAAGCGGCGTAATCCTTGAAGGAAAGCTTTTTCGCGGCTCTTCTTTTGTGGGACCAGAGTTCGGGCACACTTCCATTTATTTCAGCGGCATCAAATGTCACTGTGGTAATTACGGATGCGTGGAAATGTATGCTTCTGAGCCGGCTATGATAAAAAGGGCAAAGGAGCTTCTGAAAAAAAATCGAGGCTCGATTCTTTATCAACTTTCTCAGGGGGATTTGAATAGATTAAAGACAAAAGATTTATTTCTGGCTGAGAAGCTAAAGGATAAAGTTGCTCAAAAGGTTATTCAGGAGACTGCTTGTTATCTGGGGACGGCTCTTTCCAATGCCGTAAATTTGATTAATCCGGAGATTATGGTGGTTGGTGGTGGAGTGGCTCTTTCTGCTGGAGTGAATTTTTTCAAGATGATTGAAAAAGAGATAAAAACGAGGGCTTTTCCTTCAGCTACTAAGAATTTAAAAATCGTAAAAGCAAAATTAGGAAATGATGCGGGTTTTATAGGGGCTTCGATTTTAGGGGGGGAATTAGAGGTTAAGAGAATGTCATTCTGAGGTAGTCCAAATGGACGACCAGAAGAATCTGCAGATTCTTCGCCCTTCGGGCTCAGAATGACAACTATAACTTGTTGCAATTCAGTAGCTCGCCCTGCCTAAGATTTCTGGGACGCTACGGCTCGATAAATCGAGCAACTACTTCGTCGGGCATAAAGCCCAACGCTACGATTTGTTCAGCAAAGCTGAAGTCTTGCCCTACCTTTTCTACCACGCTCACGAGTAACGATTAACGGTCACGTTTTTTTATCTGTCTTTTGTTATCTGTCATTGTATTTTGAAATCCTTGACACCCAAAAAGGTTTTCTTTATATTCCGCCAGAAGGTTAACTCAGAAAATTTTGTGTGAAGGAGAAAAAAAATTGTCTGAACAATCCAAACCGGAACAGGATTTAAGTCAACTGCTCTTGCATCGCCGGGAAAAGCTCAAGGCACTGCAGGAAAAGAAGATCAGCCCGTATCCTTATTTTTTCAAAAGAACCTATACCTCGAAAGAGATTTGCGACAGTTTTGAAAAATTGGAAACAGAAACTACTCCAGTCAGTATCTGCGGAAGGATAATCTCCCTGCGGTCTCACGGCAAGAGTGTCTTCTTTCATATCCTGGATGGTGAGGGAAAAATTCAGGTCTACGTTAAATCAGATGAGGTGGGTGAGGAAAAGTATAAGCTGTTTGAGCTTTTTGACATCGGTGATTTCATCGGGGTAAAAGGTAAAGTTTTTAAGACCCGTATGGGTGAGAAAACCGTACGGGCAGAAGATTTCCAGCTTCTTTCCAAATCGCTTCATCCTCTGCCTGAGAAGTGGCACGGGCTTCAGGATAAAGAGTTAAGATACAGACAAAGATATTTAGATTTGATCGCTAACCCGGAAGTTAAAGATACTTTCGTCTTACGAACTAAAATCCTATCCTCCATAAGAAAGTTTTTAGATGGCAATGGTTTTTTAGAGGTGGAGACACCCGTATTACAGCCAGTCTATGGAGGAGCCTTTGCCCGACCTTTCATCACCCATCATAATGCCCTGGACATAGACTTGTATTTGCGGATAGCTGACGAGCTTTACCTGAAACGACTGATAATCGGAGGGCTGGAAAGGGTATATGAGGTGTGCAAAGATTTCAGAAATGAAGGGATGGACAAAAACCATAACCCTGAGTTCAGTATGCTGGAGCTGTATCAGGCTTATGCGGATTATAATGATATAATGGAACTGTGCGAAAAACTTTTCAACTTCATCTCTTCAGAGCTTTTTAACACCAATAAAATTAAATTTCAGGATGAGGAAATAGATTTATCCCCTCCCTGGAGAAGGATTTCTTTCTGGGAATCGATTGAGAAGTATACCGGAGTTGACCTTTCTGGAGAAGAGGAAAAAAAGGTGAGGGAATTTGCGCAAGAGTTGGGAATTAAGAGCGATTCATCCATCCGCATCGGGAAAGTGATAGAGTCTATATTTGAACAAAAAGTTCAGCCAAATCTGATCCAGCCGACTTTTATCCTGGATTATCCTGTGGAGATGTCACCTTTTGCCAAAAAGCATCGGGAGAAAGCTGGTTTAACCG
>MEWM01000116.1:2816-3124 GCA_001775355.1 candidate division Zixibacteria bacterium RBG_16_43_9 | reverse complement strand
TCTCAGAGTTGAACGACCCTTTGGACCAGAGGGAAAGGTTCGAACAACAGGCTAAGTTCAAGCAGATGGGGGATGAGGAGGCACAGGTTTTAGATGAGGATTTCTTGAAAGCGATGGAATATGGGATGCCGCCAACCGGAGGCCTAGGGATCGGCATCGATAGGCTGGTGATGCTTTTCACCAATTCAACCTCGATCCGGGATGTGATATTCTTTCCCCAGATGAAACCGGAGGTACGAGGTATAAATGAATGAACTTTGACTTGGAGATGATACCGCTTGATGAACTCGCCCTAAATCTCCCGCCCG
>MEWM01000116.1:821-2785 GCA_001775355.1 candidate division Zixibacteria bacterium RBG_16_43_9 | reverse complement strand
GACTCATGTTCCCCTTCTCTTCGTAAGTCGAAGATCCCGCCAAAGGCGGGGAGAAGGGGTAGGGGATTAGTTCAATAGCTGAGCGTGATACGTTATGATTGGTAAGTTAATTTCACATTATAAGATACTCGAAAAATTGGGCGAGGGTGGGATGGGTGTGGTATATAAAGCCCAGGATATTAAACTTCAACGTCTGGTCGCTCTCAAGTTCTTGCCTCCCCATATTGCTGATAGTCCTGAGGAAAAAGCCCGTTTTATCCACGAAGCACAGGCTGCTTCTGCTTTGAATCATTCTAATGTTTCCACTATTTACGGAATAGAGGAAAGTCCTGAAGGATTATTTATTGCAATGGAGTATGTCGAGGGGAAGACTTTGAAGCAGATAATTGAAAAAGAAACGCTTTCTGTAAAAAAGGTTTTAGATATCGGGGTTCAAGTATCTGAAGGTTTAGCCATAGCTCATGAAAAGGGCATAGTGCACAGGGATATAAAGTCGGACAATATAATGCTTACTCCTCGAGGTCAGGTGAAAATAATGGACTTTGGTCTGGCAAAGCTAAAGGGAGCCACCAAACTGACTCAGACTGGCTCAACCTTAGGCACCCTTGCTTATATGTCGCCAGAGCAAGCTCAAGGTGAGGAAGTAGACCATAGAAGCGATATCTTCTCCTTTGGAGTTGTTTTGTATGAACTTTTAACTGGAAAATTGCCTTTTGAGGGAGAGCATCAGGCGGCTATAATCTACTCGATCATAAATGAAGACCCTCAGCCGATGGCTCGATATAATAACCAGGTTTCAGCCAAGTTACAGGATATGCTTTTCAAGGCTTTGGCAAAGGATAGAGAAGAAAGGTATCAACATATAGATGATTTATTAGCAGATTTAAGAAGAGAGAAGAAAAGTATCGAGTATGTGAAAACAGCCGTAGCAACAAAGCCTGCAGAATCTCCAAAGCCAGCTATAGCAGTTTTGTATTTACAAAATCTTTCTGAAAAGAAAGGGGATGAATATTTTGCTGCGGGAATGACCGAAGATATCATTACCCAATTATCCAAAATCGGAGGCTTGCTGGTTACTTCCAGAAGTGATGTTGAACAGTTCAAAAATAAGCCAGTAAACCTTAAAGAGGTGGCTAACAGGTTAAAAGTCAACTATGTGATGGAAGGTTCTGTCCGCAAATATGGAAATAAAATCAGAATTACCTGTCAGTTGATTAAAACCAGTGATGGTTTTCACGCCTGGGCAGAAAGCTATGATAGGCAGATGGAGGATTTGTTTGCCATTCAGGCAGACGTAGCCAAAGAAGTTGCCCAGGCATTGAAGGTTACCCTTGCTCCGCCAGAATTAGCTATGATTGAAAAGAAGCCAACTCTGAATGTGCAGGCTTATAACTATTACCTACAGGCTCGTGAATACTATTCCAGAGAAGGATTTGCCACCAAAGAGGGCCTGGAACTGGCAACCAAGATGTTTGAGAAGGCTCTGGAAGTGGACTCAAATTTTGCTTTAGCCTATTCAGGGTTATCAAACTGTTATTCTTCTTATGTGATGTTCTATGTCGACCCTAAGAAATCCTGGTTAGAAAAAGCTCGAAGCGCCAGCTTGAAAGCCCTTGCTTTAGACCCAAGTTTAGTCGATGCTCATTACTCCCTTTCCAGGTTGTATTGGACAGAAGGGAAAACCGACAAGGCTATACAAGAGGCAGAAGAAGCAGTCAAAGCCAATCCTAATTACGGAGAAGCCTGGAGGCTTCTAGGAGCGTGGTGTAGAATTAACGGTCAATATGCCAAAGCTGAAAGCTTTTTGATGAGAGCATTGGAGATGAACCCTACTGATCCACAATTATTTAGTAATATTATATTATTATACTCACAATGTTGTAAGGAAGAGAAAGTAGAGGAATATTTTAACGAGGGATTAGAGATTCAACCTCACAATTGGCGTCTATACGATACAATGAGTA
>MEWM01000116.1:0-806 GCA_001775355.1 candidate division Zixibacteria bacterium RBG_16_43_9 | reverse complement strand
GGGGTAAGTTGGAGGAAGCCAAAAGAATGGCTCATAAATCTTTGAATATTAACCCGCGAAATACTAGTGCTCAATGGGCTTTAATGCAAATCTCTTTGATGTTAGGAGAGGTCGACAGTGCTTTTCATTATATAAATGAATACCATCGGCAAAATCCAAATGGGGAGTTGTTTGTAGAGTTGGTTTACTTGGAGCTGATGAGAGGAAACAAAGATCAGGCGAAAACCTATTTGGACTCCTGCATCCAGTTCAATCAACCTTTAATTAAAGAATCTGAAGGCCTACCCAATGAATATTACCATCGTTCAAGAATAGCCTTAGCTTATGCACTTATGGAAGAACATAAAAGAGCCTTGGAGCAAGCGGAAAGCGTGAGGAAAAGTTTAGGGGAATCTCTGCTAAGCGTGGAATGGGCTACGAGCAGGGATATTGTTCAACCCCTCAGTTTCGTTTATTCACTGACTGGGCAAAAGGAAGAGGCAGTGCGTATACTGGAGTTCTTAGTGAATATCAATTTTATAACTCCAGCTTATGTCAAGTTGCACCCTTGGTATAAAAATTTAGCTGGTTATCCGGCGTTTGAGGAATTGGTTAAATAACTCACCCTGAATCCCCCGCCCGTACGGGGGCAGGCCTCTCTTAAAAAGAGAGAGATTTATGTTCCTCTTCTCTTCGTAAGTCGAGGATCCCGCTGAAAGCGGGGAGAAGGGGCCAGGGGATGAGTTCGAGAATTAGCAGAAATTAAATTATGTCTTACGAATTATTCATTGCCAAAAGATATTTAAGGTCAAAGCGGAAATCAAAAT
>MEWM01000115.1:7089-9947 GCA_001775355.1 candidate division Zixibacteria bacterium RBG_16_43_9 | reverse complement strand
TGGCAAACGACTCAACATATTCCCTGAGGACCGATTTCTTTTTTTTAGGCTTGTCTTTTTTAGAGAACAGTTTCATTTTTCCTCCTCAAATTGACATCTTTGTTAAATTATACGCATTTTCAAAGGATAAGTTTTACAGTATATTTTCCCCTCTTTGTTCTTTAAATTTTCCCTCTTCTGCTTTTTTTGTCTCTATCTCTTTTTCTTCCTCTTCCCGGATTTTCACCCATTCTAAAAAATGCTCCTTTTTCATATCCTCCTCTGAAATTTTGCCGTTAAGCCAGCTCCAGTTCATTGGGAATTTCTCCGGATTAAGATGGGCATTGTAAAAATGCCAGATGATTATGGCTAAAGTGGCTAACGTGGCTTCGTCAGAATGAGCTTCTTTAGCAATATCCGCAATAAACTTGGGGAAAATTTTTAGGGCGGTACCTAAGAACCAGAGGATTAACCCGGACAGCACCATGACCACCATACCCCAGTAAACTGCCCAGTAATCGAACTTCTCCACATAAGTGAACTTACCAAATTTAGCTCTTTCTCTTTTCCTCCCTATGAAATAGTTCAGCATAATCCAGAGGTCTTTTAAATCTTTTTTTCTGGGTAAAAGCTCCTTAAAGATTTCTCTTCCTTCCTTACTGAAGGCTAAGAACAGAAGATGGTATAAGGCAATCCCGATAAGACCAGCTGCTCCGACCCGATGTAAAATCCTGCTCACCTGCAGCCCGCCAATTGCGGAGAAGAAAAACTTAGCCCAGGCTAATTCGTGGAACTTAATCGGTAAACCGGTGATGATCAGGATTATGGTAGAAACCATCAGGATGATATGCTGAATTCTAACATCCAGGCTCAGCCGAGGATACATCACTTCTTCTTTCTTCTTCTCTTCAGGAGGAGGAATCTCAACCTTTTCTTCTCTCAGCTCCGCATATCTATCCTTTAGCTCCTTTTGAAGTTCTTCTCTGGCTCTTTCCTTAACTAACTTTTTTATCTCCTCCTTAAGATGTGGAGTAAGAGAAAGGTCTTTGGTCAGATCGTCCCAGATCTCCTGCTCTATCTCTCCTTGAAGTTTATCCAGGCTTACTTTTGGTTCAAGTTCTTTTTTCTTCTTGCTGAAAAACATTTCCAACTTAGTCTAACCTCTTTTATTACTCTTCACCTGTTCTTCTAACTTTTATCTTCTTCCTTAAATCCAGAATGATGTAAATTATCAAAGCAAACATCACCGATAGGGTCAGGTATTTAAAGAACTGGCTTACATAATAGATTATCCCAGCCTCTTTTTTAGCGGGATTTATATGAATCTTCCCTTTGGCGAAATTTTCACTTGCTCCCGGATGGCATTTGCCGCAGGTTTTGGGGATATTATCGACATAGATGGAGGAACGAGGATCATCCGATTTGAAGATGGCATGCACCTCATGGCAGCTGGAGCAATTGGCAACCGTCTTTGCCCCGAATTTTATCGCCACCCCATGAAAGCTTTCCCTGTAGGTCTCCACTGGCTCAACCGGGATGTCATATTTTTTGATCAACTCCATATTAGCATGACATTTGGCGCAGGTGACAGAGACCTGAGTTAAAAACACCTTGGATTTAGGATCAGTATGTTCCTTTATATTATGCTCCCCATGACAATCAGCACAGGATGGAGCTGCCAGGATATGTTTTTTCCTGAGGGCTTCTCCATGCACACTTATCCTATATATATCATAAATATTAAGGTGGCAGGCCCCACAGGTCTGAGGAATATGCTCCTTATTGGTTCGAGACAAGGTATCAGCTTTGTCGAAGATATAATGAGAGCCGTGACAGTCCTGGCACATAGGAGCTTTGACATCCCCTAAGGCGGTGGCTCTTCCATGCACGCTTTCACCATATTCTTTATATTTAATTAAATCCGGGGCTCCGGCTAAGTTCCCTTTATAATGACATCTCTGGCAATTAACTTTCTGCAGATTTTTACAGGGGAAATTGGTGGCGTCTATGTGGCAATAAACACAAGCCTGTTTCTTATGGACCGATTTGTAAAACAGGTCAAAATCAACATATTCTGAGATAACCTTCCCATCTGGCAGAACTTTCTTTAAATTGGGATTAGAATGGCAATGCCTGCATTCCTGGTTAGAGGGAAGCTCTTGAGTCAGCCCGTGAACCGGCAAAGAGATTAAAAAAAAACAAAGGGATATTATAATTCTAATTTTTTTCATCAGCTATGTCCTGATATTTACGCTCATATTCCAAGGGGTGCTCGACTTTAAGCTCCTCTAAAGAAACTTTGCCATCAATCCATATACGGGACATTGGAAATCTCTTGGGATTCAAATGAACGATATACAGGTGCCAGAGTAATATGACCACTGCGATTATCACCCCTTGATAGCTATGCATTACTCTGGTTATGTCTATCACCCATTTGGGAAGCACCAGCATCGCCTGGGTCTGATACCAGAGCACCAGCCCGGTTATTATCATAAGGAAGGAACCAGCTACTACTGCCCAGTATTGAAATTTCTCCTGAGGAGCATATTTATCGATCTTGGGATGTTCAGAGGAAAGGCCTAAAGTAAATGCGACGTTTTGAAAAGCATCTTTAAAATCCTTAAACTTTGGAAGCATTAGTAAAAATTCTTCATGCGCATAACGGGTAAAGATGATATAGAAAAAGTGATAAATGGCTACAAAGATTAAAAGGACTGCGGCAAAACGATGAAAAATTCCTCTGGCGATCACCCCCCCTTCTAAAGTGATTACGAGCTTTCCGAACCAGGAATCGTGAAACTTCAATGCCAGGCCTGTGACTATAAGGATTATGAAACTGACCAGCAGTAGAAAATGTTGAACCCTCTGACTGCGAG
>MEWM01000115.1:6689-7072 GCA_001775355.1 candidate division Zixibacteria bacterium RBG_16_43_9 | reverse complement strand
ATTTTTTCTTCCATAGTTTACTCTCTCTTTTTATTCTTCGTAGTGCGAGCTTCGTAGTGCGACCCCGCCTTTGGCGGGTCGCCCAAACAATACGATCCTACAACGTAGGGTACAATACTATTAAATTCCTTTTATCTTTCTTCTTCTCCTTCCTAAAACATCTAAAAGGATATAAACCACGAAAAGAACTGCTAAAATTCCTATAAACCAGGTATAAAATTTTCTTACGATATATACCCCTAAGGATGATTCTTTAGTAGCCTCAATATGAACTTTGCCTTTGGCGAAATTCTCTGAGGCTCCCTTGTGACATTTTCCGCAGGTGTGAGGTATGTTCTTGGGATTTATAGAGGACCTGGGGTCAGAGGAGGGTAAAATATCGT
>MEWM01000115.1:3484-6644 GCA_001775355.1 candidate division Zixibacteria bacterium RBG_16_43_9 | reverse complement strand
CATGAAAGCTATCTTTATAGGTATCATAAGCTACTGGCAGAAGCCCATATTTTTTTACTATCTTCTCCTCAGAATGACAGGCGCTACAGGTCTTGGGTATATTTTTAGGACTAACCCTGCCGGATGGGTCTCTGACCGGAGTTATATCATGTTCGCCATGACAATCGGTGCAGGTTGGTGAATCCAGAATCCCCTTAGAGAGAGTAACGCCATGTATACTCCTCTGGTAAACCTCATCTATCCCGGGATGGCATTTGGCACAGGTATGAGCTATATTGACTTTGTTCACTGGCGATTTGGGGTCATCTGCCGGCCTCATCTCATGAGCTCCGTGACATTCGATACAGCTTGGTGCTACCAAGAGCCCATGTTCTTCTACTGCCATTCCGTGAACGCTTTTCTCAAAGGCTTTAAAGACAACTGGCTGTGGTAGTTGTTCGTATTTTGCCATAAGCTTCTCATCTTCGTGGCATTTTACACAGAGCTTAATTATATTATTATGAAAGATCGGAGATTCTGGATCCTTTTCTGATAAGATCCCATGAGCACCATGACAGCTCACGCAGGAGGGGACATCTGGGTTTTTCTTCTGGAATTCTTTCCCATGCATCCCCTGGAAATAATCCTCGGTCTCTTTGGAATGACATTCTCGACAACCTGAGATCTCCTGGGTAAGGCGGGTAAATTTATCCACCAGTTTTCCTGCTTTTACCTTATGCTCAGAGTGACAGTTACGGCAGTTGGGCAATTCTCTCAATTTAGCCTTAGCGTGAACGCTTTTATTTAATTCTGCAAAGATTTTATTGTGACAGGTCCCGCATACCTTTACCGGCTCAGGCAGGCTGGCTCTATGTGAATCATGGCATTGATAGCAGTGAACCTTTCCCTTGGCTCCGCCGGGGAACTCTACAGAGCTGTGCTGATAGGTGGTAAAGAAAACATCTTCCCTATCCTTATGGCATTTTAGACAAAGCTCTGCTTTTTTCTCTTTGTGGGTGATAGAATTTGGATCCTCTGATGATTTTATATCATGCTTACCATGACAGGACCAGCACCCATCCTTGATGAGATTATGCAAACCTTTTGAAACTGTTTCTTTCATACCTGAATGACAGTTTCCACAATCAGGCGAAGCCAATTTCTCCGCATGCGGTAGCTCCTTTATACTTTGATGGCAATTGGTGCACTCCAATTCACCGTGAATTGACTTCTTGAATAAAGGCTCATCTAAATAAAGTGAAATGGTCTTCCCTTTTACCATTCTACTCAAGGTTTTATCTCCGTGGCAGTTCAGGCAGTCCGCATTGGAGAACTGCGCCCAGCCTTTTGCCCAGATAAGAGAAAACAAAATTACGGAAAATAAAAAAACTTCGGGAATTCTTTTAATTTTTAACATTATTTTTCTCTGCCAAAACGAAATTTATCCTTTTCTTTTAACCTTTTATATTCAGCTGGGTGTTTTTCCTCCAATTCCTTTTCAGTTATCTTACCGAACATCATACTCAGATTAACCGGATAGCTCTCCGGCTCAAAGATCATAAAGAACATATGCCAGACTAAAACAGCCGTAGTAGCCAGGAGCGCCTCATAAAAATGAATCGCTTTAAAAATATTTAAAAGCCATCTGGGCATATATTGTAAAAAGAAGTTCTCAAACCACATCGGGAAGCCAGTGACAATCATAACTATAGTTCCCCAGATCAAGGCCCAGTATTCAGCCTTCTCCATATAAGCATATCGGTCGAACTTGGGCCTTTCTTTGACCAGACCTAACTGATAATTGATATTCTGAATTAAAAGGAATAGGTCTTTGGGCACAAAAAATATCGCTCGAAGCTGAGCCCTACCCCTTTCAGTAAAAATGATGTAATAGAGGTTATAAAGACATACCAATATAAAAACTACTGCCGCTACCCTGTGGATATCGCTCCTGAAAACTGCTCCAGCTTCAGATTTTACCATCCAATTAGCCCACCAGGCATCCGGGAACCTTAAGGCGAATCCGCTTATAGCTAAAACGGTGAAGGTTACAAAAAGTAAAAGATGCTGAATTATCTCACTCTGATTAAAACGGATTACAGTTGCCTCTTTTGCCTCTTTATATTTTTCTCTGACCCTTTTTAAGATTATCAGGGAGTTGTGTAAAACCATCCCTCCGATAATCAGAACTATCAAAACGATATAAATTCTTCTTACGATATAGACTCCGATGTCCCTTTTAGGAGAAATGGCTATATGGATTTTCCCTTTAGCGAAATTTTCTCCAGCATTGGGGTGGCAACTGCCGCAGGTCTTAGGAAGGTTAGCCGGATTAATAGAAGATTTAGGGTCAGTTGAAGGCCTTATATCATGATACCCATGACAGCTGGCACAATTAGCCACCTGCCTTTTCCCTGCCCGGCTATCCACACCGTGATAACTATCTAAATATTTCGTTACCCTCTGGGTAACTAACCCATATCTATCTGTAATCTCCTCGGCTGAATGGCACCAGGGGCAGGTAGTCCTGGAGATAGTAGCCGGATAGACCGTAGAGGTCTTGACCCAGCGAGGTTGAATCGAATGTTCGCTATGGCAATCAGTGCATACTGGGGCTTTAGGATTTCTTGCCACAACTGACTGACCATGAACCGATTCTTTAAAGATCTGATAACGCCCATAATGGCATTTTCCGCAGGTTGAAGGGACATTATAGTGATAGATTAAAGAGGTAGTATCTGTGGCTTCTCTAAGAGAATGGCTCCCATGGCAGTCATTACAAACAGCGGCACCGATCAATCCTTTTTCCTCAATTGCCTTTCCGTGAATACTCTCATGATAAAGTTTATATGGGTCTTTAACCGGTATATGATATTTTTTAGCCATTCCAGCACTTTTATGACAATCATCGCACATCTTGGGAATATTCAGGCGGTAAGTAAGAGACTTGGGGTCATCCTCCCCTCTGATATCGTGAGAGCCATGGCAATCCTGACACCAGGGCGCATCCCTTATCCCCTCAATATATTTTTTCCCGTGAAAACTTTCGCGATATTCCAGAAGAGTAGCTTTGTGACATCTGCCACACTGAACCATGCCCGGCTTGACCATATGGACTTCATCCTTTACCTCTGTATGGCAGTCGATGCAGGTTAAATCTTTGTGAATTGAGCTTTTGATT
>MEWM01000115.1:350-3367 GCA_001775355.1 candidate division Zixibacteria bacterium RBG_16_43_9 | reverse complement strand
AATAGTGAAATTAATCCCAGGAAAAGTGCTACCCTATATTTTTTCAAACAACTCTCCTTCACAAAAATTTACCTATGTGAATAATTTCACTATCTCTATTTATTAAGATATTTATTTACATCTTATATGTCAAGATTTTTCGGTAAAAATTCTCCTCAAGAGGATTCCCCTTTGCTAAGAGCCTGAAACACAAATAGTTACTCAGTCCATTGAGCTGTCATATTTCACAAGGTCTTTTTATATATCTTTCTATAGGTCTTCGAATGCAGGTTACTCCCTCACCAATAAAGTGACTGTGAAATATTTTTATGTTTCACCTCAAAATATCATTATAGCTCACATAGATGATTAGAACCAGAAGAAAAGCCAGCCCGATTTGTTGAATTATTGCTCTTTGTTTTAAAGATAAGGGCTTTCCTCTTAATTTTTCCAGACCCAAGAAAAGTATATGTCCTCCATCTAATACCGGAATAGGAAGAATATTTATGATCGAGAGATTGACTGAAAGTAAAGCTATAAAAGAGAAAAAGCTTGCCAAACCTAATTTCGCAGTCTCCCCGGCTGTGCGGGCGATGAAGATCGGTCCACCCACCATTTTCAAAGAAGCCGCACCAGTGAAAAGCCCGACCAAGAATTTTACAGATTCCACCGTTATGAAAACAGTTATCCCTATCCCTTCTATAAATGCCTGAAAAATATTCAAGCGAACAATGATAAACTCTGGGCTTATCCCTATTTTCCCCACCTCTTTTGTTTTTCCATTCTCATCCTGTACCTTCTCTTTAATAGTCGTAACCTGAGCCTCATAAACCTCATTTCCTCTTTTCCATTTCAAGGTTATCGGTTTTTCCACTTCTTTATAGATGATCTGAGCCATATCATTGAAATTCTTTACCTCGACTCCGTTCACGGAAATTACCTGATCACCGCTTTTGAGACCGGCTTTTTCCGCAGGAGTACCTTTGCCTACGATTCCAATGGTGGTCTTTTCATAATGCACTATTTCTTTTCCGCTGAAAAAAACCACGCCCCAGAATAAAACCACAGCTAAAAGGAGATTCATCACTGGTCCCGCAACGATTATTAGCCCTCTCTGCCAGGCTGGCTTGCCTAAAAATTCAAAAGGCTCCCATTTTTCTTTTTCTTCATCCGGATTTTCTCCAGCCATCTTCACATAACCACCCAGAGGAATCCAGGAGATACAGTATTCCGTATTCCCAATCTTCTTACCTATCATCTTAGGCGGAAAACCCAGGGAAAACCTTTCTACCTTGACCCCCGACCTTTTAGCCACCAGGAAATGTCCTAACTCATGCACGAAAACTAAAATTCCTAAGGCTACTATAAAGGATATGACATTTATCATCTTTGTGCCTGCTTTAAGTTTTTATCGGTTACTCTCCCTCTGAATAAATTTCTTGCTCTCTTCTCTTGCCCATCTGTCTGCTTCCAGAATCTCTTCCAGGCTTGGATTATTTTTTATTTTATGTGCGGATAAAACTTTTCTTACCAGCATAGGTATCTTATCAAAGGAGAGCTTTCGGTGTAAAAAGGATTCAACTGCCACTTCATTTGCCGCATTCAGCACGCTGGGAGCAGTACCGCCTAATTCCAAAGCGAAATAACAGAACTTAAGCGCGGGAAACCTTCCCAAATCCGGCTCCAGAAAAATGAGATTTTTTATACGGGTGAGATTTAAAAAATTATCATTGGTCTCTATTCTTTCAGGATAAAGCAAGGCATATTGTAAAGGCATCTTCATATCCGGCTTGCTCATCTGTGCTATCAGAGTGCCATCTACGAACTCTACCATAGAATGAACCACTGACTGCGGGTGAATTATCACCTTGATCTGCGAGGCTGGTATCCCGAACAGCCAGTGAGCTTCAATCACCTCTAATCCTTTATTCATCAGAGTAGCTGAATCTATGGTGATTTTCTTCCCCATCTCCCAGGTGGGATGGGAAAGAGCTTCGCTCACGGTTACCCGCGAGAGGTCTTTCTTCTTAGTTAAGTAGAATGGTCCTCCAGATGCTGTAAGAATCAACCTTTTGACCTCGTTTTTTTCCCCTGCAAGCAGGCATTGTTTAATGGCAGAATGTTCGCTGTCGACTGGTAGAATCTCTGAGCCTTTTTTCTTAGCCAGGTCGGTAAGAAGCTCCCCTGCCATAACTAAAGATTCCTTATTGGCTAAAGCCAAAGTCTTCCCTGCTCGTAGGGTAGCAAAACTGGGTAAAAGACCGGCAGAGCCGACTATGGCGTTGATGACGATATCTACTTCTGGGAAAGATACCATCTGGTTGATACTCTCTGCGCCGAATTCTATTTTAATTCTGTTATTTATGTACCCTCTCTTGACTTTCTCGTAGCTTTCTGCCTGAGTCAATACCGCCATTTTAGGGTTGTATTCTCTGATCTGTTTTTTGAACAACTCAAAATTCTTATGGGCCGAAAGCCCGAATATCTCGAACCTGTCCTCGAAACTTTTCAGAACCTGAAGGGCACTTCTCCCGATTGACCCGGTGGAGCCTAAAACCACAACCTTTTTCTTTTCCCTATTTTTTCTCATATCACACTTAAAGATTTTTGTCTGAGTTAGAATATATATTTAGTCCATTTTTAAATCAAGGGATTTATTGAAGATAAATGTAGGGGCAATTCATATCCATTTGGATCCGTCTGGAAATTACCTAGACAAAATCCAGCTTTAGAGAATTCAGCTTGCCATTCCTGTCCCCCAGGGGTTTGTTTTGGCAACGAAGTGACGTAGAGACGCATGGCCATGCGTCTCTACCAGATTTCTGATTTGCTAGTCGATGGGTGGCACCCTCAAACCCGTTTGAGGGTGATTATACTCCTGATGTGCCCGTCGGCTCCCCTGACCCGACGGAGGAAATTATCAAAAAATGTTCGGCAAAGATTCAGTTTGGCAAAAAAAGGCGCCCCTGTCCTGCGGATCCGTCATAGGAAAAGGGTCGCATACGAAATACTATGAACAATTAACCATCCACTTGCTG
>MEWM01000115.1:0-344 GCA_001775355.1 candidate division Zixibacteria bacterium RBG_16_43_9 | reverse complement strand
GGCATTTGCCCTGCCCCAGCCAAAGGGTCGCACTACGAAATAACACCAAAAAAAAGACCGTCCTACGGACGGTCTTTTTTTAACCTAACTAAGTCCCCTCTACCTTACCAGTAACATCTTTTTGGTAGAAGTAAACTCTTTGGAGTTCAGTTTGTAGAAGTAGATCCCGCTGGAAACGTCATATCCCTTCTCGTCTTTACCGTTCCAGGTAGAGGTGTAATTGCCAGCTTCCATCTCCTCGTTCAAGAGGGTCTTGACTTTTTGACCCAGGATATTATAGACCGAGATCTCCACTTTCGTTCTCTTGGGTACGGAGAATCTGATCTGGGTAACCGGGTTGAACG
>MEWM01000114.1:3138-7839 GCA_001775355.1 candidate division Zixibacteria bacterium RBG_16_43_9 | reverse complement strand
CTTCTCTGATAAATTTTGCCGAAAGGGAGAGAACATTGGAGTCGTTATGCTGTCTGGAAAGCTTTGCCATCTCCTCATTCAGACACAAAGCCGCTCTAATTCCTTTAACTTTATTGGCTGAGATGCACATACCAATACCCGACCAGCAGAAAAGAATCCCTCGTTCTACTTCACCTTTCGATACTGCCTCAGCCACCTTTATGGCGAAATCCGGGTAATCAACTGACTCCTCAGAAAAAGTTCCGAAATCCTTAACCTGATGACCTGTTTCCTGCAGGAATCTTTTCACTTTCTCTTTGAATGGATAACCCTTATGGTCCGCGCCCAAGGCTATTTTCATGTCTTGTCCTTGTGTTTTACTACCTGCTACAGGCTACTTGCTCCCTGCTTTGAATTCTCCGTCAATTCCCGCTCCCCACATAGAAGGAGTTGTCCACCAGGTGCTGTCCTCTCCGTTCCCCAGATATTTATCCCTGCCTGAAAGGTCCAAGAACAGCCCGATTGAGCCGTAGTCTCTCCTGGGATTGCCATAACCCTGGGTATTGCTTTTCAAGGTGACCAGGTAGCTATCATCCCCAGAGTAATCTATAAGAATGCCGATACCGTTAGCGCTTCCAGCTCCCTGAGATAGATCAAAGGACAGATAATTGTCATTCCCGGCTTGATCTTCAAGTATACCGCAAGCAAGATCATGACCGCATCCTTGAGATACTCCGTGCGAGATATAGTCATCGTCTCCGGCTTTATCTAAGAGCAAGCCCAAAGTCATATGAGTAGCTGTTCCCTGGGCATACTGGTACGAGATATATTTATCGTTCCCTGAAAAATCCAGAAGGCTTCCAAGTCCCCACCAGTAGCTTGAGCCCTGTCCGAATATGTCCGTTACGTAAAGGTCGTTTCCTGAAAAATCGCTTAAGAATCCGAATCCTCCGGACATTATCGGTCTTATCCCGTAGGCAAAACCCTGAGACAGGCTGATATAATGGTCCTTGTATCTCAATATGTCTTTGTACTTTCCTCCGGCATAATAAGAATCGTTACCGGATGAGTCGACTAACGCTCCGAAGCCGGAGACAAATCCGAACCCCTGAGCATACAAAGCACCATTGTACTGGTCTGCTCCACTCACGTCCGACAGAATCCCAACTCCAAAACCTCCAGCTCCTTCAACAAAAGTGTCTCCGAAATATCTGTCATTCCCCTCCTCATCTATCAAAATTCCAACCCCAAAAAGCCCTGAGCCCAGGGAGAAGTTTCTTCCAATATAAGTATCATCGCCTGATTTATCGATTAAAATCCCCGTCTCGAAAAAACCCGAACCCAGAGTATAATTTCCTTCAGCTTTATAAGTGTCATTCCCTCCTAAATCCAGAGTGACTGTGGAATGGTTGGAAGAGGTCAAATTATACTGATCATCACCACCCAGGTCGATTATTATCCCTGGACTTCCTTTATAGACCGAAGAGCCAAATCCGCCTATAAGGATTCCTCCTTGAGAAGTTTCCAATGATAATAGTATGTCATTCTTACCTGTTTTTATCTTAGGAGAGGATGAAAGATACTCCTGCAGACTTTCCTCAGCTTTCTGCACCGCGCTACATAGTAAAGCATTTCCGGGATAAGCTTTCTCGAGTTTGAATTTTTCAGCCAGAGGGATCAAACCCTTGGTCAGAGCTTCCTCATATTTTTGCTGTTTGTCCAGCTCCTCCACGCTCTTGAACTCATCCTTCTCATCTTCTAAGATAATGAACGGGAAATAGTTTTTTAGAGAATCAAGTTCTTTGGGTGAAAGCTCCTTAAACGCCTCATGCCAACTGCTGTCTGCCTTCAGCAATCCAAGGTAAATATAGCTTACAGCTTCTCTCAATTTGTCCGGCAGTTTATCTATTTTCTTCAGGTTTTTCTTGATAAAAAGCCTGTCTTCAGACTGTAATCTGAATTCTTCTTTAAATTCAAACTCTTTTCCGCTGTGGGTTTTTCTTGACCGCGAGACTATATATCTGAATCCTTTCTCCAGTAAACCTGGCGGAGACACCCTATCTTTTCCTAAACTCGAACCCATTTCCTCTGAGAAAAAGGAAATCTCCAGAGGGTTTCTCATCAACTGGTCTATCTTCTGCAATCTGAAAGGGTCTATGTCCAGATAATCGTTCCTGAAAGTCAAATCCATTCTGGTCATCTTGATGCATCTCAGGGCATCATTTAGAGCTTTATCTTTTAAGGAATCTGAGGCATTGGTAAATTCCTGAGAAAAACCGCTGGAACGGGATAGAGCCAGAAAGAGAACTGCAAAAATAACGAGTTTTCTCACTGAATTTCCCCTTTCAGTTTTTTCTTTTTTCTGGCTTCCTGTATTAGCAGGACGATGATGCTGATCTCATAAAGGACGTAAAGAGGCACTGCTAAAAGCATCATATTAAAAGCATCCGGCGTAGGAGTGACAAAGGCAGCCACAATCATAATGGCGACCACCGCATATCTTCTTCCCTTTCTCAGGGTAGCTGATGAGATAATGCCGATTTTTCCTAAGAAATAGGAAACGACCGGAAGCTCAAACACCACTCCGAAGATCAGGGTGGTATATCCGATAAAGCTCAGGTAATCATCAATCTTTATCCAGGGATGAAGCTTGTCTGTTCCAAAGGAGAGGAGGAATTTGATCATGTTGGGTAAAACTATGAAGAAGGCAAAGGAAGCTCCAACAATAAATGAGAAGGTCGAGAAAAAGACCAAAGGAGCAACCACTTTCACCTCTTTTTCCAAAAGTCCGGGCACTATAAACTGCCAGAGCTGATAAAGGATCACTGGGGAACTGACAATCGCTCCTACGATCATGGCTATTTTCATACGGACCGAAAGAGCCTCAACCGGTCCCATAAAATAAACCCCGGGCAAGGGCTTGGCTATGAAGTCTATCATTTTAGCTGAGAAGAAAAAAGCAACCACAGAGAAGATCACCACTGACACCAGGCACTTGATTAATCTCTCACGGAACTCTTCAAGGTGGTCCAAGAAAGACATTTCCTTCTCCCCGGGCATTATTTATTTACCTCTATTATAAGCAGATATGCTGAAATATTTCATAACCGACCCAAGATAATAACTTTTTTGAGGTTTTGTCAATTGATAATTATAAAACAAAAATTAGAAAGGAGAATTTGTTGCTCTTAGTTGTTGTCTTCACCAGCGAAGAAAAAGTCGTTGGTCTGGAGACCAACGACAAGCGGAACTACGATAAAAATTAAGCCCGCCCCGCAATAAAGGTGGAAATTGAATAAAAATATCTATACTTAAGAACCCAGCAAACTTCGAAGTTCGTTCAAGAATTCATTTATGTCTTTGAACTTGTGGTAAACTGAAGCAAAGCGGACGTAGGCTACCTCATCTAAGACCTTCAGCTTCTTCATCACCAGCTCTCCTATCTCTTTTGAGGATACCTCTTTCTTTGATAAACCCTGCAATTCCTCCTCTATCTCATCCACTAACGAAGCTATCTTTTTCGAGCTGACCGGTCTTTTATTACAGGCAAGCTCTATTCCTCTTTGCAGCTTGAGCCGGTCAAACGGCTCTCTTCTATCGTCGTTCTTCACCACAGTTAGAGAAACGTCCTCAATATACTCGTAAGTGGTAAACCTTTTGCTGCATTTCTCGCACTCCCTCCTTCTCCTGACTGATTTTCCGTCCTGAGAAGGACGGGAATCGATTACTTTATCCTCTTCATTTCCGCAAAAAGGACATCTCATTTTCTCTTTCCTTCGCCCCTCTTTCTTTCCTTTGTGTCTTGGCCTATGATTATGATTTCCACCCCAGCTTCATCCAGCATCTGCCTGGACATTTCATCCGGATAACTATCCTCAATTATTATCCTGCTTATTCCAGCATTAATTAAAAGCTTGGAACAGAGGATGCAGGGATGGGTGGTTGAGTAGATAATGCTGTCCTTTATACTGACTCCAAAAGTGGCTGCCTGCACAATCGCATTCTGCTCAGCGTGAGTTGCTCTGCAAAGCTCATGTCTTTCCCCGGAAGGTATTCCCAACTCTTCTCTTAAACAGCCTATATCCAGACAGTGCTTCAGGCCCATTGGCGCGCCATTATACCCTGTGGCTAAGATTTTTTTTTCTTTGACAATTACCGCACCTACCTGTCGCCTGAGGCAGGTGGAACGAGTAGAGGCCAGGCGAGCAATGCTCATAAAATACTGATCCCAGGAAGGTCTTTCTCTAACCTGAGTACCAATTTTTATTTTTACCTTATTTCCTCTTTGGTTCTTTTTGTTCTTAGATTTTCTCAATTTTGACTTTATCTCCTGTTTTAGCTTTTAGAAGCTTCTGAGCACTTCCCTGATTAACTGCTATCTCCAGGAAATTGCTACTGCCTATCAGTATTAAAAGCTTGCCCTCTTTTTCTTCTTCATAATATTGACTGAGGTGATTGATTTTTTTGTTTTTGATCCTGATCTGAACTCGTTTGCTTTTTCGAATTAAATCTGAACTTATATTGGTAACCAGATTCCCGAATCTATCAATATAGATGATTTCTCCCATGAGATAATCTTTTCTGTAAACTGGAGCGTGCAATTTGAACTTATAACAGTCTTGAGTCGGAAAGCCGAATTCTCCTAACTTCACTCCAAGGGAGAGATAAGCAGACACCGGCGCAAAGATATCTCTGGCATGGAAGGTAGAAGAAGGCTTGCCC
>MEWM01000114.1:0-2946 GCA_001775355.1 candidate division Zixibacteria bacterium RBG_16_43_9 | reverse complement strand
GCTCCTTCCAAGATGTTGAAAGGGGATATCTCGTGGGTTATATCAACGATCTTGATCTGGGGATTAATTCTTAGGAGCACTCCTTTGACTGCTCCGACATAACCTCCGGCCTGGCCGAAATCCGTAGTCAGGGTGATGATTTTATTAGGCTGCATCCTGTCACTCTTTCAAATCCATAAGGTTGAGACCTGTTATCGGGTCGGTTTTTTTCGAGAGCTTCCCCACAATCGGATTGAAAACTATCTCTATGGTGGCTGTGACCGTAGCCTTGTTCAAATGACCGGCAACAACTTTGAAATCTTCTCCTGCGAGGGTAACGTGAGCATGAACGATGATCTTATCTCCTGAAAAAGCCACGTCCCCTACCATACTGGTCAGCTCAAATTCCTGCTCAAAGGATCTCTCCTTGTATTCTCTTTTCTCTACATCAAAATAACCCAATGAGACGTTTTTCACCGCGCCCAACCCATAGAAGAACCCGCCTGTGATTTCCTCTTTTTCCACAAAGACCCTCAGGCGATCGACTATCTCATCTCCTCTTTCCAGCCTGAGCACATAAATATTTGCGAACTTTTTGTATTGCATTTTTTGAGTTTAATTTAGATTGGAGTGTAAAGCTTTAGCTTTACATTATTCATGCTCGTAGGTCGGGCACCCTTGCCCGAACTTAAAGTGTAAAGCCATCAAGGTCTTTAGACTTCAGCTTTACTTTTTGGTAACCCTAAAGGTTTACATTTCAGAAACTAAGTCTCAGAATCAATCCAGTAGAGATAATCTTTTAAGCCTGAGATAATGGGAAGCGCGATTATCTCCGGCACTTCATAAGAATGGAGTTTTCTGACTTCTCCCTCCACACTTTTGTACAGCTTTTTTCTGGTTTTAATTAGCAGTAAGACTTCTTTTTCATCCGAGATTTTACCTTTCCATCTGTAAATTGATTCGATGTCATTAATAATATTAACGCAGGCGGCAATTCTTTTCTCAACCAAAACCTGAGCTATCTTTCTTCCCTCTTCCTCAGAAGAAGTCGTAACCAGTATTATAATAAAATCTTCCACGTTTGAACTTTTGTCCCGCCTATAGCGGGATTAAGCTTTTGAGCTTTCAGAGTGTTATTTTCTTATTTTCCTCTTTAAAACCTTTTCTATCGACTCAATTTTCCCTTTTAATCTGTTCTTTGCACCTTTGCGGTCATCCACTATGATTACAGCGTAGATTCTATTGGATTCCTTTCTCAAGGTATTATGACATTTCTTGATTAAGGCGAAGACCTTTTCCCATTCGCCTTCGATTAAGGTACAGGTAGAAGTGGTCTGATAAGGCAACCCACTTTTGTCAACCAAATCAACTACTTTGGCTACATATTTGCTAAGGCTTTCCCCCTTATCCAGAGGAAACATCGTGAATTGCACTAACATCTGTTTCTCCTTTCCCTGAGAAACCGTAGGGGCGTATTGCAATATGCTCCTACCTTTTTTGAAGAAATTTAAGTAAACTTATCCTGATTGTCAAAGAAAAAAAATGTAGGGGCAATTCATGAATTGCCCCTACAACAAAATCTTGTTTAGAATAAGTTTCAGTCAGATTTTTTGCCACTAAACTGGTTATTAACTGTCATTGCGAGGAGTCCTTTGGACGACGAAGCAATCCGCACAACATAATAGATTGCTTCATCCCCGTAGGGGACTCACAATAACTGCGTAAAGCGTGACAGCCATGAAGAACAGATACCCTGAGCACCTTGACAACCAAATAGTATCAGGAACAGGAACTCCTTACCTATTCCTGTATTCTTTTTCTTATCTTCTCATCCCTGATCTGCTCTATCAGCTTTGACAATTGCTCCACTTTAAAAGGCTTGGGCAAAAGGTAATCCACCCCGAACTCCCTGATCTTTTCCGCATCGAAGCTCACTCCCCATCCGGTTATCATTACCACCGGGGTCTCTTTTCTCATCTCCTTTACCCTTTGAGAAACCTCCCAGCCGGACATCTCTGGCATCCCTAAGTCGGTTATCACCAGATCAAAACCATCCTGCTGGAAAAGAGCCAGCCCTTCTTTGCCGGATGAAGCAACCTTTATATCATGTCCCAATCCTTGCAAAATGTTCTCCAGCAGATCGCGGATTATCTTCTGGTCATCTATGGCTAATATGTTTAATCTTTCTTCTTTTTTCTTTTTTTCCTCGGTTATAGTTTCTCTCGTAGTAGTCTGTTTTTTCTCCGGAACCTCTTCGATTTCGCCCTTGACCTCCCGGATCAGCTTGCTTCCTTTTATCACCAGCTCCTCGATGGTGCTTATCTGATCAGCGACCATATCAGTGGCGAAATCCTTATAGGGCTTAAGTTGAAACATAATCAGCTCGGCATTACCTAAAATCCCGGCTAAGATATTGTTAAGGTCATTAAAGAACTCTTTGGGGACCTCTTTTTTCCCAGCATCTATAGCGGTAAGAGGTTCTTGGGCTTCCACGAATTTAGCATATTCCACCACCATTTGCACCTCTCCCCCTTCATCCAGTAATGGATAAGCCCAGACCTTCAGAAATCCTTTCTCTCCGGAGTTTTCTTTAGATAACTTGATCTCTTGAAAAATTGGTTTTTTCTCTTTTAGAGAAAGGCAGCCTGGACAGGCCTCAGGCTGGCTCTGAGGATATATTATCTCGAAACAACTTCTTCCCACAACCTCTTCCTCAGAAAGATTTAAAAACCTCAAGCCGGCTTTATTTATTTTGATCACTCTTAATTCCTTATCATATATCGTAATCCTATCCTCAACCGAATCTAAGATCGAGCTGATCAAATTTTCTTTATGCTCCAACGCCTTGCTCAGGGACGAGCTTTTCAGAGCTTCTGTAGTCTGAAAAGCCAAAGTCCTGATGAAATCTTGTTCTGAAGGTGAAAAAGAATCATGATTGGTTTCGCATTCTAAGATAATCACTCCGGT
>MEWM01000113.1:3516-6984 GCA_001775355.1 candidate division Zixibacteria bacterium RBG_16_43_9 | reverse complement strand
TTGTTCCTATATTGTTTCCATCTTTCTGTTGGCTCTCCTGACTGGGAGGCGAATCCGATAGCCTTCATGATGGCAACAAGAGGACGGTCGTTTGCGCTCTTAAACCCAAGCGATGCCACGTACTTGATGCTGAGCTTGGGAGGAACACCTACTGCTTGGATTGTTTCCAAAAACTTGCGAATCTTTGCAGCGTTTGCGATGTATGGGTACTCTGCCATTCTTTACCTCCTTACATTTTTTTATGCTTACTTAGGTTCATCTCTACTAACAGGGTTGCCAAAATTGCCTTCTTGATCATATAAACCCCCCATCTTTGTGTCTCTCATTTCCCTATACAAAACTCCGAAAAAATCTTATTCAGGATATCTTCAGTTACAACTTTTCCGACAATTTCTCCGATTGAATCTAAAGCAACTCTCAAGTCTAAAGCCACAAATTCAAAGCTCATATTCTTCATAAGGCTTTCTTTAGCCAGTGATAGAGATTGAACTGCCTTTGTCAATGCTTCTTTATGCCTTATATTAGTAATTAATCCGCCGAAGGCGGACTGGTCAAGTCCTTTTTTGGAAAAGAAGACCTCGTCAGCGATTTTTTCCTTAAGCTCCTCGATCCCGGTTCCCTTGAGAGCTGAGATTTTTTGAATCTTCTTTGCTTTCTCGAGGAAGCTTTGCTCAATTTCTCTGACCGTTTCATCTGAGACTAAATCCACCTTATTAATCACAATTATATGGCTAAAATCAAATAGCTCTTTTTCCAGTTCCCTATCCTCATTTGTCACACCAGTCGAAGCATCGATCACCAAAAGTATAAAGTCAGCTTTATTTATCTCGATTTTGGTCCTTTTTATACCTTCGATCTCGATTTTGTCCTGTGAGAATCTGAAACCGGCAGTGTCAGTCAATCTCACCGGCAAGCCTTTGAAATTAGTATATTCGCTGATTGCATCCCTGGTCGTTCCGGGAATCGGGGTAACAATGGCGCGCTCCTCTTTTAAAAAAGCATTCAGAAGAGACGATTTCCCTACATTAGTCTTCCCCACGATAACCATCCTCAGCCCCTCTTTCAGAATTTTCCCTTCTTCATAGGTGTCAATTAAACTTTTTATGTCTGACTCGATCTTTTGCATCTTCTTCTGAACAACTGACCTATCAATCTCCTCGATCTCCTCTTCTGGAAAATCTATCCTTGCTTCCAATTCAGCTAAGATATTGATCAGTTCTTCACGGATAAGATTTATTTTTTCCGATAACTCCCCCTGCAGGTGTCTTAAACTATGCTCTAAGCTCAGCTCGGTTTTCGCCTTTATTATCTCTGCAACTGCCTCAGCCTGAGTCAGGTCTATCCTTCCATTTAAAAAAGCTCTAAGGGTGAACTCACCTGGATTAGCCAGCCTTGCTCCGGATTTAATTATCTCCTGAAGGACCCTATAAAGAACAAATGGACTCCCATGACAGCTTATCTCTACCAGGTCTTCTTTGGTATAGCTTTTTGGTGCCCTGAAGACCGTGAGGTAAACCTCGTCGATAATCTGACCATCATCTGCAGAAATTATCTTACCATAGTTTGCCTTGTGGCTTTCTGCCTTGTCTGGAGAAATATCCCCTTTGAAGATTTTATCTGCTATAGATATCGAATTTTTGCCACTGAGTCTGACAATTCCAATACCGCTTTCTCCGAAAGGAGTGGAAATAGCGGTTATGGTATCATCTGTATTGGAGATCCGCCTGCGGCGGACGGTAGAATCTTTCATATCCTGGATGTTTATTAAGAATGTAGGGACAGCATTAGGTCAGGACAGGGACATCCGCCTGAGGCGGACTGTCCCTACAAAAATCTAACCCAAAAAGACCTCGACAACAAGTCCATAATTTATGCAATAGCCACTTTGGGCTTCATTTTGGACTTGATATAATACTGTTCGATTAAAGAGAGGATATTATAGAAGGTCCAGTAAAGGGTGAGTCCGGCTGGAAAGCTTTTGAATAAGAAGAAAAACAGAACAGGCATCAGATATACCATTGCCATCTGTTTCGGATCTTTTATGGTCATCTTTTGCTGCCAGAACATCGTAACTGCCATTATGACAGGCAATATGTAATATTTGTCCATTTGAGAAAGGTCACTTAGCCAGAAAATAAATTTAGCTCCTCTTAATTCAATAGTGCTTCTGAAAACCACAAATAGTCCATAAAATAAAGGCATCTGAGGTAAAAGGGGAAGACAACCTCCTAAAGGGTTTGCCCCTTGTTCTTTATACAACTTCATTATCTCCTGATTCATCCTTTGCGGGTCTTTTTTATATTTTTCTTTAAGGGCTGTTATTTTAGGTTGTAACTCTTGCATTTTTTGGGCTAAGGTAACGCTTTTATGAGTTAAAGGATGAAAGAGTATTTTTATTAAGATGGTGAAAACGATAATCACCAGCCCGTAATTCGGAATTACCTTATGCAGATTTACAAATATCCACAAGACTGCCAGGGAAAATGGCTTTATAATCTTCCAGCCCAAGTCAACTAAATTTTCTAATCCAATTTTATAATTTTTTAAAATATGATAGTCGATTGGTCCTACATAAACCATGAACTTATCCTGAAAAATATCTCTACTTGTCTGCATCTCTAAAGACACCCCTATCTTCTTCTCCTCTAACTTCTTATCATTTATATATTTTACCTCCCTGGTCCCTTCTGCTTTAAACCCTATTGCAGGATTGGAAAGAGGAACTAAAGAGGCGAAGAAATACTTACTGCGGGTAGCAACCCATTTAGTTTCACCTGACCTGAACTCTTCCATTTTGCCGATATTTGAACCCTTAGGCTGCTGGAAATTTTTGATTTTGACTACTTCTGCTCCCATCATAGAGGAGGCTTCAAAATAGCCAAGATCTTCAGGCAGGTTCGTCTCCGTGGGACTGACTCCACTTCCCCAGGCGAGAAGATAGCTTCTGCCTAAGTTTTTATCCTTAGAAGAGACTTCAAACTGGAGCTGAAAATCATATTTATCTTCAAAAAAGATAAATCTTTTTACAATAGAAATCCCCTTTTCATCTGAGAAAAACCCTTTTTCATCTGAAAAACTAAAAGTCAAACTATCTACTGGATGAGACTTAGATAAAAATAGAGTGTCTTTGTCAACTGCGAAATCTATCTGGCTTAAATCCAGATTTATATCTGGAAAAGATATATTCAAGGGATAGATTGTATCTTCAGGGATAATTTCAATCAGCCCGCCCTGTGAATATTTATACTTTTTAAAGATAAAACTGGTCAGAACCCCGCCCTTTGTGCTGAAAACCCCCTTATAAAAAGAATTCTCCACGTAAACTTTTTTCTCAGGAACCGATGAAGGGGCAAGTAAGATCTCACCTACAGGTTTTAAAGGAACCTCTTCTTTTTTCTCCTGCCGTGCTAAGGTATCTATGGGAGCTTGTTCCACCTTTTTGGGAGGAGCAACTCCTTTTCCACCAGT
>MEWM01000113.1:0-3461 GCA_001775355.1 candidate division Zixibacteria bacterium RBG_16_43_9 | reverse complement strand
TTTATCCAATTATTTTCTCCTTTAAAAGACTATCGTTTATTATGCGAATGAGTCTTCAAAACCGGATCATATCCTCCGGGATTAAAAGGGTTACATTTCAAAATCCTCTTAAAAGAAAGCCAGGTACCTTTGGAAACTCCAAATGTTTTTAAAGCCTGGATGGAATATTCTGAGCAGGAAGGATTAAACCTGCAACTGGGAGGGAAAACCAGTCCCAGAGTGTTCTGATAAACCCTGATTAATAAAATGAAGATTTTATACATCAATGCTCTTGAATTTAAAAAAGTCCGGAAAATTCATTTAAAATTTCATGGTAACTGATCTCTGTCACTTTAGATCTGTAGATGAGGATTACTTTCTCCCCGGAAAGAAATCTGTCCTTATTTCTTCTAAGTATCTCTCTTAAGATTCTTTTTATCCGGTTCCTTTTAACTGCTCCTTTCAAGCCAGAACTCAGGGCTACGCCAAACTTATTTTCTTTCTCTTCAGTTTTCAAGCGTATGACCAATAGCTTATGACTGGAAAACCGTTCCCCCTTTTTGATTACCTCATCCCATTCCTTTTTATTTTTGATTCGCAGGGATTTGGGAAACCCCTCCTTTTTCATCATTTCCCTTTGATCTTCACGGTCAATCTTTTTCTTTTTTTCAATCTTCTGCGCTTTAAAACCCTTCTGCCTCCTTTGGTCTTGCTCCTTTTCCTGAAACCATGGTCTCTAACCTTTTTAATCCTGGAGGGCTGGTAAGTTCTTTTCATTTTTCACTCCCTTTTTTAACTATTATATACTCCGCCTCGAATAGAGTCAAGCGAAAAAGAAAAGAGAGATTTATCCGAATTTGTCCACAGGTCAGTTGACTCAAATGAGACTCAAATTCGAGGATCCTGTGGACAAGTTCTTTTCTTATCATCTTAATCTGAATGGGGATAAGTGGCTGTTCTTTTTTGAAACAAAATATTCCCGGAGATATTCTTGAAATTCTCTCGGAATTTTTCAGATAAAATCTTTTTAATCTTTGGTTCATAAACGGATTAAATCTTTTCCAAAGTTTTTTTCTAAAATCTCTTGACAAGTTCAAAGAGGTAGTTATCTTCGAGACTACGAACCGGGTGAGGATATCTCAAGATATTAATAAATGGATAAGTCTAGGAGGAGACCCTGCTTTTCTAACAGGTATGCGGAATCGAAAAAAATTTTTGTGGAAAATTCAGTGGAATCCTGTAAATAGATCCTCATAACCTCAAGCCTTACAAAGCATACTTCTTTATAAACATCTGTGGATAACTTTCCACAGTGTGAAGGGGAATCAATTGCTCGTACAAAATTTTATACCCGCAGATAACGAAAAGATCTGGCAGGAATGCCTCAGCTATTTAAGCCAGAAAATAAAAAAGCAGAGTTTCAATACCTGGCTCAGACCTACTAAGGGGATACCCTCAGAGGAAAAGGTATTAAAGGTAGCAGTTCCGAATAAATTTGTGGGGGAATGGATTGAAGAACATTATCTTGAGCTTATCCAGGAGGCTATGGAAAAGGTGATGCAGGAGAAATTACCTTTATCCTTTTTGATCTCAGATCAGACCGGGGAGACCTCTAACAGAATAAATTTTGAAAACAACGAAAAAAAAGATGCCGCCATTCTTAAAAAACCTAAACTGAATCAGAAAAATAACCGGTTCAATCCAAGATATACTTTCGATACCTTTGTGGTAGGAGAAAGCAACCAGTTTGCCCATGCGGCAGCCTTAGCTGTGGCTGAGGCACCTGGAAAGACCAAGTTCAACCCGCTTTATGTTTATGGAGGAGTGGGACTGGGAAAAACCCATCTGGCCCAAGCGATTGGACACTATGTCAGAGAAGAATATCAAGAGTTAAACGTCCTCTATGCTACCAGCGAGGAGTTCACCAACGATTTTATAAATTCCATCACCAAGAATACCACCCAGGAATTTGTAAACTACTACCGGAATGTGGACTTGCTCCTTTTAGATGATATCCAGTTTTTCGCAGGGAAAGAATCGACCCAGGTTCAGTTTTTTCATACCTTTAATGCGCTTTACCAGAGCGGAAAACAGATCATCTTAACTTCTGACCGTCCTCCCAAAGAAATCAAAGGACTGGAGGAGAGGCTCCTGTCGCGCATGCAGTGGGGCCTGGTCACAGATATCCAGCCTCCGGATTTAGAGACCAGGATTGCCATCCTGCAGAAAAAAAACGAGTCAGACGGGGTTAGCCTGCCCCAGGATGTGGCGGTATTCATCGCGGACAACATAACCTGCAATATACGTGAATTAGAAGGGGCATTAATCCGGCTTTTGGCTTATTCCTCTCTCAATGGTAGAGAATTAAATGTTGAACTGGCTAAAGAGGTGTTAAGAGATGTTATAAAAAACGGAGCAAAAGAGCTAACCCTGAAGGATATACGGAAAAAAGTGGCAGAAAGCTTTAACCTTTCTGAGGAGTCTCTCTGCTCCAAAAGAAAAACCCAGGAGATAGCCTTAGCCCGGCAGGTGGCAATGTATCTGACCAGGAGTTTGACCAAGACCTCCCTGAAAACCATAGGACTTGAATTTGGAGGAAGGGACCACTCCACAGTAATCCACGCCTGTAATCTAATCGCTGAGAATCTGAAAAAAGATTTGGAATTCAAATTAAAGATCGACCAGATTATCAACTTTCTATATTCATAATTTGTGGATTGAAAGTGGAGAAAAGTTCCCTAAAGATTTTTGTTGAATAGTTAAGAGGTTTTTAATATCTTATCCACTGCTCTGAGTTTAAAAAATTTTAATAATAGCTGATGAAATATATGAGGTTAGTTTCAACTGATTATAACTTATCAACAAATCCACCTTATTATTATTAATTATTATTTATAATTATGTTTAATTAAAATCTTCAGGAGGAAAGAGATGAAGTTGACAATCTTGAAAAGCAAATTACTCTCCGCTTTGCAGGATATCGTAAGCGTTATCCCCAGCAAAACTACTTTGCCGATTTTATCGCACATTCTCATAGAAGCGGATGATTCCAAGATCAAATTGGCGGCCACGGATTTAGATATTTCGATGACCACCACTCTGGAAGCAAAAGTGACAAAAAAAGGTGAGATAACCGTGCCGGCAAAAACCTTTACCGATATAATCCGGGAATCGCCTGAAACTCAGATCGAGATCAATGCGGCTGACAACCGGATGGAGCTTAAGATAAATCATGGTGTTTATAAACTGCCAGGTTTACCAGTGGATGAGTTTCCCAAACTGCCCACAGTCAATTTATCCAAAGAGATAAAGATAGCCGGTCCGGACCTCTGCAGGATGATAAAAAAGACCATCTATGCGGTTTCAACGGATGAGACCAGGCCAGCGCTAAACGGGATTTTGTGGCAGACCAAAGGCGAGAATATTCAGATGGTAGCCACAGATGGTCATCGCCTGGCAAAATTTTCCCAGAAAAATAAAAA
>MEWM01000112.1:7794-11176 GCA_001775355.1 candidate division Zixibacteria bacterium RBG_16_43_9 | reverse complement strand
AAACTGGTAAAACTCTAGAATCTTCAGGGTACCATCAACAGGTCGTCAAGTCTGAAGATGCCGTAAATCTCTTTCTGGAGATGGATGGCAAAAGGTCCGCTTTGAAATGGAACGGAGAGTCAATCCAGGTGGAGAGAAGCGATAGAAGGCTGACCAGGGAGGAGCTAAATCATATAATTGAAAATGAGCCTGAAAGACTGAGCCCGAACGTTCTTTTGCTTCCTTTGATGAGAAGTTATCTTTTTCCAACTGCGGCTTATATTGGAGGTCCGGGCGAGGTCAGTTATTATGCCCAGTTGAAATCCGTTTTTGATTTTTTTGATATCCCGATGCCTGTAGTCTATCCTCGTGCCAGCATCAGTTTGATAGAAGATAAAATCAGGCAGGTGCTTCAAAAATATTCTCTTGAGTTTATCGATCTATTTCAGGACCCGGAAATACTGATAAACTCGATTTTAAAAGAAAAATTTCCAGACCCGCTGGAAAATACTCTAGAGAAGAAAAGAAACGAGATATTAAAAATTCTGGATAGCCTGGAACAGGAGCTTGTTTCCTCAGAGCCAACCTTGAAACAAAATCTGGAAACCACCAAAGGGAAGATCGATTACGAGTTAAAAAGATTGGGTGAAAAACTTTTTCAAGCTTACCGGCAGAAAGACCAGACTCTCAAGGAGCAGGTCTATAAAGCTAAAAACAATCTTTTTCCGAACAATAAACTTCAGGAAAGGGTTTTAAACCTTTCACCTTATTTGATAAAATACGGTTTTGGATTCGTAGATTTTCTATATAATAAAGTGGAGATCGAAAAAATTGACCACCAGTTAATAGAGGTAGGATGATTCGATGCGCATAGGAGTTACCTGTTATCCGGTCCCGGGAGGAAGCGGGGTAGTTGCCACAGAATTGGGGATAGAGCTGGCAAAAAGAGGGCATCAGGTTCATTTTATCACCTACTCGCCCCCTTTCAGGCTGCAGAGATTTATCGAGAACCTTTACTATCACCAGGTGGAAGTTTCCAATTATCCTCTTTTCAAATTCCCCCCTTACACTTTGAGCTTAGCCTGTAAAATGGCAGAAATAGCAGAGCTTTGGTCTTTAGACCTTTTGCATGCTCACTATGCCATTCCTCACGCCACTGCGGCTTTTTTAGCCAAGAGCATCTTGAAGGAGCATAGTCCAAAAGTGATAACCACTCTACACGGCACAGACATAACCCTGGTGGGTGCTGACCAATCTTTCCGCGGAATTACTAAATTCAGCATTGAGGAAAGCGACGGGGTTACTACGGTTTCCGAGTTTTTGAAAAAAAGGACCCGGGATGAGTTCGGGTTAAAAAATGAGATTGAGATGATTCCGAATTTTGTGGACACGGAGAGGTTCATTCAAAGAGAGGACCAAGCCCGGAGAAGACAGTTTGCCAAGGATGAGGAAAGAATCCTGATGCATATCTCCAATTTTCGTCCAGTGAAAAGAGTCGAGGACATTATTAAGATATTTCACTTAATCGATAAGAAGCTGTCGTCAAAGCTGGTTTTGATAGGTGATGGTCCGGATTTGAGCAAGGCTCTTTCCCTTTCCAGAGATTTCGGTATCGAGGATAAAGTTATCTCCCTGGGTGGACAGGACTATGTGGAGAATCTTCTGCCTTTAGCTGACCTATTTCTTCTGCCAAGTGACCAGGAGAGTTTCGGGCTGGTGGCTTTGGAGGCGATGAGCTGTGGAGTTCCAGTAATCGCTACCAAAACAGGAGGATTGCCAGAAGTGGTCATAGATGGAGAGAACGGATTTTTGGGCCCTTTGGGGGATGTAGGGTTTATGGCTAATAAAGGGATTGAGCTTTTGTCAGACGAAAATAGATTAAATAAGTTCAGAGAAAACTGCAGGAAAAGAGCAGTGGAAAAATTCGATTCTAAACTGATTGTTCCGAAATATGAAAAATACTACGAAAAGGTGATAGGACATAGGCCGTAGGAGGTAGGGGGAAAACCTAACACCTACCACCTATAACCTACGACCTTTCTTAAGAAAGGAGGTAAGAATTGAAATTAGACGTGCTGGCTATTGCGGCTCACCGGGATGATGCAGAAATAACTTATGGAGGGACTCTTATTAAATTAGTCGATTCAGGTTATAAGGTTGGGATCGTTGACTTAACACAAGGGGAGATGGGAACCAGAGGCTCTGCCAGGTTAAGAGGAATCGAGGCTAAATGTGCGGCTAAAATGATGGGGATTATAGTCAGGGAAAATCTGAAATTGCCGGATTCAGGAGTTGAACTGAGGCGAGAGAATAAAATAAAGTTAGTCAGGTTGATCAGAAAATATAAGCCTCATCTGGTTATATTGCCTTACTGGGAACAGAGACACCCGGACCATGCTAACTGTTCCAGATTAGGTTATGATGCCTGCTATCTTGCAGGCCTGGCAAAGCTCAAGGTTCCGGGTGAGACTCACCGTCCTTATAAGATAATCTACTCCACTTCTTTTAGAGAGGTGGCTTGTTCCTTTGTTGTCGATATTACCGAGCAATTGGAAAGAAAACTGGGAGCGGTTGCCTGCTACAAATCTCAATTTAAAGACATGAAAGGGCGGAAAGACGTTCTCATACCTGGAATGGATGTTTTCGACTTTATGAGAATCCGGGCGGCTTATTACGGCTCTCTCATCGGGGTCAGATATGGAGAAGCATTTATGGTCAAAGAGACAATGGCGGTCCAAGACCCGATGAAACTTTTGGGAAGGTCTATTTAGAAAAAAGGTGGTAGGTTTTAAGTGATAGGTAGTAGGGTTCCGCTTTTGGCGGAACAAAAAACCGTAGCGTCGGGTTTCACACCCGACGTGTGTTCAAAGATCGGTAGTCCCGCTCCTATGGATCCAAATTCGGACTTGCCCTCAAGGCGGGGGGACTGTAGCGTCGGGCTTTATGCCCGACGTTTCTGTGTGTAGAGTCGCATGGCAGTGCGTCACCATAAGCTTCCGCAACCCTGAAGGGGTGCCCTGGAAAAACATATCCATAATTTCCTTGCAAATCTAATTTGTTAATTTTATATTCCTTTCCGGAAGGAAGAGGATGGGATCTGGTGGTCCTCGCGGACTTCAAATCCGTCGTCCCTGACCAAAAATCGGGGTGGTGGGTTCGATTCCCACCCCTTCCGCCAATTTTAGAGGTAAGACTGTTCTGTGGTCGTCGAGTCCCCTGACCCGACGGGAAACTTGACAGGTCAGGGGACCTGGCAAGTACAAGAGTAAGGTACCTTATTCGCAGGGCTGGGAGCCCTGCCTACGAGGGTGAGAGAAGCCGATAAACCGTAGGTCGGGCACCCTTGCCCGACGCTCTAAATTTTCCCTCCCTTGATGGGAGGGAACAAGGGAGGGTGACCCCT
>MEWM01000112.1:5833-7765 GCA_001775355.1 candidate division Zixibacteria bacterium RBG_16_43_9 | reverse complement strand
AGGGAAGTTGAATCGAAAACTTTTCGTGACCGTCGAGTCCCATGACTCGACGGGAAAGGAAGTACTCTTTTTAACAAATATGGAGAAAAAGCAAAAAATCAGATTGACCACCTTGGCGTCAAGTTCTGGCTGAGCGGCAAAATGCAGTCCTCAGGACCTGACGCAGGTTCTGCGTCATCTGCCAAAGATTAAAAATAACCGGGTGCTGATAGGCTATAACAGCGTGGATGATGCCGGGGTGTATAAACTGACTGAAAATTTAGCCCTGGTGCAAACTGTGGATTTCTTCCCACCGGTAGTGGACGATCCTTATGACTATGGCCGTATCGCCGCAGCCAATTCCTTGAGCGATATCTATGCTATGGGAGGAAAACCGATCTCAGCTTTGAATATCGTAGGTTATCCAAAAGAGGTTATGCCTTTATCTGTCTTAGAAGAAATCTTAAAAGGAGGAGCAGATAAAGCTAAAGAAGCCAGGATATCGATAATTGGAGGACATACCCTGAAAACCAAAGAGCCGATTTACGGGCTTTCCGTGAACGGGATAATTCATCCTAAAAAAATTGTGAGTAATGCTGGTGCAAAGCCCGGGGATTTGCTTATCCTGACTAAACCCTTAGGTATCGGGATAATCACTACAGCCATTAAAAGAGATAAGGCATCACCAGAAATGGTTAAAGAGGTTGTGAAGGTAATGAGCGAGCTGAATAAAACTGCTTCAGAGGTTATGGTGGAATATGGTGTAAAAGCCTGTACTGATATCACCGGCTATGGATTTTTAGGGCATCTTTGCGAGATAACTTCTGCCTCCGGTGTTGGAGCAAAGATTTATTTGTCTAATATACCGGTTCTCGATTACGTCTGGAAGTTGGCTGAGCAGAAGATCGTTCCTGGGGGAACTTTATCCAACCGGAATTTTATGGAAGGCAAGGTTGATTGGGGAAAAGATATCTGTGAAGAAGCAAAATTAATATTGTGCGATGCACAGACGTCAGGAGGGCTTCTGATCAGCGTTTCAAAAAGTAAAGCTCAAAAGCTTTTGGGCTCCCTGGAAAAAAGAGGGGTTAAAAATTCCTCCATCGTGGGTGAGATAATCAAAGATAAAAAATGCAGGATAAGAGTAGAGTGGTAAAAAGCAAGAAACTCAGGCAGATTCCCAGCATCGAGGAGATTCTGCAATCTGAGGGGCTACGGAAATATATCTCTTCACTCTCCCGGCCTCTGGTAACCCAAGTCAGCAGGAAAATAGTAGACCAAATACGGAAAGAATTAAGTAAAAGAGCCTTTAGCATTTCAAGGGAAATTATTATTACAAGAATTATCGAGGAATTAGAAGCTTTATCTTCCTCCACTTTAAAACCAGTCATAAATGGAACTGGTGTGATAATCCACACTAATCTTGGGCGTGCCCCTATTGGCGAGGACGTCTTAAGGCATATCGCTGAAGTAAGCACTAACTATTCCTCTTTAGAGTATGACCTTAAGAAAGGGAAAAGAGGGGAAAGGACAACCTTCTTAGAAAGACTGCTCTGCGAGCTTTCAGGTTCTGAGGCTGCTTTAGCGGTGAATAACAATGCGGCTGCAGTTCTTCTTATTCTCTCAGGCTTAGCTAAAGGGAAAGAGGTCATCATCTCCAGGGGTGAACTTGTTCAGATAGGCGGGGGTTTTCGGATACCGGATATTTTGAATGAGAGCGGAGCGATTATGAAAGAAGTCGGGACAACCAACCGCACTTCACTTTCTGATTATCAGAGAGCAATAAATAAAAATACAAAAATCCTTTTAAAAGTGCACAAGAGTAATTTCTGGATGTCGGGATTTGTGGAGGAAGTTTCAGTTGATGAATTAGTTACCTTAGGAAGAAAGCATCGCCTGATAACGGTTGAGGACTTGGGAAGTGGGGCTGTCCCTTTTACTGAAAACTTCGGGTTA
>MEWM01000112.1:5564-5817 GCA_001775355.1 candidate division Zixibacteria bacterium RBG_16_43_9 | reverse complement strand
AGGGGATCTCTTCAGGTGTGGACCTGGTCTGTTTTTCAGGTGATAAACTATTGGGAGGACCTCAAGCCGGAATCATAGTCGGGAGAAAAAAATATATCGACCAGCTCAGGAAAAATCCCTTGTATCGTGCTCTAAGAGTGGATAAGATGGTTATCGCGGGTCTGGAGCAGGTTATCTTGAGTTATCTTAAAAAAGAAGAAGAAAAGATACCTGCATGGAGGTTGATTTCTGCCTCTTTAGATGTCTTGAGAAA
>MEWM01000112.1:2228-5548 GCA_001775355.1 candidate division Zixibacteria bacterium RBG_16_43_9 | reverse complement strand
TCAGCCAGGCTGAGCGCATTCGGGATTTCTGCTTCTCTGAAAGAGAGCAAGAGCACTGTAGGTGGTGGTTCGCTTCCAGGCGAGACTCTTCCAACTATCATATTATGTCTGAGTTCCTCAATTACTCCAGAGAATTTAGCAGAGAGATTCAGAAGTCTGGATTTCCCAATAATCGGACGGATTGAAAAAAACAGATTTGTCCTGGATTTAAGGACGATTTTCCCTGAACAGGACGAGTTGATTGTACAAGGCACAAGAAAAGTGCTGGGCATGTAGCGGAGGTCTTTAGACCTCCAGAGGTGGGAAGGGAAAAATGGAAGCACGTAGCGTCGGGCTTTACGCCCGACGAGGGGTTTCGTAGTGCGACCCTTTCAGGGTCGCCCAGAAAAAATGGAGACGCATACGATGCGTCTCTACAAATTTCGTGCCTGCCATTCCGCTGTTGACGGAACTGACTTGGCAGGTTAAAACATCTCGTCTTTTTAGCGTCGGGTCAGGGGACCCGACGAGCACTTGGAATCCAGTCATTGCGAGGAGTCCCCGTAGGGGGCGACGAAGCCCATCTGGGCTTCGCCCCGCCTCTGGCAGGACTCGCAATGACGGACTCTTGGACGATGGATTCTTCTTATGTTCGTAATCGGAACTGCAGGACACGTTGACCACGGCAAATCCGCTCTGGTTAAGGCTTTGACCGGAATCGATCCGGATAGATTGCCAGAAGAGAAAAGAAGAGGGATGACCATCGATCTGGGGTTTGCCTGGCTTTCTCTGCCGGATGGAACTGAAGTTGGGATTGTGGATGTTCCCGGACATGAGAGATTTGTCAAGAATATGATTGCTGGCGTGGGCGGAATTGATGCTGCACTTCTGGTGATTGCCGCAGATGATGGCTGGATGCCCCAGACTCAGGAGCATTTAGAGATATTAGAGCTTCTGGGAGTCAAAGAGGGGATTGTGGTTATCAACAAGATCGACTTAGTAAAAGAGGATTGGCTAAATCTGATAGAAGATGATATAAAAAATAAGCTCAAGGGCACACCCTTTGAAAAAGCAGTTGTGGTCAGAGCCTCAGCTATCCAGAGAACCGGAATTGAGGAGTTGAACAAGCAGATTCAAAACCTCATTGGTCGGCTAAAGGTGAGAAAAGATATAGGTAAGCCGCGACTTTATATTGACAGGGTTTTCACTATGTCCGGAATGGGAACAGTTGTCACTGGCACCCTGATCGACGGCTCTTTTAAAGTCGGGCAGGAAGTAGAGATCGCACCTGAAGGGATAAAGACCAGAATAAAAAATCTCCAGACTTACAAAAAGCAAGTCGAGTCCGCGGGTCCTGGGACCAGAGTAGCTATGAACTTGATCGGTGTTGAAAAAGAGAAAATAAAAAGGGGCGACGTGGTGATCAATCCAGGGACGGCAATACTCACTAATTTTCTGGACGTTAAAGTCACGGTACTTCCGGATGCTCCTTTTAGCTTGAAAAACGGTTCGGAGGTTCTTTTTATGTTAGGAACTTCAGAGATTAGCGGAAGGGTGATTCTTTTAAATCAACCGGCTCAAAATTTTGAACTCCTGCTAAAGCCTGGCCAGACTGGATTTGCCAGACTTAAATTAAAAGAACCAGTCTTAGCCAGAGTAGGCGATCATTTCATCCTGAGGCTGCCCTCACCGCCGAAAACTCTGGGAGGAGGATTGGTCCTGGATGTCTTTCCGTCAAGGCTTAAGAGAAAAGATAAAGAGCTTGTTGCATTCTTGAGTCGAAGAGAGAATTTAGATTTATCAGAGCTGATTTTAACTGAGCTTAAAAAGGTCGATTTCCTCATCAGAGAGGAACTCTTTAAAGCCTCTATTTTCGGCTCAGAGGAGATCGAGTCTGCCCTGGCTCTGCTGGAGGGAAGAGAAGAACTGGTGATCAAAAAGAATATGGTCATAGATAAAGCCAGATGGGAGAGACTTCTGAATCAGATTCTGGAGAGAGTAAAAAAAGAGCATTCGGATAAACCCTTCACTCATGGGTTGCGGATTTCAGACCTGTCTGCAAAGCTTCAGTTCAAAGAAAAGCTGATTTCTGAAGGGGTAGAATATCTTCTTTCAACTGCCAAGTTGATCCAGAAAGAAAACTATCTGGCTCTGCCAGAACATCGTCCTCAACTGGCGGAGAAACAATCTCCTTTAGCTCAGGCTATCTTGAAAAAGTTCGAAGAAAACCGGTTTTCCCCTCCAACCAAAAGTGAGCTTTTGGAGGGAAATCCGGATTACCAGAAAATCCTGATCTACTTGCTTCAGCAGGGAAAACTCGTAGAGTTGAAAGAGGGTATCCTCTATCGGAAAGAGGATTTTGAGGAGATTACTCAAAAGATCAAAGAGTTTATTTCCGCAAACGGACCTTCGACCGTGAGCCAGATAAGAGAGCATCTGAATATCACCCGCAAATATGCTGTCCCGATCTTAGAGAAATTAGATGAGTTAGGGATTACCCGCAGAGAAGGGGATAAGAGGGTGCTGGGGAAAGAAAAAGGTGATAGGTGGTAGGTATTAGAAATAAAGTAAAAGATGACGTAGCGTCGGGCTTTATGCCCGACGTTCGTCTTGCCTACGAAATCTTTTTTCACGAGAAAAAGGAAGTTTCTTGTTGCTATTTTTTTAAGATTTAGATATTTTAGTTCAGGTGATTAATTTTTAAAGGAATCCTTTATGAAGAAAAGAACCTTTGTATATATCTTGATAATAATATTATCTTTTGCTAGCCTGCTTTTCTCTGCCACCAAAAGTGTGGACCTGGTCACTATCGATGGTGCGATTAGTCCAATCACTGCCAGGATCATCACCAATGCAATTAAATCAGCATCAGATGATGGCTCAGAGGCATTAGTAATAGAATTGAATACCCCTGGAGGTCTGGATGAATCGATGCGTCAGATAACCAGGGATATTTTAAATTCTGATGTGCCAGTGGTAATCTATGTGGGTCCATCTGGATCAAGGGCTGCCTCGGCCGGGGTTTTTATAACTTTAGCCGCTCACGTTGCAGCCATGGCTCCCGGGACTAATATCGGGGCGGCTCATCCTGTCAGCATTGGCGGGCAAATAGATTCGACTATGCAGGAGAAGGTTACCAATGATGCGGTTGCCTATATCAAAAGTATTGCCACCAAAAGAGGCAGAAACGCCAACTGGGCAGAGCAAGCTGTTCGCAAGAGCGTTTCCATAACCGAATACGAGGCACTTAAAGATAGCGTGATTGACCTGGTAGCCAATAATGTCAGAGATCTGCTGGATAAAATCGATGGGAGAAAAGTTGAGTTACCCTCAGGCGAGAA
>MEWM01000112.1:0-2119 GCA_001775355.1 candidate division Zixibacteria bacterium RBG_16_43_9 | reverse complement strand
TGGCGATGTGGGGGCTTTTCTTCGAGCTTTCCAATCCAGGGTCGATCCTTCCCGGCGTGGTAGGGGGAATCTGTTTGATCTTAGCCATTTTTGCTTTTCAGGCTCTTCCGATTAATTATGCCGGAATACTTTTGATGATCCTGGCAATAATCCTTTTTATCGCTGAGGTCAAGGTGGTGAGCCACGGGCTTTTAACCATAGGAGGTATAATCTCTATGATCTTAGGTTCTCTGATGCTGATAAATTCGCCTGAGCCCTACATGCGGGTCTCCCTGACGGTAGTTGTGACTGTGACTCTTGGGACTGCTTTATTTTTCCTCTTTGCGGTTGGATTAGGGTTAAAAGCTCAGATGAAGAAGGTGACTACTGGGGATAAGGGTATGATCGGGAAAATCGGTCAAGCCAGGACAGAGCTCAAGCCTGAGGGATATGTTTTCGTTCGAGGTGAGCTGTGGAAAGCAGAATGTGACCCTCAGGGCAGCGGCATAGAAAAAGGGGAGAAGGTGAAAGTTATAGGGATAGAAAACTTAGTACTAAAAGTAACCAAAACCTAAAAAGGAGGAGTTATGGCAGGTGCAGGAATTTTGACTCTGATCATCATCGGTTTGTTTATCTTAGCTAATGCCATCAGGATCTTAAGAGAGTACGAAAGAGGGATAATTTTCAGATTGGGAAGATTGATGGGCACCAGAGGTCCTGGTCTGATCTTGCTGATACCGATAGTTGACCGGATGGTTAAGGTCAGTTTGAGGGTTGTGACTATGGATGTGCCACCTCAGGATGTAATCACCCGGGATAACGTAACGGTTAAGGTTAATGCAGTAATCTATTTTCGGGTGATAGATGCCAGCAAAGCTATTGTCGAGGTTGAAGATTTCCTTTATGCAACCTCGATGATCTCCCAGACTACTTTAAGGAGTGTTTTAGGACAGGTGGAGTTAGACGATCTTCTGTCTAACCGGGAGAAGATTAATCAGCAATTGCAGAAGATAATCGATGACCAGACCGAGCCCTGGGGGATTAAAGTTTCAGTGGTAGAGGTGAAGAACGTTGCCCTGCCTCAGGAGATGCAGAGGGCAATCGCCCGGCAGGCAGAGGCGGAAAGGGAGAGGAGAGCTAAGATTATTCATGCTGAAGGTGAATACCAGGCCGCGGAGAAATTAGCCCTGGCCGCCGGTATCATCGGCAAAACTCCGGCTGGCATACAGTTGAGATTTCTGCAGACTTTAACTGAGATAGCAACAGAAAAGAACTCCACTATCCTTTTCCCGGTGCCGATTGACCTTTTCACTCCCTTTATAAAGAAACTGCAAGAAGGTACGGAGAAGAAAGAGTAAGTTCGAGTAAGACGTAGGACGTGAGAAGTAAGATGTAAGACGGAAGAAGGGTTATCGCTGGAGCAAGGGCTGGATTCCTGCGTCGGTTTTCGTATATCTTCGTAGTGCAACCCTTTTGGGTCGTATAGATGCGTCCGGTTTAAAATCGGACGCTACTATTTAACCGAATTTAAAAAGGAGCAAGGATGAAGAGGCTTGTCTGGACAATTGCAGTCTTCCTTACTGGATTTGGTATTTTTCTCACCGACGCTAAGGCAAAGATTCCGGGTGAGGAAAACCTTATTCAGAAGATAAAAGAGGTCTTGACTCCTGCAGTTTCAACTCCAAAAAGCTTGCCACAAGATTTTCATCCGGTCTGCGCTACGCCGGCTTTCGTGTGGATTCCAGGATACAAAAGCCAGCTCAGCCTCGAGGCACAAAAGGAGCTTTCCTTAATAATGCCTCAACGTCCGACCTACTCTTTCCCCGCTGTTGAAAAAACCTATAATACTCCCAGTGGTCATTTCAAAATCCATTACGTCACCACAACTATAGATTCGGTTTATCAATCGCATGTGGTTGATTCCTCAGGTGTCCCGCTGTATGTTATTTTCATAGGAGGGATTGCTGATTCCGTCTGGACTAAGGAAGTTGACAGCCTGGGTTATCTTGCTCCACCCAGCGACCTTTATTCTCCGGGCCCTAATGGTGGAGATGGCAGGTATGACATCTATCTGAAGTATATGCAATATGGTTACTTAGGGTATTCTCAGCCAGAGTATTACGTCCCCCCGGACTACATC
>MEWM01000111.1:18501-20540 GCA_001775355.1 candidate division Zixibacteria bacterium RBG_16_43_9 | reverse complement strand
GTAGAATAATCCTTTCCTTCAGAAAGAACCTCCGGGCATTAAAGGGTTCTTCGTTTCGGCATTTAATTTACCAAATAAGTTTCTTTAGTCAAGGAATTTCTTGCAAACTCAGAAAAAGTTTTGCGGGGCTGGGAGCCCCGTCTACGGGATTACAGATTCATGGTCGCAAAAATCTAACGGGCAGGAGTGCAACTCCTGCCCGGACCCAAGTTTTTATATAAATAATCCCGCCTTGAGGGCAAAGCGGGATTACCAGATTTGGAGTGTAAACCTTCAGGTTTACCTTTTGATAAAGCTTCCAGTGTCAGTCGGGTTCCCTCACACGACTTGGAAACCTGCCAGGTCAGGGGACCTGGCAGGCACAATGACACAATAGAATTAAATCCCCCTCTCCCTAACCCTCTCCCACAAGGGGAGAGGTAATTTGCTATTTATTCTTCCAACATCTCCACATTTGCCCTGGGGATTATCGCTCTTTTTTTATCTGCGAATTCGACTTCTAAAACCCGGGCAGATGATTCTGACTCAAGTTTTTGTAAAGGTGAAGGAAGACCAACTACCTCACCTAATTTGCCGAAATAAGGCTCGCGGATTACGCGGATAGGGCTGCCGATCTGCAAACCGACGTTTTCAAATACCTCTGTCTCGATTTTCTGGTGAATATCACCGGCAAAAGGTATCACCACCTCAGGCCTGATAACGCCTGCTCTTATCTGGGTGGCTCCATTTATGCAAGCCATTTTTCCTTGTTTGGATTTAAGTAGTTCAAAAGTCCTTTCTGCCATATTTATCTGCCCGAACCCTTCGGTCACTACCAGAGTTATACCTAATTCCTCTGAGCCGGTAATAGCTACTCCTAAATCATATCCTAAAAATTCCCTCAAATCCTTATCATCAAACCCGCCTATGGCGATCCCCTTTGCTCCAACTGAGACTGCTTTTTTTATCGCGGGGCTGGTAACCAGACTTCCGCCTACAATCACCTTGCCAGCACATTCTTTATCAATCAGGCTATCAGTCAGCACTTCAGTGTTATCCCTGGTCACAATTTTAAGTTCTCCGTGAGTCTCCCCGCCGATACCGAAGATCCCCTGGATGAATGAGCCCCAGGTGCTGACCGAAACACCCTCCTTCGGAAAGACCTCCACCACTTCTCCTTCCAGATAAGCTTTTATCTCTACCGGGATAGGGTTTCCCCGGATCAGAACCTGCCCGGTAATGGAGGAGATACTTTCGATTGTCCCTTCAGATTTTGACTTGCATTCTGAGGAGAAAAGTCCAAAGAAGGTTTTGCTCCTGGCGATCACCTCGTTTTCCTTAACTTTTTCCCCTTCTTTCCTGAGCATATGCTCAGGCACATCCTCTGGCGGAAGCCCTAAGATATTGGCGATGTTAATCGGCTCAACGTTTCCAGGCAGGTTGGTCCTGGCAACCACTGTGTCCGGGGTTACCTTATCACCGACTTTTACTAAGACCTCGCCCTTTAAAGGTAAAATTCTTTTCTTGGTGACTAAAAGCTTTTCAGTTACTTTCAAACCCGGGGTATATGCGTGACCCATAAAAACTCCTTTTAGAATTCAATTCCTATTTCCCTCCCTTGATGGGAGGGATAAAGGGAGGGTAACCCTCTCCCTATCCCTCTCCCACAAGGGGAGAGGGGACTTCTCTATAACCTCTCCAATGCTTCCTTAGGATATATATCCAACGCTATCATCCACTCTTTTAGTTTCTGCACTCTGATTTTATCATCAACTGGCACGTTAAATGGTCTTCCTCTGCCATCTAAAATAATTCCGGTAACGCCGCCGGAGATCTCTTTCTCCACCTTGGTTCCTTTTCCGGCGCCGACGTCAAAACCTCTAAGCGGCTCTAAAGTAGCTTTAGCCTTTAACGGAATCTCTTTTTCGTCAAAGCCTAAGGGGATTTTTTTCATCTCTGCATATTTTAAAGTGCCTTCGATTGTTTCGCCATTGGGCATATGAAATTTATATTTTAAAATCTCTTTTTCCTCCCTACGGGTCGTAGAGCTGTAATCGACT
>MEWM01000111.1:3941-18452 GCA_001775355.1 candidate division Zixibacteria bacterium RBG_16_43_9 | reverse complement strand
TGAAGACCTCAACTGCGGCTTTGGTATGGACAGTGGACAAAACCCCGAGCTGGGGCATCATGAAGATGCTGTCTACTGATAGCCTGGTTACCCCCTCCGGCATAAATCCGTCTATTAACATTAAAGCAGCCTGATCTCTTCTGGGTGCATGGGATAAGACCCCACCAGAACCGATGAGCATATCTAACGTCATCATGTTCACCAGGGTCAGACCACCTGCGGTCTGGGCAAAGGCATCGGCTATGGTCCTCTGCTGCTGGATCCCTTTTAAAACCGTGGCAAAAGATTTATGCTGGATAAAGGCAAGGCGCAATGCCTCTTTGGCAATTGCCTGTTCGAAGATCAACTCCTCCATGGTCTGGGGGATGGTGGTTGGCCGGATCATCTTGTTTTTAACCCGGTTTCTCAAATCCCTTTCGTTCATGTGAAAAGGAACCCATCTCATCACATTATTTAAGCCAGCCTCAGCGAAGACATTCGATACAGAATAGCTCATTCCTAAGTTGGCGCTAACTGTTCTATTAAATGTCCCCTTAAACACGGAGAAGATATCCGTAGTAGCACCGCCAATATCCACACCCACCACCTCGATCCCCTCTTCGTCTGCTATTTTCTTCATAATCAAACCAACTGCACCGGGGGTGGGCATAATCGGGGCATCGGTCCAGGTCATAAGCTTTTTATAACCGGGTGCCTGAGCCATAACGTGTTCCATAAATAAATCGTGAATTTTCTCCCGGGCAGGGAAGAGGTTTTCCCTTTCCAGAACCGGGCGTATGTTATCGACTATGGTCAGATCGACTTTATCTCCGAGAGTATTTTTTATGGCTTCACGTGCATCGATATTTCCTGCGTAGATGACCGGGAGTCTATAACCTATACCTAACCTGGGTTTTGGGTCTGCAGCAGAAAGAAGCTCAGCTAATTCGACCACGTGGGTGGTTGTGCCACCGTCGATTCCTCCAGAAAGCACAATCATATCCGGTCTCAAATGCCTTATTCTTTGAATCTGCTGATGCGGAAGCCTTTTGTCGTTCGATGCTATAACGTCCATCACAATGGCGCCTGCTCCTAAGGCGGCTCTTTCTGCGCTTTCTGCGGTCATGCTTCTGACCACGCCAGCGACCATCATCTGCAAGCCACCGCCCGCGCTGGATGTGGAGACATAAATATCAGTGCCCACATTCCCCTTAGCAGGTGAGATTATTGCCCCTTTCTCATCCAGAATCTTCCTGTTGGACAGCTCCTCTACCTCTGCTACAGAATTCAAAACCCCCATAGTCACATCCTCAAAAGGAGCCTCAACTGTAGTCGGTGCTTCACCCCGAACAATGAGACGGTATTCATCTCCTCTTTTCTCGATTAAAATGGCTTTAGTAGTAGTGCTTCCGCAATCGGTGGCTACGATTACATTGATATCTTCAGGTTTTAAATCTTTCATAGAACTCCTTTATGACTTTACTGGAGTGTAAAGCTTTAGCTTTACCTTTTCATCTCGGCAAACCTAAAGGTTCGCACTCCATCTTACGTGGCGTCGGGGTTAATCCCCGACGTTTTGCTTGGTTCCATTTGGTCGTCAGGCATAAAGCCCGACGCTACATTCTGCCGTCGGGTCGGTCCGCCTAAGGCGGACGCCAGGCACAGGGTCATCCATTTGGATGCACTCCATCTTTGGTAAACCTAAAGGTTTACACTCCAATACTCTTTATTCCCTTCCCGAAATTACCTGCCACAAGGTTCTTCTGCCTTTTGTTTTCCTTTCCTCTTTCCTTCTTTTTTTATCTTCTTTTTCCTTAGCTAAAGCCTCAGCGTCGAATTTTTCTATTGCCTGAATTAGCCTTTCGACGTTTTCCCTCTCTTCCATTATCTTTCTGAACTCATCATACTCTTTCCAGGAGAAAAGGGTCTGGACAAAAGGCTCGAAAAAAACTAACATCTGCGAGCCAATATAATTTAAGGGTTTTACAGACTCCAGAAAAAGGATCGCCGGAATCGACATCTTCCACAGGACCACCTTTTTGGCAATCTTGTCCAAAATCTCCTGCTGTTCAGGGGTAAGCCCTTTTTCTTCCTTGGCTCCTTTGGGCTGAGTGGAGAAGATGTGTCTGAAAGGCATTTAGCTTTTTATCCTCTGTTTAATGAAATTCACAACTTCATCTTTATTCTGGTTAAACCTTAGATATATTCCGCGAAAATTCTCCAGCCTGGATGGCTTTTCAAAAGGGGAAAGCAGAACTCCATTTTTGTCCACGTAAAAACTGCGATATTTTCCCCATTCCATCTTTCGGGTATTGAAAAAAAATTTCACCTTTAGGCTATCCTCGGATAACTCATAGGTCGTCGGCAAAAAAAACGTTGAGAGCGAGCCCAGCAGAAAAATAATAGAAAGGAAGAGGAAGAAAATGCTTTTGGTTGAGAAAAAGACTACAGTCGGCGCAAGGATGAGAAAAAGCACAACTATCAGAAGGTTTTTCCTGCTTTTCTTCAATGGATGGTCAATCCATTTTAAAACTTGGCCAGGGCTCGTAAAGTTTTTTTCGGCTGCTTCCATCTATTCTTTTCTATCCTCCGGGGTTTTATATCTTTCCTTCCTTATCTTGGCTATCATCTCCATCAATTCTTTAGGGTCGATTAATTTCTTTTTCACCAGAAGTGTAACCAGCGCCTCCTGGGCTAAATTGTTTGACAGGCAAAGCTCCTCATAAGTGATCTCTTTCCATTTGCCGTCAAAGAATATCTTTAAAGCTACTCTTTTTTCTTTTTCCTCCAAGACTTATTTCCTCTTTAAAACCTCGTTCATACTTCCGGTTCTATAACCTAAAAGGTCCAAGGTTACATAGGAAAACCCTAAACCTTTTAGATTCTGATACACTTTCTGTCTCAAATTCCGATTCATCAATTTCTTCAGCTCTTTTGCTTCCAATTCGATCCGGGCAATGCCCTGATGGTCTCTAACCCTTAGCTGGCTGAAGCCTGAGCTTCTCAGGTACTCCTCAGCTTTCTCAATTCGATTCAGCTTTTTCAGAGTTATATTCTCACCATAAGGTATCCTGGAAGATAAGCAGGCAAAAGCTGGCTTGTTCCAGGTCGGAAGATTTAGCTTTTTGGAAAGACTCCTGATCTCCCCTTTAGTAAACTCTAATTCCAGAAGCGGACTTCTTACTCCCAACTTATTTATAGCTTTTCTGCCGGGTCTGAAATCGTCCCGGTCTGAGTAATTTGAGCCATCTAAGACATAAGTGATTTTATTTTCTCTGGCGATTCTTTTCAATTTAGAGAAAAGCTCAAATTTGCAGTAGTAGCATCTATTAGCCGGATTTTTCCGGAAGCTCTTGAGTTTAAGCTCAGAGGTTTTGATTATCCGATGCTTTCCATCTAAACCTAAATCTCTTGCCAGGTCAGAAGCCTCCTTAAGCTCTGTGCGAGGATAGGTTTCTGAATCAGCCGTAACAGCTAAGACATTATCCTTGCCCAGAGTATCCAGGGCTACTTTCAATAAAAAAGAGGAATCCACGCCCCCGGAAAAGGCGATCAAAACCTTTCCCATTTTTTTAAGGGATTTCTTTAAGGATTTGAATTTTAGTTGAGTCGATTTCATAAAGAAGAACCCCGTGAGGATAAAATAAAAAAGTTTTAAAGGGAATATCTTCCAAAATCTTCCGGATTAATCCTTCTCAGCCTTTCCCTTAAAGATTCCGCATCAGTTACACCGGGAGTTTTCCCGTCCCCTTTTTTCATCTGGAAAAGCTCATCCGCCACGTAGATTTTCACTTTGGCTTTTAAAGCCAAGGCAATGGAATCTGAAGGGCGGGCATCTATCTCCTTTATCGTGCCGTCCATCTCCACATAGATTGTGGCATAAAAAGTCTGGTTGACCAGTTTGGTTACCTCAACTTTGAGGATTTTGCCGCCTAAGGACTCGATAGAAGACTTCAAAAGATCATGCGTAAGTGGACGGTTGGAGGAAAGCCCGGAAAGCTCCATACCGATTGCCCAGGCTTCAAAATGACCTATCCAGATAGGTAGAAGAAGCTCCTCTGAATCCAGAGGAGCCAGGATGATAACCGGAGAGTTGGTGGTCATATCCAAAGCCAGTCCATTTATCTTTACCTCTCGCATATAGACTTCTTGTCCTTTCTACAAATCCAAAGAACCAGAGACTATTCCTCGCTTTGTTTGACCACCCACAGCTTTAAATTCGCCACTACGTCCCCGTGAATCTTTACCGGAACCGTGTAGACTCCCAGAGCTTTAATCGGCTCCTCCAAGTCTATTCTTCTTTTATCGATCTCAAACCCCTGCTCTTTCAAAAGCTCGGCTATGTCCTGAGAGGTGACTGAGCCGAAAACCCTGTCTTCCTCTCCTACTTTAACCTCTGCGGTTATGGAGATTTTCTCCAGGTCAGATTTGAGCTTTTCCTCCCCTTTTTTCTTTTTCTCGTCCCGGAACTTTTTCTGCCGGGTGATCTCCTCAATTGAGCTTAAGTTCCCTTTGGTAGCCGGGATAGCTAAGTTTTTGGGGAAGAGGTAGTTCCGGGCATAGCCATCCTTTACCTGGATGACCTCCCCGCATTTTCCCAAACTCTCCAAATCCTCTTTCAAAATAATCTTCATTTTTTCCAACCTTTTATCTATAGATCTCGGTGGTGAAAGGAAGAAGGGCTATATGCCGGGCACGCTTTATTGCTATAGTTATCTCCCTCTGATGATGTGCACAGTTCCCGGTTATCCGCTTGGGAATTATCTTTCCCCGATCGGTGATAAATCTTCTTAACAGCCTTTCATCTTTGTAGTCGATTACCTTCGACTTGTCCTCGCAAAAGCGACAGGTCTTCTTTCTTTTTCTTTCCAGATCGTCAAACATACTTTTAGTTTTTCCTCCTTTTACAGGTTATCCAGGGTGCTTCCCAGTCCGGATAGGTTATCCTCTCCTGGAAACTTAAAATCAGGGAAAATGGTTTCCCCCACTGGTACAGTCTCCGTTTTCTTATCCAGAAACTGAACCTGGAAAGCCCGGATCTCGATTAAATTCCTTTTGGTGCCATCCTCGTTCTCTTTGAATCTGCTCCTCAGCTCCCCTTCCACTAAAACCGCACTTCCCTTTTTTAAAAATCTACTACAGCTTTCAGCTAACTTCTGCCAAGCCACAATTCCTATGAAACAGACATCCTCCTTGCTGTTGCCCAAATCGTCTTTATATTTTTTATTAGAGGCGATCTTGAAATTAGCCACCGGCACACCAGTCGAGGTGTAGCGCAGTTCCGGGTCCCGGGTTAAATTCCCCACGATCAAAACCCTGTTCAGATGGGGAAGCCTGGTATTGGACATCTGACAACCTCCTCTATTCTCCGGTCCAAAAGCTTAGATTTTTGTCTTTTCTTTACTACCTTCAGCGAAGGAAAGCTCCTTATCTTTTTCCGAAGGCTTTTTCTCCATTTTGACCACGTTTAAAAACCTAAGAACGTTCTCGTCCAGCTTGTAATAGCGGTCAAGCTCACGTATGAGAGCTGTAGGACCCTCAAAATGGGTTATTACATAATACCCTTCCGGCTTTTTCTTGATGCGGTAAGTAAGTTTCCTTAAACCCCAGCGGTCGGTCTGGATGATTTTGCCTTTATTATTCTCAATCAGCTCTTCTACCTTTTTAATCTCTTTTTCAAGAGTCGCCTCATCCAGGCCTGGATCCAAGATAAATGCAGTCTCGTACTTTCTCAAATCTCACCTCCTTAGAGTCCTTCTGATATGCTTCTGTCAAAATCCTTATTAAACCTGTTCATACTTTCTCTTACGCCTAAAATTATCGAACTTTCTACTACTTGTGACCCCCCTTGAATTAACTCTTCTACGTTTTTTCCTTCTTCTTTTTCAAACCTTTGTAAGACGAAATCCTCTAAATCGATTCCTTTAGCAGCTGGGCCTATCCCTAACCTCAGCCGGGGAAACTCCTCAGTTCCCAGTTGATAAATTATCGACCTTAGCCCTTTATGTCCTCCATCGCTCCCTTTCTCTCTTATCCGTAAAGTGCCTAAAGGGAGATTGACGTCATCACATATAACAAAAAGCTCAGGCGGAGTCAAGTTGAAAAATCTCAAGGAGTCAAATACCGCCTGACCGCTTGCATTCATAAAGGTCAAAGGCTTTAAAAGGTAGACTTTTCTTCCCTCAACTACAACCCGGCAATAAAGATACTCTCCTCTTCCTCCTTTGAACTTCGTCTTATGTTTTTCGCTTAAAAGGTCAACTACCTGGTAGCCTAAGTTGTGCCTGGTCTTCTGGTAACTTCTACCCGGATTGCCTAATCCCACTACCAATCTCACCATTTCCTGACAAATCCATCACTCAAAAATCAAAAAAACACAAAAAATAAAATACCACAAATTCTGGTAGACTATAAAATAGGAGTAAATTGGGGTTTGTCAAGAGGAATTGAGGAGTTTTTTGAGGCTAAAGAAGATGTCAGTATTCTGTTCATTACCCGGTGGACAATAGGAAGGCTCTGTAAAGGATATTCCTGAACTAATCTACATTTTTTCTCAAAATATATTACTCTTGTGGTGTCAGGAGTTCCCTCCTGACTTCAATAACAAAGGGCAGGACGATGTCCTGCCCCTACGTTTTCGGGCGACACATTCGATAAAGAAGGCACGGCGTGCCGTGCCCCTACGGTTTATTTCAACTTAAATGACTTCCACTGGCTGAAATATCTCTGGCCGTTGCTGTCGACTAACTCCATAGCATAATAATAGGTTCCTTTTTTCAGGCTCTTGCCGTTGTACCGGCAGTCCCAGATGATTCCGGATGAAGGGACACCTTTTCCTTCCACCGTCTTTAAAAGGATTGGCTTCAACTGGTCGATTCCGTAACCAGAGGGTTTATCCTGGCAGATATAAAGTCTCCAGAAGTCTATCTGTTCTTCAAAATCCGGCTTGAGCATAAACATAATTGAACGATTTCTGCCTGAGGATAGCTCCTCAACTGAGGAAGAGAGACTGAAGGGCTGGTAAGTCGTTACCGGTATCGGCTTTTTCTCTTCGGTCTTATTCTCAGGAATAATCACCGGATTTTCTTGAGGAATCACTTGAGTTAGCTTTTGCTCTTCTGCCTTCTTTTCAGGAACGATTACCGGAGTTTCAGGAGGAGGAGTTGTCTGGGTTAATTTTGTCTCCTCTGCCTTTTTTTCGGGAACGACCACTGGTTTCTCAGGAGCGGTTACTTTAGCCTGCTTTTTCTCCTCTGCTTTCTTCTCAGGAACGATTAGCTTGTTCTCAGTCGATACCGCAGGAGGCACAACTTTTTCCTCTGTCTTTTTCTCAGGAGGAATTATCTGATTGCTGGAAGCTGTTACTGGTGGCGCAGGTAACGTCTGTATTTGGAACCTTTTTACTTTATCTTTTCTGGCATATTCATGGTTGCTCCCATTTTTTCCTCCAAAAGCGATGCTTAAAGATACCCGGTGATCCCCGGTCGAGCTCTGAGGGGCTTTATAGGGATATTTCTGGAAACTGTAATCTAATTGAAAGGTCTGGCTCCCTCCATTATATCTTAAGGATAAACCGAAACTGGGCTGGTTTATATCCTGCTCAAACTGTTTTCCGAAGGTATACCCGCCTCTTAAGCCGAAGCTCACACTATTTCCGGTCAATATCCATTCCTCAATCCCCAGAGAGCTTAAAGTATAACTCTTGCTTTCAGGTTTGGTTGAATTTTTCACCCGGATATCCCAGGCCAGGATGGTAGAATACCTTTCCATATCAAAATGGTAGGCAAAGCCTATTTTCCCCTCCCTGATGGCATATCCTAAGGTATCGCCGTTATCCGGGGTCATATCTGTGGCTAAAAGATTCTCCATTGCAACTCCGACTGAGAACTTGGGCGAAAATCTGTAAAACAAGCCTAAATCAAGGTCCACCCCTTTCTTCTTGCCGTAATTTGAATTGTAAAGAAATTTTCCGTTTAATCCCAGAGAGAAATCCTGGGCAAGCCATCCGGCAAGGCCGACAATTCCAACGTTATTAGTTACGACACCGGTCGGATTTGCCAGGGAACCTTTCTGGCTTCCTCCCAGGAAAAATCTTAATTTGTCATTTAAAGGATAGACTCCAACTCCGGAAAGAAGATAAGGGTTTTCATTTTCTCCGATGGTGAATTTAGAGATCTTGTCATACATAAGATAAAGCTGGGGTCTTTCCAGCTGGGCAATTCCGGCTGGATTGTAAAAGATGGCGCTGGGGTCATCAGCCAGCCCCACAAAAGCCCCCATTCCGGTTGCCCTGACTCCATACCCTAAATTATCATAAGAATAGGCAAGACCAGACCAGGCGGTGCACACAACCAAAAGAGAACAAAATATCATTTTCCCCTTTTTCATCTTAATCTGCTCCTCAAAAGAAAGGTTTTAGATTTAAAAGACTCCTTTTTTTAATATCGGAAGATAGTCACTTTTTGATTACCTTATTTTCGTAGGGGAGGGGTTTATCCCCTCCCGTTTTTTTCGGGAGACCACACGGGCCTTCCCTACTCTATACGTCGGGTCAGGGGACCCGACGGCCACATGGTTCCTGATAAACCTAAAAGTTTACACTCCCGTCCTAATTTCTCAAAGTCAGACCCCGCTTCCAGAAAGAACTGCCGGGATGGTTTTGAGCAAGATCTTGAAATCCAGAAGCAAAGACCAGTTATCTATATATTCTAAATCCAGCTTCATCCATTTCTCAAAGTTTATCTTGTTTCTGCCGTTTACCTGCCATAGACAGGTCAGGCCCGGCTTCATACATAGTTTTCTTCTATGCCAGAGGTCGTAATTGCTAACCTCGCTGGGCAGAGGAGGTCTGGGACCAACCAGGGACATATCTCCTTTCAGGACGTTGAAAAGCTGGGGTAGTTCATCCAAGCTTGTTTTCCGCAAGAATCCCCCCAGTTTAGTGACCCTGGGATCTTCTTTTATCTTGAAGACAGGTCCATCCATCTCGTTTTTATTTAATAAACCTGGTTTGAGCTCTTCGGCGTTCTCTACCATAGTCCTGAATTTATAAAGGATAAACTTTTTACCATTCAGTCCTACCCTCACCTGTTTGAAAAGGACTGGACCCTTAGAGCTAATCTTCACCAAAAGGGCAGAAAGGAGGAAAATAGGGGACAAGAGGATTACCATTAAAAAGGATAAGGCTCGATCCAAAATCTCTTTAGCGATTATAAACTCATCTTTTTTCGGACCGGAGGAGAAAAGTATGAGCGGTTTTTCCTCCAAGGTCAAAACCTTCTGTTTGCATAAACCGTTCGGGAAATAATCAGCTAAAATACAGGTGGAAACTCCCATTTTCTCGCAGATATTCAGGCTTTCCTCAATCAGGTTCAAAAATCTCCTGGGCACAGCATAAACTATGTAATCCAGATGGGAATTCTTGATGATCCGGGGTAGGTCCTTTAAAGTTCCTATCACCTGTGTCCCGGAGACTAATTCTCCCTTTTTGGACTCTTCCCAATCCAAAAGACCTAAGATTCTAAATCTCCAGTCTATATTCTCTTTCGCTTTCTGGATGAACTCTCTGGCAAGTGAGCCGGTGCCCACTATCAAAATGTTGGAAAGATGGTTTCCGTTACGATATTTTACTTTCAGAAAAAGCTTTATTCCTCCTCTCAGGACTGCCAAAGCTAAGAGGTCTATCCCGGCGAACAAAGCAATTACCCTTAAGCTTTCATTCAAGGAATTTGCTGCAAACAGGGCAAATAATAAGAGAGTGGTACTTTTCAGAAAAGGATTAAGAAGATTTGCAAATATCCGGGTTAGAGGTATTTGCCGATATTTATAGGTTTTCAGGTCAGTCAGGAAAAAGAAACTCCAGATCGGAAGGACAAAAAGCAAAAGCTCCCGGATAAAGCCACTCTCTACAATCTGATTCTGACTGCACAGGTACAGGGACAGATATAATGCCACGATAGTGAGAAATAAGTCCCCCAAAAAGTGCAATCTCCTATAGAAAAATTCATTTTCCTTTAGCATATTACCCCCCTATCTTTTTTGCCAAATGGTAATGAATTAAAAGTGAAAATCTGGTCAACTTTTCATCTCTCCCCGGAATATTCCCTGCATTGGAAATTTTGGTAAAATCGCCAGACAGGTTTGCCCGGAACAGATTCCGATAGTTGTAGCTCAGGGAAAGTTGAAAGGTGTTACTGTTCTCCACTGTGCCGCTGGGGAACTTGTCTTGATAACCCGGATTAAGCCAGGGTTCATTCCATAGAGAGGTGATTTTCCCTTCTCCTTTTCTCATCTGCTCAAAGGAAACTTTTGCTTCTAAGTTTTTTCTAGGATAACCAGCGAGGGACAAATAAAGGTCATCTGCATCCGGGCCCAAAGGATTTCCGATGATTTTATGCTTGAAGGTATATCTGTTCCAGGGATATTTCTGGTTATAAGTCCAGTTGTTTATCCTGAGGTACTCTAAATTCAACTCAGTGCCTGGAAGACCAAAAAGGTCAGCAGTTTTTGTACCCAGAGAATAGGCGATCTCGTTCGGTTCTCTGTCTGAGGAGCTTTTCTTCTCTATCTGAAAATCGTCTATTAAAAATTCCCCATAAAAAAGGACTTTTCTAAAAGGTGTAAAATTGAAATCGAATCCTAAGAAAGTGTTATCATCTTCACCCTCGTTTAACTGGGTACCGTGGAACCATAATAAGGGATTCAGGTAATAAAGCTCAAACTGCCTGTTCTTGCCTCCATATACGACTGTCTCCGAAAAGCCGATCTGGGCAAGCTCTTTTATCCTGAAGCTCAAGCGATGAGCTGAAAGGTATCTTCGAGCCCTGCTTATTCCGGTGCTGTCAGCATATTCGACAGGGTCAAGCTTGGTGAAAAATGAGGTCGCCTTAAAAAATCCCCATTTTCCTTCTAATTTTAACATATCCATAGGAGGTGAGTCAGGTGACAAGATTAGAGTGGAGAGACGACTCTGGCCCCAGGAAAGATTATCCCGACCTAAGAACAGATTGAAGTAGGGAAACCTGAACGAAAGATAGGCTTGAACTGCGTCGCCGGCAAAACCTTTCCAGATCTTACCAGTGTAGAGGGAGTCTTTGGCTAAGCCCTCATCAATACTGTAACGACAGATCAAAGAGAATTTGTCTCCGATATCTGCCTGGATATAAGGGAGGAAGGATTCATAGAAAATAGTTCTACTCCTGGAGAGAAAACGACTGTTTTCCAGAAAATCTGCTCCAAATTTTAACCTCTTTTTATCCCCCAAGCTTTTCATCTCCGGCTCAAATTCACGCTCTAATTCAAACAATAGGTATTTCTCAAAAGAATTCAACTGGACTCCGTCTTTTTCTATCTTTGTCTTCAAATTCAAAAGAGCGGAGGCAACTTCGCCCCGATAGTAAGGCTTAGTGCCCGAATGAAGTTCTTTCAAATATCCCCTAAGATATAGCTTATCTATATACTCATATATCCAGGCATAGCTTTTATCTCCAACCGGCACAGTCTCCATCTGTCCAGCCCGGATTGGTGGATGGTAGATGGTTAATAGTATAAAAGATAAAAAGATAAAAGCTTTTCTCATCTTAGTTTCCTTCGAGACATTGCACGAAAAGTCTCTCCAGGTCTTCTGCGGTTTTGTCCCAGGAGTATTTTGACTTTACATAATTGCTTCTTTGATTTCCTCCGTTCTGGACTGCTTCTTTGTTACTCAAAAGGAAGGTCAGATTTTCTCTCAGGTCTCTTACATCTTTGTTTTTGAAAGTGAACCCCCATTTTCCCATTGCCTCCTTGTTCTCAGGGATGTCAGATGCCAGAACGCACCGATCATAACTCAAAGCCTGTAGCAGAGCCTGAGGGACACCCTCTATCTCTGAGGGAAGAACATAGAGATAAGCATTGGTGAAAAGCTCCTCTAACACCTCTTTTTCCACAAAACCGCCAAAAAGGATTTTCTCGCTCTTATAGGCGTGAAGCTTTTTCAAGTAATCTTCTGAGAAAAAGCCGTTTCCTGCAACGAAGAGCTTATAGTCTGTGTCCAGGTCTTTAAAAGCTTCCAGAAGGTAATGGCAACCTTTTTCAGGGACCAACCTCCCTAAGAACAGGATGAATTTATTCTTTTCCAGCCCAAATTTTTTGATCCTTTGTGGTTCCCTCTGATTTGGGGGGTCGATTCCGGGAGTGACTTTGAAAACTTCCCTTTTGAAATTTTTCTCCAGGTAATTTTTCAGCTCTTCAGAAATAGTCGCTAACTTATGGGGGAAAAAAGCTGAGGGATACTCTGCCAGCTTTAAGAGAGATTTAGCTAAAGGTCCCCATTTTTTCCTTTTCCAGTCCAGGCTGTGTATGGTCACCACCACTTTGGCTTTTCCGTTCAACCTTGGGAAAAAGGATAAGGAGGAAGGTCCGATGCCCTGATAGTTAACAATATCGTAATCCTCAGACAACGCGTCCAGGCTTGAGAAAAAAGTATGGGAGATGGCGTCTAAGTGTTTGGTCTTTATGCTTTTTATCTTTTTCAAGGTTACTCCCTTATACTCCCCTTCGATTTGAGTATAGTACGGTCTGCAGTAGACTGTTACCTGATGCCCCTTTTTCGAAAGCCTCAGCGCCACTTTCTCGGTAAAATCCTCAATCCCTCCGTAGGTGGCAGGTATCCCTTTTTGTCCGATAAAAGCTATTTTCATACTTCATTTGCCAGGGCAAAGGTCAGCTTCCTTGCCGGGATCTCCTGGTCTAATCTTATTAACCCCTTCTCCTTCATCTCTTTCCAGATAGAGTTGAACTCTTTTATGGTCTCCTCAGTTTTCGGGTTCTGGGTCATCTTCTTCAAAATCGGAAAAGGAACCGTGACTATGTCTGCTCCGGCAAGGAAAGCTTTGTTAACGTCCAGGATAGTTCGGATGCTTCCCACGATCAGCTTGGTGCCTATGTTCAGCTCCTTATAAAGAGCAGAAGTTTCCTTTATGACTCCTACAGGATCATACCCCATGTCTGAGATCCTTCCGTAGAAGATGCTGGCATAGGAGGCTCCGGATAAGGCAGCTAAGATAGCCTGATTGGTCGCCATAATCGCAGTGACGTTGGTCTTAACGTTCTCATATTTTTCAAGCTGAGCAACTGCTTTCAAACCTTCGATCCCCATCGGTATTTTGATGACGATATTCTCATGCCAGGAGGCATAGATTTTAGCCTCGTCCACCATTCCCTGGAAATCCTCTTCTGTTACCTCAACGCTTACCGGTTCTTTAACTAATTCCACAATCTCCAAGATTTTGTCTTTGAAGCTATACCCTCCCTTTTCATTGGACATGATCTTGGGATTGGTGGTTGCCCCGGTAATGCAGCCCCAGGATAAAGCCTCTTTTATCTCCTGGATATTAGCAGTGTCGATGTAAAGTTCCATCTTTTACCCCCTTTGTATTTTCTAAATTTTCTATGAGTTTAACTGCCTGATAAAGATTTTCCGCCATAAAATCTGGCCTGGTCTTTTTCTCCTCCATCAGCTTACACAGGTCGCACTTATGATTACCTAAAAGAAAAGTTGTGCAGCCGGCAGATTTTCCTGCCTGGATATCAGTCAGGGAATCCCCGATCAGATAAGAGCTTTTTGGGTCAATACCCAGCTCCTTTGATGCCTTAAGGATTAGCCCCGGCTTTGGCTTCCTGCATTTACAGATTTTTTTGAATCTTTTATCACCTCCCTGTGGATGATGCAGACAATAATAAACTCCGTCTAAGGATACTTTCTTTTTGGCTAACTCTTTATTCATCTTCTGGTCAATCTTCCAGAAGTTTTTCAGGCTCAGGTGTTTCTTAGCCACCCCGGGCTGGTTGGATACCAGAACAGCTTTGAAACCCAGTTCATTTATCTTCTTCAAAGCCTTGTCGACTCCAGGCAGAAGTTCAAATTGAGAAGGATGAAACGGAGTATCTAAAATCCCCATATCCTGATGATAGACTATCTGGTTGATGACTCCATCCCGGTCTAAAAAGACTGCTCTATTCATATTCCTCTATCTTTTTTCTTAAACAGTTGGTGATCAGATGCTCCATAGCCAGATGGAAAGATTCCACCTGAGGAGTTGAGTTGAAAGGTATCACCAAACATTCATCTGCTACATCTTTCATCGCACCTCCATCAAATCCGGAGAATCCGATCAAGGTAGCCTGGTAATCCTCCTTTGCCATGAGCATTGCTTTAAGCAGGTTTTGAGACCAGAGCCCGGCCTTATCTTTTCCGGACCCTCCATGCACGGAAAAAGCGACCAAATAGTCCTTCCCCTGCATCAAATTTTTGAGCTGTTCCGAGAACAAATTGTCAAAACCGTTATCGTTTACCAGGGCGCTCATCAGAGGGATATTGTCATTTAAACAGATTCCCCTGAACCTTTTTTTACTCTCTACGATGGTGCATTTTGCCAGGTCGCAGGCAAAGTGGGTGGCAGTTGAGGCTGAGCCACCATTCCCCATAACAAAAATCGTCCTTCCTTCTTTCCAGGCAGAAAAAAGTAGCTCGATAATTCTGTCTATTTTCTC
>MEWM01000111.1:1329-3804 GCA_001775355.1 candidate division Zixibacteria bacterium RBG_16_43_9 | reverse complement strand
ACTTTTGAGCCTTCAAAATCTAATCTGAATCTCATCTCTTTTAATTCCGCCTGTTCCATTTTCTTTCTGAACCCGTTTTTCCCGTTATTGCAGAAAAACATAAAGAACCCTCCGCCTCCTGCTCCCATAAGTTTTCCTCCTAAGGCTCCATTCTTTTTAGCTATCTCATACCATTGGTCTATCCTATCTTGGGTCATCTTCTCTGAAAGAGTTTTTTTGGTCTGCCAGTGCTGGTCTAAGAGTTTTCCAAAAGTCTCCAGATCCTCTTTTTCAAATGCCTCCTTTATCTCCAGTCCAATCTTCTTGATCTGGTGCATTCCCTGGACAACCTTTTCCTGATTCAGGCTGGCATTTTTATTCTGAGAACCCAAAACCTCTGAGGCAGACCTTTTTATCCCAGTGTAGAATAGCAAAGTATCACTCTCCAACTGGTCTAAAGAATCCTCTGACAATTTCAAGGGAATCGTTTTAACGCTCCCCAATCTGTCGATCTCCAGGCAGATAATCCCTCCGAAAGCGGCTGCATACTGGTCCTGTTTTCCGATCGGCTCCTTCAGCAGCTCGATCTCAATATAACAGGCCTCCTCAGCTAAGTCCTTAGCATTGACCTTTTCATTCTTGTAGGTATGCAGTGCATTCAGAAGACCTACCGTAAATGAGGATGAGCTTCCCAATCCCGTGTTGGACGGGACGTCAGCTATGGAGGTGATCTCAATTCCAGAGTCGATCTTCAGATGTTTCAATGCCTCTCTGACGATCGGATGCTTGATGTCGTCGACCGAATCAGCTATCTCAGTTGAAGAATAGCTCACCCTGATGCTTTTTTCGAACCTTTTGTTTACCGCGATGTAGATATACTTGTCTATAGCAGCGCTGATTAAAAACCCGCCATACTGGGTATAGTAGGAAGGAAGGTCTGTCCCTCCTCCACCCAGAGGTATCCTTACCGGTGTTCTAGTGACTATCATGAATTCTTTCCCCCTTTTCTACCAAATTTTTGAATTCCTCCAGCCCCTCAAAAGAGCCTATCTGATAAAACCTCTGCTTTACTTCAAAAGCTGACATCTCCTCTTCGGAAATGAGAGCTCTATAGAGCTCCTCTAAATCATAAGGCTCCTCTTCGGGCACCAAATTCAGGACCTCTTTTTTGAGAATCGAGAGCCCGGCATCTATGTATTCTAAGTTTTCGCCCCTGAGAGTTTTATCATAAAGCTTTATCATGCCGTCCTGGATTAAGAGGTTACTCTTATCAAATCTGTTTTGATTCTTATATGCCACCATTAATGAAAGTTTATCTGACCTTTTGAAGGACTCCTCAATCTCCTGATAATCGTAAGGGAGATAGGAGTCCCCATACATCAGGAAGAAGTTTTCATTTAAGAGCTTATAGGCTTTTTTCAAAGCCCCGGCAGTGCCCAGGAGTTTGTCTCCATCAAAACTGTAAGAAAGATTCACCCCGAATTTTCTGCCATCTCCGAAATGATTTTTGATCAACTCACCCTTATATCCCACGCAAAGGAGGATATCCTTTATCTCATACTCCTTTAAAAGCTCCAGTTGATATTCCAAAAAAGGTCGCCCTTTTATCTGAAGCATCGATTTGGGCAATTTTGAAGTCAAGGGCATCATCCTGGTAGCCAAGCCTCCAGCTAAGATCACCATCTGCATACTTTTTCCTCCACAATTTCCTGAATTAAGCTTTTTATTGTGCTCAAAACTGCCTGATCCGAAGAGAGGGTCGGTTTCCAGCCTATTTTTTTTATCTTTTCAATATTGAACCTCACCTGTGGAACATCTCCTTTCCAGCCCCGGTCTCCTCCGGTGAATTTAAACCTGACCTTTCCCAAGCCCATTTCTTCAACTACCATTTTAGCAATGGTCTTAACGTCAGTCGTGGACTCACATCCCAAATTGTAAAGGTTCACCTTTGCAGATGAGTTTTTTAACCCGAAGAGGATTCCCTCCACGCAGTCCTCGACTGATAGATAAGGTTTTTCCTGTGTTCCATTCCCTAAAATCTCCAGCTCCTCAGGATTTTCTTTGAGCTTGTGAATGAAGTCAAATATTACTCCGTGGGTTCCCCTGGGACCAATGATATTGGAAAACCTGAAAATCCAGGACTGCATCTCAAAGGTATGGCAGAAAGCAGAGATCAAGCCCTCGCAGGCAAGTTTAGCTGCGCCATACAAAGAAATGGGCAGAACCGGACCATACTCTTCAGGCAAAGAAATCACTGGAGTCTCCCCGTAGATTGTGCCTGAAGAGGAAAAGACAACCTTTTTTATTCCATTCACCCTCATCGCCTCCAGGACGTTATAAGTAACTAAAGTTTCTTGCTTCAGATCAAGAGTTGTATCTTCGATCCCCAGACGGGCATCTGGATTAGCGGCTAAATGGAAGACTATTGAGTGACCCTTCATCAGCTCTTTCAAATCATCTAAATCCAGAAGGTCTTTCTGGATGAAAACAAAATTC
>MEWM01000111.1:1047-1245 GCA_001775355.1 candidate division Zixibacteria bacterium RBG_16_43_9 | reverse complement strand
CTGTCCACCAAATGACTACCGATAAAACCTGCTCCGCCAGAGACGAAATAGCGCATTTTTTCTCCTAAGATTCGATTAGCTGACAATAGATTTCTTCCTTCTCTTTGATTTCTTCTTTTTCCGGGAAATCAAGCTTATTCTCCATATCCCAGATGATATCTTTTCCGAAAAGGAGTCTTAGCTTGTTTTTTAATACCC
>MEWM01000111.1:0-809 GCA_001775355.1 candidate division Zixibacteria bacterium RBG_16_43_9 | reverse complement strand
AGGGAAGAAGCCTCTGGTCGCCCCGGATGAAATTTATAAATCCCCGGTTCAAATAAGCCCGAAACCAATCTTTGACTTTCAGAGATAGGTCTTTTCTTTTTGAAAGGAGTAATTCCCGGATGAAATGTTTTATCTGGCTTATAACTTCGGTTTTATTTTCAATTACATTGTAAGGCACCCTGAACTGCCAGGCATCATGCACCACGCACTGGCTGAACTCAACTCCCATAGAGGCGCAGAGATGATATAGATCCACCAGCTCATCCGCATTCCGGTGAGAAATGGTTATGGCAAAGCCTATGTCTTTTATTCCAGCCTCTTTTAACTTGAGCATGCTCCTCATCGCCCGGTCAAACCCGTTTCTGATGCCGCGAATCTCATCATTTTTCCTGGGCAACCCTTCCAGACTTATCCTTATCCGGATATCCGGATGTTTTCTGGCAATGGAAACTAATTTATCGGTGAAATAGCCATTGGTGCTGATCTCCAGATGTTTGGTCTTTTTTGAAAGAAGGTCCGCCATTTCCAGTATATCTTTCCTCAGGGTAGGCTCGCCCCCACCCAGATTGATGCGGGCAAACCCCTCCGGAAGCTTATCCAGATCATCAAGAGTTATCTCCTCATCCCTTCTGCTCGGATACTGCCAGATATGACACATCTGGCAATGGGCATTACACCTGAAGGTCGGCATAATCGCCAGCTCCGTTTTTTTAAACATTTTTTGACCCCCCGTTTTTAATAAGACTATCATATAAGCCTAAGAGCTTTTTATAATATTCCTCCTCTGAATATTTCTCCTCCACTTTTTT
>MEWM01000110.1:1609-11668 GCA_001775355.1 candidate division Zixibacteria bacterium RBG_16_43_9 | reverse complement strand
TCAGGAGCAGACTCTAAGAAATCTGCAGCAGGATGTTGACACCTATAGAAGCATTTACGAGATGTTCGTGTCCCAATCCCAGGGCTCCCAGATCTCCCAGCAGGTTAAGCAGGCAGAGGCTCAGAATAGGTTCAGAGTAATAGAGCCCGCCAGCATTCCTCTTTCCCCGGTAAAACCTGACCGGATTAAAATCACCCTGTTAGGTTGTCTTCTGGGCCTGGTCATCGGAGGCGGTGGTGTGGTTCTGATGGAATTTTTTGACCATTCCTTCAGGAAAGTCGAAGAGGTGGAGGAATATTTAGGTTTGAAAGTTTTAGGGACTATCCCCCGGATAGAATACCTGGAGAAATTGAATAAAAGGAAGTTTTAAGATCGAGGTTCACTCAACCTTTATGGAAGATAAAAGAAAACCGAGCGGTAATATCCTGAGCTTCTATGAGAGCGAGTCTCCAGTTGCCACGGAATTCAGAAGGGTCTATTCGAATTTAAGGAATTACCTGCCCGGGCAGGAGATAAAGTCGGTGCTGATCACCAGCCCGGCCCTGGGTGAAGGTAAAAGCACCCTGGCAAGTTTACTTTCGATTGAGATCGCTCACCGGCATAATAAGAAAGTAATCCTGATCGACTGTGACTTAAGAAGGCCCAATCTTCACCATTTTTTCGCCTTAAACCAGGAAAAAGGACTTACCGAGCTTTTACAGGGGAAGCTCAACTTGCAGGACTGCCTGAAGCCGACCCCCTTAGAGAATTTAAAGGTTATGACCAGTGGCCAGGAAACTAATACCCCGGCTGAGCTTATAGATACCCCTTATTTGCAGGAAGTGATAGCAGAAGCCAAGCTCTATTCTAATCTGGTGATCGCAGATTGTGCTCCGGTTATTCCGGTATCAGACCCGCTGATCATAGGATCGCTGATGGACGGGGCAATCCTGGTGCTGAAAGCTGGATTTACCCAGGTGGAAGTTGCAAAAAGAGCAGTCGAGATCCTGAGAAATGCCCAGGTGAAACTGCTTGGGGTGATAATGAACAATATGGATGAGGTCCTGCCCTACTATTACAGCTATAAATATTATGGATACGAATATGGGTACTCCAAAAAAAGAAAGTAAACTTTATTTTTCCAATGAAGATAAAAAATATCCTGAGCATAGACGTGGAGGAATGGTTTCAGGTGCAGAATCTCAAACAGACCATAACCCCGCAAGGATGGTCCTATTGTGAGAAGAGGTTATCTTTCAACCTCTCTGAGATTCTGAGACTTTTGGAAGAAAAAGGCGTTAAGGCTACTTTTTTTGTTTTAGGCTGGATTGCAGAACATTTCCCGGAGCCAATAAAAACCATTCAACAAAAGGGGCACGAGATCGGCTCGCACGGCTATTCTCATTCCTTGGTCTTCACCCAGACCGAAAAGGAATTCAGGGAGGATGTGAAGAAATCTTTGGAGATTATAGGAAAACTTACTGACCAGCCGGTCCTGGGCTACAGAGCCCCTTCCTTTTCGATTAATTCTGGATGTCTCTGGGCTTTTGAAGTTCTTTCCGAGTTAGGGATAAGGTACGACTCCAGCATCTTTCCGATAAGGCATCCAGAATACGGGATGCCTTCAGCTCCCCGTTTCCCCTATAGTTTCAAGCTCAAAAACGGTAGGGAATTGAAAGAGTTCCCTTTGTCCACCATTCGCCTTTTAGGTTTAAATCTGCCGGTGGCGGGTGGAGCTTATTTGAGGATATTTCCCTACTGGTATAACCGTTGGGGCATAAAAAAACTCAACTCCGAAGGCCGGTCTGCAATAGTCTATTTTCATCCCTGGGAGATCGATCCGGACCAGCCCAGGGAAGAGATCGGCTTTTTCAAAAGCTTCAGGCATTACACTAACCTGGATCTGATGAAGCTGAAGATAAAGAAACTGCTGGAGGAATTTGAGTTTACCTCATTTTCCCTTTCCGGAGCTCTGGATGTTTAAGGCGCTTTTCATATCGATGCGGCCCCAGCAATGGGTGAAAAATCTGGTCCTTTTTGCCGGGCTGGTTTTCTCTTTTAATCTTTTCCAGCTCGATTTGTTCCTGCAGGTTTTAATTGCATTTTTTCTGTTCTGCTTTCTGACCAGTGGAGTTTACCTTTTGAATGACATCCTGGACTTAAATAGCGATAAAGCTCACCCTCTGAAAAGCAAAAGGCCTATAGCCTCTGGCAAACTCAAGCCTTCTACTGCCCTGTTTTTTTCCCTACTTTTTATTGCCATAGCCCTGGCTTTTTCATTTTATCTCAACTGGATTTTTGGACTGGTAGCGCTTTCCTATCTGGTTTTGAATCTAATTTATTCAAGATACTTAAAACATATAGTGATTTTGGACGTTATGGCTATATCCTTGGGGTTTGTCTTGAGAGCAGTGGCCGGAGCAGTAATTATCGATGTGGAAATCTCTTCCTGGCTGATTGTCTGCACCACACTTTTAGCTCTGTTTTTGGGATTCGGTAAAAGAAGGTACGAACTGGTATTGCTAGAGGATAAAGCTGTTGAACATAGAAAAAGCTTAGCTGAGTATACCCCTTATTTTTTAGACCAGCTCATCTCGGTAGTCACTGCCTCCACAGTTGTGGCTTATGCTTTCTACACCCTTTCACCGGAGGTAGAGGATAAGTTAGGCACGACCCACATGGCTTTAACCATCCCTTTTGTCCTTTATGGGGTCTTCAGATACCTTTACCTGATACATCAGAAAGAAAAAGGGGGAAGTCCCACCACTGCCCTTCTGACTGATAAACCTTTGATTTTCGACATTCTGCTCTGGTTTTTTTTCGTGATTTTAATCGTATATCTATAAAAGCGTGGAGAGATTAATTATGCCCGGCTCTAAAGTGGTGGTATTAAAGACCAGCACAGATTCGGTATTAGAAGATTATCAAAAGCTTCTTCATCTTTTAGATTATAGCAAGTATATCTCCAGGGAAAAAGATACTTTAATCAAGCTCAATTTATCCTGGACCAAATATTTCCCTGCCTGTTCCACCCAGCCCTGGCAGTTGGAAAGTGTGGTGAAAACTCTGATTGAGGATGGATTCGAGAGGAAAAGGCTCTTCCCGGTGGAAAATAAGACCGTGGTGACTGATCCGGTTAAAGGGGCGGAAAATAACCGCTGGACTTCAATCCTGGAAAAGTACGGGCTGAAGTTCAACCCCCTGCCTGAAGCTGAATGGGTCAAATATGAATTCAAGGAAAAGCTCTTAAGGCTCAATCAGATCTTTCCTGAGGGGATAGAAATCCCCAAAATTTATATAGGTAAACAGATCATTCACCTTCCGACTTTGAAAACACATGGCCATTCGGTAACTACAGGCGCTGTGAAAAATGCTTTTGGCGGGCTTTTAAAAGAGGTCAGACATTATGCCCATAAATATATTCACGAAGTTTTAGTTGACCTGATGATTATGCAAAAAGAGCTTCACCCTGGAATTTTAGCAGTTATGGATGGAACTGTATGCGGTGATGGAGCAGGTCCCAGAACTATGCAACCGGTGATAAAAAATTACATCTTAGCTTCAAATGATTCTGTGGCGTTGGATGCCATTGCAGCTAAGATGATGGGCTTTGACCCTCTGCAGATTCCTTATATCCGGCTCTGCCAGGAAAAAGGGCTGGGAGTGAGCAATCCTAAAGATATAGAGATAATAGGCGAGGATATATCCTCAGTTAATTTCGGATTCAAGACCAGGAAAAGCTTCGTGATCTGGGGGGACCAGATGTTGAGACTGGGACCTCTGAGATTTTTAGAAAAAGTTGCTTTAAAATCGCCTTTAGTTTTCTGGGCTCCAATGGCTTCTAATCTCTATCATGACTATTTCTGGTATCCCTTGATCGGCAGGGCAAGGATAAACCGGTTCAGGAAGACCGAATGGGGCAAGCTGTTTGAAAGGTATTAAAGCTTTTTCTTCAATTCGTTCTAAAAAGAATCAAACCTAATGCCAGAAGATATAAAAGTCTTAGTCGCAGTCATTAATAACCTAAAGGACTTTAAAATTGCCAGAGAAGAACACTGGTATAGGATCCCGGTCAAAACTGCCCCCAAGAGATGGAAAGCTGATTTCATAGCATTTTATCAGACCAAAGTTTTTGAGAAGGAGAAATGGGCGATAAATTACTATGCGGAGATTAAAGGATTTGAAAAACTAAAAAGAATGGAGCTTCTTCCTCAGGAAAAAGATCATCCCCGAGCTTTAGAGGATTATTATAAGATCAAGCTGGGAGAGTTAAAGCCTTTACCCCAGCCGGTTATCAGCAGAAGATGGCGCAGGATCACCTTTATCTCTACCAGTTTGAGCCGTCTGAAAAAAGCTGAGGAGATCAATGATCTATTTATGGAAAGCCCCCTGGAGGAAAAACTCTGGTATGAGCTGAAGAAAAAGAAGATAGAAGCAGAGAGACAATATCTTATCGGAGAAAGAAAAGTAAGATATTATCTGGATTTCGCTATTTTCTGCCAGAAAGGGAAAATAGATGTGGAATGTAATGGTGATTTCTGGCATTCTCAAAAGAACCTGATCTTCAAAGATAATCAGAGAAATAACTACCTTACTGGTTCAGGCTGGTCAGTCTTGAGATTCGGAAGTAAGGAGATAAACCAGAAACTCCAACTCTGCTTAGGAGTAATTAAAAAGACAGTAAATAATCTGGGCGGAACGAGAAACCAGAAAAGCATCAGAAAATTTTTAGAAAATGAGGCTATAGAACAGTTGGAACTTCTTTAAACGGTTATAAAATTTCTCTTTTGAAACACGTATTTTACTTAGTAAGGACAGAACACTGTTCTGTCCCTACATAAATCGATTAGGTATTTTTTAAAACTTCCGATACTTATATATAGCTATGAGTTACAATTATCGCTCTTATAATCTGGGCTGGGGCGGAGGCCTGACCAGAGGGGTAAAATCGCTTCTGCTGGTAAACGGAATAGTTTATTTGGCCCAGCTTTTCTTAAGGGGCAAGCTCCTTTATATATTCGGGCTTACACCTATCCTGGTTAAGGAAGGGTATGTCTGGCAGCTTTTCACTTATATGTTTTTACATGGTGGTCTTTTTCATATTCTTTTCAATATGTTCGCACTTTACATCTTCGGAGGAGATATCGAGAGAGCCTGGGGCACAAAGGAGTTCATCAAATACTATTTCATAACCGGTGTCGGAGCAGGAATAGCAAGTTTTCTTTTATCCTTTAACTCCTCAGTTGTCACCATCGGAGCTTCTGGCGCTATTTTCGGGCTTTTAGTCGCTTTTGCCCTGATGTTTCCGGAGAGGATAATTTACCTTTACTTTCTTTTCCCGATCAAAGCCAAATATTTAGCTTTGCTTTTCGGAGGGATTGAGCTTTTAGCCTCTTTTCGCTATACCGGAGATGGGATTGGCCATTTCGCACATCTGGGAGGGATGGTCGTCGGATATTTATATCTTAAGGCTGACTGGAGAATCAAGAGCTTTTTCCGATACTTAGGAGATATAGGGCATAACTTTAAAGTCAAAGCCTCCGAGAAAAAAAGGAAGAAGACCGAGAGGCTGATGTCAAAGGTTGACCAGATCCTGGACAAGATCAACCAGGTCGGTTACCAGAATCTGACCAAAGAGGAGAAAAAGCTTTTAGAGGAAGCCAGCCATAGATTGTCAGATGAGAAGAAGTAATCTAAATAGGGAGGGTTGCCATGCCCAATAAAATCTTAGTAGCGGATGATAGCCAGACTATCCGCAGCGTGGCTGAATTTCTGCTCCGCCAGAAAGGGTATGAGGTTTTTCTAGCTCAGAATGGAGAAGAGGCTTTTACCCTGATTAAGAAAATTTCACCAGACTTAGTGCTTCTGGATAATTCCATGCCGCTCAAAGACGGGTTTAGCCTGTGTCAGGACCTTAAAAACGACTATGCTTTGAAAAATATCCCGGTGGTTATGCTGCTCAATTCCAGAGAATCGGTCAACCAGGAAGGGTTTAAAACGTCAGGCTGTGACTCTTTTATCCTCAAGCCCTTTTCGCCCAGAGAGTTTTTAGAGAAGGTGGAGGAGTCTCTAAAGAAAACCGAAAAAACCTCACAGGTCAAAATCGAAGAGATGAATCTCATAAAAGAGCCGGAGGCTTATCCCGGAGGCGTAGACAGGATACCGGACTCTGTGCAGGACAAATCCGTGTTCGAACCCCGCGTGGAACAATTCACCTCTGACGAAGAAGAGAAGATAACTCAGCCGAAAGTCAAGCAAGAGGATAGTTACGAAAAATTCGTCTCCGAGTTCAAAAAAGAAATGGAAGGGATGGAAGAAGACGAACCGATGGTCTACCAGGAGATGAAATTGGAGACACCGGGGGAGCAAAAACCAGAAGTCAGATCCGTTGAGACAGTAAGAGTCAAAGATTTGGATTTTGAGAACCTGACCCGGAAGATAGTTAATGAGGTTTCAGCCAGAGTTGCGGAGAAGATCGCCGAGAAAATCGATGCTCAGGAAATAAAGCAGCTGATAAAAGAGAAGATCGAAGAGCTGGTCTGATTTCTACACTTTCCTGTTCGTTTTGAGCGGATAGACTCTATCCTCGTAGGTGGGGTTCCCAGCCCCCCGCAAGCACAATGCGACCCTAAAGGGTCGCACTACGAAAACCAACGAAAATACAGCATTTCCCTACCAACCTTAAATTTTCCTTGCTTCAATCCGTATTTTTAATAATTGAACTTAAATTCAAGGAGGATGCCTGAATAACGTCTCACTTTTAGCGGCTTTTACCGGGGGAATAATCTCCTTCATCTCACCCTGTGTGCTGCCATTAATACCCGGGTACCTATCTTTCATCTCCGGGCTGACTTTAGAGGAGCTTCAGAAAAAAGAAGACAAGCTTGAAACCCTGAAGAAAACCAGCTTAAATTCGCTTTTCTTCATCCTCGGATTTTCTGTAATTTTTGTGCTTTTAGGGGCATCCGCCTCTTTTCTGGGGAAATTCCTTATCTCAAAAATATCCATTTTCAATAAGATCGCTGGCCTCATAATCTTCATCTTCGGGTTCCATCTTGTCGGCATCTTCAGGATCCCCTGGCTGGATTATGAGAAAAGAATTCACGCCCGGAAAAAAGGGGTGGGCTTGTTCGAATCCTTTTTAATCGGTCTGGCGTTTGCCTTTGGCTGGAGCCCCTGCATTGGTCCGATTTTGGCTGGGATTCTGGTCTTAGCCTCCAACCAGGAGACCATCACCCAGGGAATGGGTCTGCTTTTAGCTTATTCCTTAGGTTTAGGGATACCCTTTTTGATAACCGGTATCGGATTTAATCTTTTCCTGGAATTTTTCTCTAAAGTCAAGAAATATTTCAGAATCATTGAGACCATAAGCGGAATCTTCCTTATGGTCATCGGGGTCTTGATCTTCTTTAACGCCATGGGTTATCTTTCAGCCATTTTAGTGCGCCTTTTCCCTGGGCTGTTAAAGGGATGAATCGTTTTCTATTAATTTAAAGAGATGTCAAGCTCAATTCTTTTGGTTCTGGATAATATTACATTAGCGGGGATGGGAGCCCCGCCTACGAATATTCAACCAATGAACCCTCGTAGGGCGGACACCCCTGTCCGCCATATTTCGTTACCTTTTAATAGCTTTCTTCTTAATTTTTTGGCAGTATTTTTTTTAATTCTATTTTTTGGGGGAGATGCTATGGGAAACCAGCTTGAATCTTTATTGCCTCAGAAGGTAAAGGATTTTGAAAAATCGGATAAGGCAAAATCATTTGATCGGAAAAACCTGTATGATTATCTGGATGGAGGAGCAGAGCTTTATTTAGCTTATGATTTTCAAAGCCTTTTGGTCCAGGATTATAAGGCTGGGGAGAAATCTATAACTGTCGAGGTCTATTTGATGGAAACCTCTCAGGATGCTTTTGGGCTTTATTCTCTGGACCAGGAAGGGGAGGCTCTTCAAATCGGAGATAAAGCAAATTATGGTTCAGGTCTTTTAAAGTTCTGGAGAGGTAAGTTTTTTGTGAGGATAATCGATATGAGCGGGAACGATCGGTCTAAAGAAGAGATTTTAGAGTTAGGCAAAGATATTTCCCGAAAAATAGATGTAAAAGGGGAGCTTCCAAAACTTTTGTCTAAACTCCCGTCTGAAGGGCTGGTTCCATATTCCGAGAGATTTTTCAGTAAACAAATTATTTTGAATAATCTTTATTTTCTTTCCACGGAGAACCTCCTTAATTTAAGCGAAAATACCTCTGCGGTGATGGGAGATTATCTTTTGGGGAAGATGAACCTGAAGCTCCTATTGATCTCTTATCCAGACTCATCTTCAGCTAAGTCTTCTTTTGACAATTTTTGCACTAAATATCTAAAGGTCTCCCCTGCCAGTAAAAGAATCATCCAGAAAGTGGAGGAGAACAAATTCGTCGGGCTGGAACTGGAGAAAAATTACTTATGGATTACCTTTGAGAGCAAGGATGAGAAGAAAACTGGAACCTTTTTAAAGAACGTAAGGGAAAAGTTGAGGTAACTGCATTGAATAAAAAAGAGGAAATGTCCTTCACCCGGCGCGATTTTTTGAAGGGGACGGCATTCACCACCTTAGGAGTAGCCCTGGGGCTGGTTCCTTTTGAAGCTTTTTCTTCTCAGGGAGGGAAAAAAGAAAGAGTTATCCTGATTCGAGAAAAAGATGTTTTGAATAATGACCTGGATCTGGATAAAAATCTTCTATCTCAGATGCTGGACTCTGGAATAGCAAATTTAGCCGGTGAAAACGACCCCTCAAAGGTCTGGAAAAAGCTTTTTAATCCTAAAGATATTGTAGGGGTAAAAATAAACGTTATGATGATTCCGACTCACAATGAGTTGATCGAGCTTATCGTTCAGAATCTTATAAAATCAGGGGTTGAGGATAAGAATATCTATATCTGGGACAGGGATAAAGTGGGAATAGGCTCTGCGGAGATGCATTCCCGGCCAAGAAGTTTTGGATATGAGAAAGACCATCTGAGTAAGGTTATAAAGAGGTGCACTGCTTTAATCAACGTCCCAGGAATGAAAAGCCACTGGCTTTCTGGGGCAGCCTTTTCCATCAAGAACTGGGCTGGTGCAGTTGACAATGCAGTCGAATATCATACCGAGGACTGCTGTTCCTCTTTTGGAGCTTTATGCGCCAATCCGGAGATAAAATCAAAATGCAGGCTTATTATTCTGGATGGTCTAAGACCCTTGTTTAACGGAGGACCTCAGGTTGACCCCAAGTATTTGTGGAATTACAACGCTTTAATCTTAGGGCACGACCACGTGGCAGTCGACACAGTAGCTCTCAAAATCACCCAGAACAAAAGGGATGAGTACAAAAAAGGGAAATGGATTTTAAACCCTCCTCCTCTTCATATACCTTTAGCTGATACCAGATATAAGGCTGGGACGAGCGATCTAAATAAAATCGAGTTGATAAAATTAGGCTGGCAGGAAGGAATTCTTTTATGAGAAGAAGAGATTTTATAAAAAGCTCCTTGGGTTTAGGTGCGGCTTTAAGCCTTTCCTCTTTCGTTCCTCTTAAGTCTTTTGGAGAAAAACTCCAGAGAGTAACTACTCCTGATTTAGCTGTGGTTAAAGACGGTGCACCAGAATATATGGTCAGAAAAGCAGTTGAGCTTTTAGGCGGGATGAAAAATTTTGTGTCTAAGGGTGATATTGTGGTGGTAAAGCCCAACATTGGCTGGGATAGAAGGCCGGAGCAGGCCGCTAACACCAATCCCGATGTCGTCTCAGAGGTGATAAAGATGTGTTATGAAGCCGGGGCTAAAAAGGTAAAAGTATTTGACCGGTCCTGCAATACTGCACAGAGATGCTATGAAAGTAGCGGGATTAAAAAAGCCGCTACTAAGGCTGGGGCTGAGGTGAGCTACGTTATAGATGCGGCTTTTAAAGAGGCAAAGTTCCCGCAGGGCATCTATTTAAAATCCTGGGCAGTTTATACGCCTGCTATGGAATGTGATGTTTTGATCAATATACCGATTGCCAAACATCACGGCTTATCTAGGCTAACTCTGGGGATGAAAAATCTGATGGGAATTTTAGGCG
>MEWM01000110.1:0-1600 GCA_001775355.1 candidate division Zixibacteria bacterium RBG_16_43_9 | reverse complement strand
GAAATATCCATCAGAATATAGACGAGAAATTAGCTGATTTAACCAATTACATAAGGCCGAAACTAACCATCCTGGATGCCTATCGCATCCTGACAAACAACGGTCCTACTGGAGGAAATCCCAAAGATGTCAGGCTGACCAAGACTGTAATTGCGGGAAAAAATATCGTCTCAGTTGATGCTTATGGCACTACTCTTTTCGACTTAAAACCGGTCGATTTGCCCTGCATAGTTTTAGGAAATAAGTTCGGTCTGGGCGAGATCGATTTGAGCAAGCTTGTTATTGAGAGGTATAGCTTTACTGCTTAGAACAACAAAGCTGGGAGCTGGTAGCCTGGAGCAAAAAACCTCGAACGGGGTTTGGAGTGCGAACCTTCAGGTTTGCCAAGAGAGTTTTTTCAATAGGTTAAAGGTAAAACTAAAGTTTTACACTCCAGCACTTCTACCCTGGGATTTACTTTTTGAGTATCTTAAACAGGAGAATCTGGTTGAAAACTCTACGACGTATCTCACAGATCATTTTTCTCCTTTTTTTCTTTTACCTTTTCTTAAGGGCAAGCTTTCCTTTATCTTTAAAAATCCCGGTTGACCTCTACTTAAGAGCTGATCCGCTTATTGCCATCTCTTCGATGGTGTCCGACAAAGTTTTTATCAGCACTTTTATTTTCTCTATTTTTTTTATCCTTTTAACCTTACCCTTAGGCAGGGTTTTCTGCGGCTGGGCTTGCCCCTTGGGCACAAGCCTGGACATCTTCAGTTATATCTTTAAAAATAAAATAGGAAAAAGTTTTAAAAAGCTTTTATCTTTAAAATATTATATCCTGATTTTTCTCTTAATTGGAGCAATTTTCTCCTCTCAGCTCATCTGGTTTTTAGACCCACTCGCTTTATTTAACCGTTCCCTGACCCTTTCCCTTTTTCCTATCCTTACTGGTCTTTTTACCCTTATTTTAAATTTTCTATTTCAGTTTACCTTTCTTCAAGATTGGCTAAGCAAACTCCAGCTCTTGCTTTCATCCACCGTTTTACCTGTCCAGGTCAACTTCTACAGGATGTCTTCCCTCTTTTTAGTTATTATTTTGGCGATTTTCCTTTTGGAATTTGTCTCCAGAAGATTCTGGTGCAGGAATTTATGCCCCCTGGGAGCCCTTTATGCTTTTTTATCCAAGTTCCAGATTTTAAAAAGAAGAGTGACTGGAGACTGCACCGATTGTGATATTTGTAAAGACCGGTGCAAGATGGATGCAATTGAAAAGGATTTCAAAAAGACTCTGGATAAAGAATGTATTCTCTGTTACGATTGCGTGAAAGACTGCCCTGCAAATGTTACCAGGATTAACTTCAAGGGGAAGTTTAAAGCACAGAGATTTGACCTTACCCGCAGAAAAGTTTTAACCTCATCCGCTCTAAGTTTAGCCTCAGTTGCCCTTTTGAAAACGAGTTTCAAAGATAGGAATATGAAAACGGGTTTAATCCGGCCTCCAGGCTCACGGGTTGAACATGAGTTCTTAGACAGGTGCATCCGCTGTAATGAATGTATAAAGGTTTGTTCCACTTCAGGTAACTTTTTACAGCCAGCTTTTTTAGAAGGAGGGTTAGAA
>MEWM01000109.1 GCA_001775355.1 candidate division Zixibacteria bacterium RBG_16_43_9 | reverse complement strand
CTATTCCCCAGCTGCCTGCTCCCAAGACTGCAATTTTAGTCATTTATTTTTGAAGTCCTGTCATACGGATGTCATTCTGAGCCCGCAGGGCGAAGAATCTGTAGATTCTTCGGTCGTCCCCGGAGGGACTCCCTCAGAATGACAATCACGTTATCTTTTTTCCAAATTTATTCTCAGTTCCATTTAACAATCGCTTAATATTTGAACGATGAGTATAAAAAATAAAAATGGTTAAAACCAGAACCGACACCAGCAATTCAAGCGAAACCGGTTTATGAAAATAATATTTTTTGAAGATTAAGGCAAGAAGTATAAATGAGGCTGAAGATAGAGAGCCAAGCGAGACATAGCGGGTAATTGCAACTATTATCAAAAAAAGTAACAGAGCTAAAGCAGTTTCCAGGGGAGCAAGAGAAATTAACACACCTAAGCCTGTAGCCACACCCTTCCCTCCTTTGAAGCCAACGAAAATGGGGAAAACGTGACCCAGGATCACCGCAATGCCTGCCAGTATCATTAAACTAATCGCATTAAGAAACGGCTGGTCAATAGATATTCGACTAAACAAAAGTGTGGCAACCAAACCTTTACCTACATCTAAAATTAAGACCATTAGAGCAGGAATTAGTCCGACAACACGATAGACATTGGTAGCGCCCGGATTTTTGGAGCCATGCTCGCGGATGTCAATTCCTTTCCAGAGTTTGGTGATGATTATTCCGAAGGGAAGCGAACCTAAAAGATATGAAAAAACGATTATGAAAATAAGTGAGAGCATTTCAATTTCATTTAAGATATTGTTTCGCGAATGTAGGGGGCAGGTTTTAAACCTGCCCCTACCCTATTGTCATTTTATCTTCTGATATAGAAACCATTCTCCCTCTTCCTTTTTACTTTTCCTGTCAAGATAGATCTCAAACACCTCGTCCTCCGTGGTCTGGACCCTGTAATAATTACGGTGATGCCTTAGTCTCCAGGTTCTGGCTTTAGGTGCGCCCTCAGAAAACCCCCAGTCGTGCCAGGCAGCTATTATCTCGTTTATTTTGTATTCCTTCTTATTCCAGATGAATAATACCGGTGCTCTTTTAGCCTTATCAATTATCACCTTAATCTTTTCTGAAAGGAATTGGGGCATATTTATCAACTGTTGGAATATAAAGGTTTAGCTTTGTCCTTATAGTAAACTGTTCTTGTACTGCGTAGTTGCCCAATTTATTGGGCTTTTATATAGCTCGATAAATCGATCAACTACAATTTGCGAGGTAAACCTGAAGGTTTACACTCCATTTCTTCATTATTAGTTCTGATGTTCCTGTGTCCGTCAGGTCCCCTGACCTGACGGAAAGATTCTGCTTTTTGTTCGTAGTACGAGGCCGTCGAGGTCTTGAGACTTTTAGCCTCGCCCGGCGACCCTGAAGGGGTCGTACTACGAAAATGCTCGATAAATCGAGCAACTACGATTCCCAAGGTAAACCTGTCCGCATGGTGGATCCGTAGGAAAGGTTTACACTCCATTTCTTCATTATTCTCTTTTGTTAACCTTTATCTTGATAGGGCATCCATTGAAACCGAAATGCTCTCTGATTTTGTTCTGCAAAAAACTTAAATACTGCTTTTTCAAATACTCCGGATAGTTACAGAAAAAGACAAAGGTTGGGGGTTCTATATCGGTCTGGGTACAGTAGTATAGCTTTACATGTTTTCCCTTGACTGAAGGAGGAGGTTGCCTTTTTATCTCCATCTCCAATTTTTGGTTCAGCTCGCTGGTCTCTATCCTTTTCCTTCTTTCCAAATAGACTTCTTTGACCAGCTCAATCGTTTTCTCCACTCTCTGCCCGGTTTTAGATGAGATGTAGATGACCGGAACAAAATCCAGAAAAGGAGCATAAGACTTTATCCATTTGGTATACTGGTAAGCGGTCTTGGTTTCTTTTTCAATTAAATCCCACTTGTTTACACCAATTACCAGACCTCTCCACATCTCAACTGTTTCCTGGGCAATTTTTAAATCCTGATTAACCATTCCCTCTTGAGCCTCAGTCAGGAGCAGGCAGACGTCTGCTCTCTGGATAGACCTCAAGCTCCTCAAGGAGGTATGATATTCTAAATCGTCTATGATCTTAGATCTTTTTCTCAATCCGGCAGTATCAATGAAGATAAAATCATCGTCTTTAATTTTAAGCCTGGTATCGATAGAATCTCTGGTAGTGCCGGGCATTTCACTTACGACTAATTTTTCCTCACCTAAAAGCGTGTTTATAAAAGTAGATTTCCCGACATTAGGCCTGCCGATAATCGCTACTTTAATCCCTTTTTCTTCTTCTTCTGATATGCTCTCTGGAATTAGTTTGGCGATATCGTCTAAAAGCTCAGTGGCGTTTCTGCCGCTGGTTGAAGAGACCGGATAAGGATCGCCCAATCCTAATCTGCTTAGCCCATAAGTTTCTGACTCCTCTTTTTCATTATCCACTTTGTTAGCCACTAAGAAAACTTTTTTATTGATTCTCTTTAATTTTTTTGCGATTTCAAAGTCTACATCCTGTGCTCCTACTTTGTTGTCAATCAAAAATAGAATAAAGTCCGCTTCTTCGATAGCGCTTTCAGCCTGGGCTTTTACCTGCTTTTCCAACTCATTCTTGGTTGAGGGCAACAGTCCTCCGGTATCGACCAGATAAAAACTCTTACCGTTCCAGGTACAGAGAGAGTAATTTCTGTCACGGGTGACACCAGGGCGGCCATCCACCACTGCAAGCCTTTTCTTCAGTAGTCTATTAAAAAGAGTCGATTTTCCAACATTCGGGCGACCGATTATGGCAACGATTGGAAGAGACATACTGTTTTTATACCTTGTAGTTGCCCAATTTATTGGGCATTACGGAGCTCGATAAATCGAGCGACTACAATTTAAAAGGTAAACCTAAAGGTTTACACTCCAGAATTCCTCTCTGATAATAAAGAGAGCAAAGACTTAACTAAATCATAAGAGCCGACTGCGATTTTCACTCTCAATTTTTTTTCTAAATCTGAGGGCTTTAAGTCATCTAAGAAAAGTCCGTCTGAGTTAAGGCAATTAGGTGGAAGCATTATCGATTCTCCATGCTTTGATTTTTTCAAGGTCCTGAGTATGTCTTTACCACTCAATAATCCGCTGACCGTAACACTCTTTCCTAAGAAGTCATTTTTGACTGGAGTCAGATTGACTCTCAAATGTTTAATTTGTTTCAATCTGTTAAAAATATGCCCACTTAAGAATCTATATGCCAGCATTCCAGTAACTAGGGTCAAATGAAATCTGTGCTTCAACTTCCAGGGCAGCAGTTTGTCCTTTCTCTCGAAAGTATCCAGAAATTTCCTCACCATCCCCACACCATTCTCGACTTGATAAAATTCATCATAATATTTTTTGGGAGGGATGTCAAGTCCAGCTAAGAGATAAAACTCATCCGCGACATAAACAAAATTAGATTTATATTTTCTCCTGAAATAGCTCTGCCAGCGTTTCACTGACTTTATGAGTTTTCTTGAATATTCTCTGTCAACAGGTTTCAATCTGGGCAGTCCCTTTCTGTACTTGGTCAAACCCACTGGCACTATGGCTAATGATTTTACCCAAGGATAAAACAAAGAAAGGTCATAAACCGTCTTTTCCAGATAGGGTCCGTTGTTGACTCCCGGGCACAGGACTATCTGGGTATGCAACTCGATTCTATTCTCAGTTAATCTGTGAATTAAAGGTAAAATATCAGGTGCTTTTGGATTACCCAGTATTTGTTTCCTGAGCGACTCATCTGTCGTATGCACGGATACATATAAAGGGCTTAACCGTTGTTTTATTATTCGCTGAATGTCCTGCTCAGATAGGTTGGTCAAAGTAATGAAATTCCCGTGCAAAAAAGACAGTCTATAGTCTTCGTCTTTGAAATAAAGTGGCTTTCTCAAGCCTTCAGGGAGTTGGTGCACAAAGCAGAAGATACATTTATTGCCACAACCCCTGTATTTTTTCTCTTCAAAAGTTATGCCCAGGTCCTGGTCTGTTTTTTTGACTATTCGGACTCCCCTTATCCTGCCTGATTTATCTTTAATCCTCAGATTGAGAATCTCATCGCTGGATTGAAATTTGTAATCGATGAAATCTTCGATCGGAGAGTTGTTTATCTCCTGGATCTCATCTCCAGGCTGAATCGAATGTTTGTCCGCGAGACCTCCCTTTTCAACTGATTTTATTTTCACTTCTTCACCTGAACCAGATACGAAAAAAACAAATAAAAAAAGCGGGCGAAGGGAGTTGAACCCTCGACGTCAAGCTTGGGAAGCTTGCATTCTACCGCTGAATTACACCCGCTTAATTGCTATCTATATATAACTTATAAGGATTAGTGTCAAGTATAATTTTAGCAAATACTGGAGTGTAAAGCTTTAGCTTTACTTTGATCCTTTGGTAAACCTAAAGGTTTACACTCCAAATCGGTATCCCCATGTTGCCTATCGGTGCTTGCCAGGTCCCCTGACCTGGTTCGCCTTTGGCGAATCTGGTCAGGGGACCCGACGGCCACACTAAATATCTTCCTACCTTGAGGGCAAGGTGGGGTCACTGATTGGACGGGCAAGGGTGCCCGTCCTACGAAAGTCTATGGGTCAGCATCGTAGGCAGGGCTCCCAGCCCTGTAGGTTTTGAACTCTTACCGCCTCACTATGAATTTTTTATCCAGCTCTTTAAGCTTCTCTACTATCCCTCCATATTCCAACTCCGAATATGGAAGCATGGCGCAGCCTGAAAAACCCTGGCGCCTCATTTCAATAGCCTTCTGCGAGACCATATTCCGGACATAATCCCAGAAAGGTTGGTCAAAAGCATCTGCCGGCTCGGTTAGAACACCTTCTCTCATAGAAAAGGCTTGAGCAGATACGACCGGAGGACCATCGAAAAACGAGATCGGAGAATTGGATTTCACCGGCATTAGAGGACCTGTATGACTGCCTCGCATAAATCCAGCTACGTAATGACCTATACCATAAGGCGAAAGCACCTCGCCGGTAGCTGGAAAGCTTCCCTGGACTCTAACCAGACAAACCGGATCGTCCTTACCGGTATATTTGCCTGCAATGTTATGTAGTCTGGTGGTACTGACTGCAACCGCCAGTTCACCAGTGTTTTTGGAATGAATAGACTCGATAACAAATCTCTGATTGTCCCTCAAGAGAGCAGCTATGTCATACAGATTCTCAGGTGCAGAAAGCTCAATCACCCTGTCCGCATCAACGTGCTCAACGTCCATAATGGTGAATTTAAACCCCTTGCTCATTCCAGGAGAAAGCAGAAGCCCAGCATTATGCATTGGGTCAGCAAAGCTTAAATATAAAGGCAGACTATAGGCACCTGGGTCAGTCTTATCTGCGGCAAAGAAAAGGAAAGATTCATTCGGTCTTTCTTCTATCTCTAACTCAGCCACTGCTGGTCCCATCCCTCTAACGTTACCGGAGAAGGCATCTTTTAAAAGGTCCTGTCCTGCTCCGTATAACCCCTGGCTCTTTGCTACAGCGGTTCCAGCTACAAATGAATCCCAGGCTAACTTGTGTATTTCAGAATTTGATTTCCCCCTGGTGTGGGTCATAAGAATTGCAATATCATCTCCGGTAGAGCTAATGTAACTATCTATAACCAGACCCTTTTTCAAGCCATTTTCCTGGATGAAATCCCTGACCGAATCTTTTAACTTCTGGCTGGGCTTGATATGCCCGCCAATACTGCCTATGTCTGCCTTGATTACGCTGATTGTGATCTTCACCTCTTCACCTCCGTAGGATGAGTTATGTTTTTCAACTAAGTTTGGAGTATATTAAATAAAATGAGATTAAAAAAGTCAACTTTAATTTTTTACTGAAAAGATGCTCACATACATGTGGGAGGGGACCCCGCAGGTGCGGGATTTCGCTAAGCTCAACAAGCCCCTCCCCTACGAAATGCTATCGCAACAAAACCATCTTCTTAGTATCAGTGTAATCCCTGGTCCTCAGTTGATAGAAGTATATTCCGCTTCCCACATCTTTGCCTGAGTCGTCATTACCATCCCAGTTGATTTCATATTTCCCTGGCGTTTTTTCTTCATCCACCAACGTTCTCACTAACTGCCCAAGTATATTGTAGACCTTCAGGGTTGTGTGGATGGGACTATGAACCATAAACTGTGAACCATAAACGGTGAAGGGAATGGTGGTCACTGGGTTGAAGGGATTTGGATAATTCTGGGATAGCTCAAATCGCTTCGGGGTATTATGATCATCATCCTTGACAAAGGTGGGAGTATGGGGATAATAGAAAGCACCTATGTCTGCAATGGTGCTATCAGGGTCTAAGGGCGATTTTGGATCGCCGGCATCAATGCAAGGGGAATTTGCAAGGAGATGGAAGTCAAAATTTGCCGTATCGGCGAAAAGCGGGTCTCGAATGATGTTATAGAGACTATCACAGGGTGTTCCATTTAAATTAAATCCCCAGGTGGTATCGCCCACATCCGAAGTGAAACCAACGAAGTTTCCATTTTCATTCTCCCAGAAATCATTATAGGTTAGCGCTGGCCTAAATGTATAGCCGGGGTTGTTTCGAGCATTTATCCCGTCTGAGTTAAATGCTATAATATTATTGAAAATCTTGGTTCCTGATAGAAAATTCCAGATGTAGATTCCTCCTCCACTTTCATCAGCATAATTGCCTACTATGGTGTTATTGTAGATATAGGCTATAGAAGATTCTCCATTGAAGATTCCACCACCAGTTCCCAATCCCATAAAGCCAAAATCAAATCTGGCCTGATTAAATGCTATTAAATTGTATCTTATAATTGGGGATCCTTTGCCACTGCAGAATACTCCACCTCCAGCAGCAAAAATTTCACCATCTGTAGATACAGCCTGATTTCCAATCAGATTATTATATTCAATTATTGCTGAACTATTGTAGCAAAAAATACCTCCTCCTACGGATGCTCCAGGCCAAAAAAATGATGAGGCGACATTCTCTTTAATGATATTATAGGTTATTCTTGGAGAAGAATCGTAACACAAGATACCACCACCTGCAGAGTTCCACCCATGTCTTACTGTAAAACCCAAGATGATAGACGAGGGACCTTCCTTTGAATTAAAGATGACCACTGAAGCAGTATCCTTTCCATCTATAATGGTGTTATGGATGGCATTGGTGTCTTGGCCAAAGATAAAGTTACTGGTAAGAAGAATGTTTTTGCCTTTGAAATTTATGTTCTCATAATAGGTCCCGGGCATAACCAAAACCGTGTCACCATCTTTGGCTACATTTATCCCTCCCTGAATGGTAGCTATGAAAGCAGATGGAACCTGGTAAATTTTGGCAAAAGCAGGTGAAAGTAAAAGAAGAATTAGAGCCAAAAACATAACTGTCTTTTTCATAATTCCTCCTGTGGCTGGAAAGCTTAATATTTTATTAATTCCCTCAACTTTAGAATAATTAATTTTTAGCGTTTGTCAATTGGTTTTTAAGATTTTATTCCTCAGGACAGAACAATGTTCTGTCCCTACAGATATTTATCATTTTCTTCTTGACAACTGCACATCTGTGCAGTATATTATAATTGGTTCATTATAGGGTAAGAGTAGGACACCCCTCTCTCTAACTCTCTCCCGCAGGGGGAGAGAGAACTGGTTTTCGTCTACGGGGTTTGAGTATGGAACCGAAGAATAAAAAGATCATCTTACATATCGATATGGACGCCTATTTTGCCTCGGTGGAGCAGAAGGCTAATCCCCATTTAAGAGGTAAGCCGATTATGGTCTGCGGCGACCCCAATGGTAGAAGCGTAGTTACCACTTCCTCCTACGAAGCCAGGGCCTGGGGAGTAAAGACGGGCATGACCCTGTGGGAGGCAAAGAAAGCTTGTCCCCAGGGGATTTTACTCCCCTGTGACCCGGACAAATATGTAGAGGTCTCCTTAAATCTCTTGAGTATCTATAAAGAATTTACCCCCGCAGTTGAGGTTTTCTCTATAGATGAGTCTTTCTTAGACATAACTGGAACTGAAAGATTGTTCGGAAACCCGCTTCAGTTAGCTGAGAAGCTAAAGAAAAGAATAAGAGAAGAAATAGGCTTAACCTGTTCAGTCGGGATTGCTTCTACTAAACTCTTAGCCAAATTAGCCTCGGATATGAGAAAACCGGATGGCTTATTCTGGTTAAAAGATGAAAAAGTGGCTGAGTTTTTAGAGGACCTGCCCATCTCGGAGATATGCGGAATAGGTCCAAAACTCACCTTTTACCTTAACAAATTAGGAATCCGCACCTGCGGAGAATTATCCCGCTATCCGGTATCCGCCCCAGGCGGATTAGAGGAAAGGTTCGGGAAGATAGGTGTACATCTGCACCGTATGGCCCTGGGTCTGGATGAAGGTCCGGTTCTTTTAACCGAGTCCGGAATAAGAGAGGACGAGGGAAAAGTTAAATCAGTTGGACATTCTATAACTCTGCCTAAGGATACTCGCAACCGGGAGGTGGCGAAAAACTATCTTCTGAGCTTATCTGAGCAGGTAGCCAGGAGGTTGAGAAGGAAACATTACAAAGGGAAGACCGTTTCTCTGGTGATTCGTTTTCCGGATTTCTCCCATTTCTCCCAGCAAAAAACCATAAAGGAATTCATAGACGATGCCAGGGAAATATACCAGACCGCCCTTTCCCTGTTAGAGCAGATAAATATCGAGACCTTAGGAGTCAGGCTGGTTGGGGTAAGCGTTTCCAATCTGATAAAGGGAGTAGGCCAGCTCTCTTTATTTAGAGAAGAATGGAGAGAGCAGATGCTCTTGGAGGCTATGGATGAGGTAAATGACCGCTACGGGGAATTTACTCTTACCTGGGGCAGGCTTTTAGATAAAGTTAAAACGACCAATATCCTCTCCCCTGCCTGGAGACCGGAGAAACACGTGAGAAAATATTCAAATCGTCATTGGGAGGCTCCGGTTTATCAGGGCGAAACGATCCTTCCCTCGGTAGATTAGACAGATTGCTTCGTCGTCCAGATGGACTCCTCGCAATGACAGGATGATGAGCTAATGCAGACAAGTTTCTCTCTTTATAAGCTCATCCGCTAAAGCAAGGTAGCGGTCCATATCTAAACAGGTAATTTACCAGATAGACTACATCCGCAATAGTTATCTGACCATCACAGTTAGCATCTCCAGTTCCATAGTACTGAGGTGCAGGACCACCTTTAAATAGATAAGCTATCAGAAAAACAGCATCTGCCACAGTAATGGAACCATTACTGTTGGCATCTCCTCTCACAGCTATTACCGTCAGAATGACGCTGGAAGAATCTTTAACCAGTGGATTGGAAAGAGAAGAAGAGACTAATTTCAAAGAGTCTGCTGTGTTCAAAACTGAATTGTAAGGGATCTTTGAAATAGTCCTGAAGGTATCAATTTCTCCAGGAGCAAGAGTATCCGCAAACGAACCAGGGTTCTGAAGCCACCCGCGTTTGTCAGAAATCGCGATGGAAAAAGTATCAGTTACTATACCGGTATTCTGGACATAAAAATAAGAGGTGTCAGTGCTGGCATTGATCACCTGCTTGTTCGGGCTGGAGGTGACGTCGACTTTATGAACCGTGTCAGCAGTGGTGAGCCAGGCTGAATAAGTGAAATTAAGATTAGTGCCGGAGGTAGAAAGGACGCTGGGTATTAATATTACATAATTATAGTTTTCCAGATTAGGGATCGAACCTTCACCGTATCCGGTGTCATCCAGAGGAATCTCAAATTCCGCGTAACTATAGGTTCCGTTTATCTTGACCCCTAAAGCCTTGAGTGCCCAGAGATAGCTGGTCTGACCGTTAAACTTTATATTCAGATTTACAGGATTGCCAGTTGGATTAAACTGGATGTAGTTGGCTGACAAATTGTCCGGAGTCATGCTCGAGGTGTTATTGGTTACCGGGTAGGATGAATGGGTCCTCATTAGCTTTATTAAGGGATAATTACTGGCATCCACGTAATGCGATCCATCGTTCCTGATGCCGGTGATGTAGTTCCAAACTGTGAAATCTTTAAATTCCTTATCGCGGCTGCTTCCCCTGGCAAGGAGGGCATTGTCTATCTCGTTTATGGCAGAGCCGGATATGCATCTTTCCCAGATATCCTTTATTATATCGTTGCCGAAATTCGTGGATAGATACATATCCCAGATAAAGGCGGCATATTCATGGATCGTGGTTGCCTGCAAGGAAACATCCGGATAATTAAAGAAATAGGGCAAATAGTTGTAATTATCGTTTACCGTATAATAAGCGATAGTCTCCATCCAGGTAGAGGAAATCTCCATAAACCATACAGCTTCGTACACATCATAACCAAACTGAACCGCGTGAAAATACTCATGCGCCACAGTAACCTTCATCGCTCCCTTTTGATTTCCTTCCGGATCAGTATTCGGAGGGAAACCGATGAAGTTGTTATGAACTGATACATAACTGGTGTAATCGTTCCAGGGCTGGGGACCAGGAAATTCTGGCTGGGTATATCCATAATATCCTATATCCTCAGTATAGATGTCATATTTACTATCTCCTCCGGCTGAGCCATCTGAAGGTGGAATTCTATATCCCAGGTAGGTTATCATAGTCCGGTATGAGCTGTCAGCATAAAGAGCCAAGTTTTCCACATAATCCGGGATGCCATTGCTATTGGCATCCGTTGTTGGAACTTTATTTATTCCGGTGGTATCATAGTGAATTTTAAAATGTCCATCCGGGCTATTATAAGAGTAAGCATTGGAGGGTCGGGCTAAAAGGGTCTTTAAAGTTGCCTGGGTCTGAGGAGAAAGCTTATCCCAGTTTTTTTTAACTTCCAATAAAATAGGCGTGGCACTCTTATAAATTCTCTCCACCTTAGACCTGTACTTGACAGGTATGTTCTCAGGATGGCGAATGGTCTGTACCTTGTAAATAAGACTGGTCTCGTAGTCAATCTCTCCATTTTTATAAGCATCCTCAATCAGCTCTACAGTCCCCTTATCAACTGCATAAGCAGATTTCACAACCCCAGGGTAAAAAATCAAGATCATTCCAAGCCCCAGGAAAACCAGGATACCCCACTTAAACCTTTTCATTATCCCTCCAAAGTAAGCCTTTGCAAATCAAAAGATTGCCTTTTGTAGGGACAGGGCTTGTCCCTGTCCTAACCCCAATGAGGACAGCCACACGGTTCGACAAGCTCACCGTCCTGAGCGAAGTCGAAGGAAGGGCTGTCCCTACTTTAACTGCTCGGTAGGTCAGACATTCTTGTCTGACTATACGAACAGACAGGAATGTCTATTCTACCGGCACGAGAGTCCCACCTTTCTAAATTTATCGGCAGTTCTGCTCATCAGGTTCAATTTAATATAAATCGCATATTTGTCAATAAACAAAATCCGCCACAGGCGGAATAAATCAAGCCCTTACGAATTCCGTAGGGGTTCGATTCATCGAATCCAAATTTCTCTTACAAAATAATTACGAATATTAGGAATCGATTAGTAGAGTTTCCTAAAGCTGACAAAAGAGTAAATTGTCTTGTCCTCAAACAATTTTTATATGATTTGAGAAAATCCAGCCTTTGTCACCTTTAAAAACTTCGACCCTATAAATCCCCTTTTCTTTCGGCTGATGAATTAATTCTTTGCCTTTGGTTTTATAAATCAACTTGCCATTATGAATTAACCTTATTTCTGCTTTTGCCGGAGTCTTAACAATTAATTCTGGAGACTCCTCCAAATTTATTTCCTCCCCTATTCTGGCAATAATTTTCTTGCCTTCCGCATAAAACAGAAACCCTTTGGCATCTCCCCTTCTGTGATTCGAGGCAAAGACGTTGCAGTTTAAGAGTGCTGAAAATATCTGGGCTTTCCCTTTTTCAAAATCTGAAGAAAGGGGCTGGTTTAAAACCAGATGAGTGCGGATCGATTTGAACTGGACCTCATAAGGGAAAATGGTAAGTTTCAGAGGACCTAATTTATATGGATGGGCGTGGGCGTCAATGGCTCCTATTCCAAAGACTTTTCTTTTCAGGTTCAGCTCATCCCATTTGCTCAAGACTCTTTCAGTCGGGCTGTCCAGAGATTTTCGAGGGGAGAAAAGCATCTTGACCTGGTTGAACCTGGTCAATTTCTCCAGCCACTCTGACATCTGGTTCCAGATTTCGATTCCATCAAACTCTTGAGCACCCCAGGCAGTCCAGGGATAGGCAGGATATTTGGGCAAATCCTTCCTTATCTCATCCGGATGTGCAATAATCCCAAACCCTCCTTTTTCTTTAACCTGTTTTACATATTCCAGAGGAGTCAGTCCAAAAGGTAAAGTCTCTCTTAGATTAAAAGCCAGATAATGATTTTTGTTTTCTCTATCGTGAATCTCATAGCCGATTATGACCAGGGTCTTGCCATAACACCCTTCTACGCCTGTTTGATAGGACTTGAGAGTCATATGGTCAGAGAAGATCAGGAAATCAAGACCCATCTTGTCACCAAGCTTAGCTATCTCTGGAATAGACTTGGTCCCATCAGAGTCAGTTGAGTGGATATGTATCGCCCCCACTATTTCATGCCATTTCTCCAAATTCCCTCCTTAAACTGTCATTGCGAGCCCGTAGGGCGAAGCCCAGATGGGCTTCGTCATCCCCGTAGGGGACTCCTCGCAATGACATCTTATCTTGATCATCCTTCATAGTCTTTTACCTTTTTATCCGGAACTTTTATGAAGATCAAAAGACCAATAATCATCAAAATGATCAAAACCAGAATGGCAAAACGATACTGAATAGTATTCAAGACCTGTTCTGAAAAATTAAAACCTGCTTTTTTTAAAAGGGCTACAGCCCATTTTACCAGGGCATTATCTTTTTTAAAATAAAGAACTGCCCCGCCCCAGAGAAGTGGTCCTATTATAGCTGCGGTTCTGCCGGATAAGGAATATAACCCGTAAAACTGTCCCAACATATTTCTGGGAGCTAAAGTAGCCAAGAGCGGCCTGGAAGCTGTCCAGGTAGAGCCAAGACAGATTCCGATAAGGGGACCCATTATCCAGAAATACAGGGTACGGGTGGAAAGCATAATGACAGACAAAGATATGATCCAGGCTGAGACTACAAAAAACAAGGTCTTTTTTGGTCCTATGCGGTCGCTTAACGTTCCAGACACCAAAGAGCCAAGAATGGCAAAGGTTGTGGCGAACCAGAAGAAAAGGATCTTGGCTTCATCTCCCATATTCATAACCACCTGAGCATAGACTGCCATAAAGATAATCACTGTGGCTATAGCATCTTCGAAAAAATAGTCGGCAATCAGGAATCGCAAGACCCCTGGATATTTTTTGGTATCAATGATTCCATTCCAGACTTTTCTAAAAGCTTCTTTAATCTTTATTCTCTTTTCACCGGAATTCCGATTTGCTTTCTCTCGGACAAATATAAAAGTAGGCAGGCTGAACAGGAGGAAGAAAATTGCCGTAGGGATGAAAGCTTTTTCCCTGCCACCGCTGCCGAATTGCAACCCGAATAAATTACCGGTGACAAAAGGTTTAACCAGGAGAAGCCCTATGATTGATCCGGCATATCCTAAAGCTACTCCAAAACCGGAGACCCTGCCGATATTCTGGGGAGTAGAGATTTCGGGCAACAAAGCATTATAAAAAACCAACCCTCCTTCAAAACAGTAATTAGCTAATAAAAAGAAAAATAAAGCGGAAAAGACCCGGGTATTGACATCTGAAATCCAGGCACTTATTCCGCCGATAAGAAAAGTCGCTAAAACGCAACCCAGGGTCAAAATCAGAAGATATGGTTTCCTTTTTCCCCGACCATCAGAGATTGCTCCTAAAACCGGTATAGTCAAAGCTACCATCAGCATAGACAAAGAATAGGTCAGGCTGTACCAGATGTCTTCTTTGTGATGGTCAACTATTATCCACTGGGCAAAATACATCGAGATGATATTCATGGAGAAGATAGTATTGGCAAAGTCATATATTCCCCAGGAGAAGACTACTTTTTTATCCAACTTGAATTCTTCCATAAAAGATCGTTTTTTCAAATCGATTTACATAGATTAGTATTACGTCACTAAAGTGGCCCTGAACAAGATTAACGGGAAGCAATAAACAGTCCTGCAGATATCCCCAGCACGTCAAAAACAAGGTCTTTGTAACTGAATCTATCTTTTGGCTTTTTCATATCGCTTATCTCTTTCCCTGCTCCTAAACTTAAGGTGAAGACGCTGGCAAAATAAATTGACGATTTTTTGTCATTGTCGAAACTCTTATAATAGATGGAATAAGAGAATCCGGCTAAAAATGCGCTTATCAAAAAATGTCCTGCTTTATCCCAACCCAGCCATTTATCCTCCTTGACCTTTTTGACTTTTTTCTCTATTCCATGCGATTTATTTCTATCCAGGGCGAAACTAATATCGGCGATATTCCAGAATGTAAAGAGGATTAAGAATACAAGTATAATCTTTCGCATCTTCAGTCAAATGTAGTTGCCCAATTTATTGGGCAATCTAGATTAGCCTGATGAATCAGGCAACTACAACTCTAAATCTGCATCTATTCTCTGCATACCTTCCAGGGCTAATTCCACAAACTTTTCCAGAGTTAAACCCATCTTCTCACAGGCTTTTATATCTTCCCTATTTGCACCCGCGGCGAATCTTTTCTCCTTAAAGCGGTTGAGCACGAACTCCGGGGTCACGTTTTTTATTTTTTTAGTCGGATGCATTAATGTAGCGGCAACGATCAACCCGCTCAAAGGGTCTGTGGCATAAAGAGCCCAGTCCAGTTTTGAAGTCGCAGGCACGTGCTTAGGGTGGGCTTTTATAGCATAAAGGATTTTCTCATCTAAATCATATTCTTTAAGCCATTCAGTTGTGAGGATACCGTGTTTGGGAAAGTCATTGACTGTGGAATCGTAATCCAGATCATGCAAGAGTCCAGTTAAGCCCCAGAGCTCCATATCCTCATTGAAATACTCCGCCAGCCTTCGCATTATGGCTTCCACGGCCAGCATATGCTTAATCAGATTCTTGTTTTTGATTTTCGATTTGACTAAATTTAAAGCCTCTTTCCTGTTCATGGATTTTCTCCTGAATTTAAATTGTCATTGCGAGGAGGTCATTTGACCGACGAAGCAATCTGTACAGGTGAAAGGATTGCTTCGTCTCGCCTTC
>MEWM01000108.1:14222-17202 GCA_001775355.1 candidate division Zixibacteria bacterium RBG_16_43_9 | reverse complement strand
GACCTGCTCCCCTTTGCTGACAAACTCCTGTTGGGAGGAGCAAAACTCTATTTCTTTAAGTAACAAGCTGCTTCATAAATAGTAAATCTGGAGCCGTGGGTTCCTTATTTACGAATTAAAACCGGCTTAAGAGCTTTATTTCCCCACCGTCAAGAGCTGGTCGGTCAGTGCAGATTCCACCGGAACAGACCTTACCTGCCCGCCTGGAGCCTACGCTCATTGTAAGATTGTGCTTTTCACCTAATGCCAGATCTAAAGAGGGTATGAGCCAGTTCTTTTTGCCGGACAGACTCTGCTCCGAGTTGAGATTACCTAAGATCAGCACCTTAGAGGAAGCTAATCGCTATCTAACCCAGAGTTTATTCCCAGACATAACCGGAGATTTTCCCGATTGGCTAAAGAACCTGGCTCTGCCTATATTCCCTTGCCTCAGGGATTAAAGCTGAAAGAGATCTTCTGTTTAAAAGTCGATAAAAGCTTTACGACTCGTAGGGAGGAGAAAACTATTTCTGCGGATAATACCATAAGTCATAAAGGGGAGTTCTTTCAGATACTGCCGGATGAATATAGGGTAAGCTTTTTCAAGGCGAAAGTAGAGATGCACCAACATCTGGATGGTTCCATCCATATCTTCTACCAGGGCAAAAGCTAAAACACAAACCAATTTCAAAGGAAAAAACCAAATCCTCTCAAATCATCTTCACACAAAAGCAAAATGAAGCTGTAATCCCGATTAATCGGGACTGACATTTTTAATTTGCGTTGACATTTGAGAAGAAGGCAGTTGACAAAACGTATTTATTTGTTATTTTTGTAGCTTTGCAGAAGTAACTCATTCATAAGAAAATAAGGAGGATAGTTTGAAAGAGTATAAAACCGAACAGCTAAGAAATCTGGGGGTGGTGGCGCATGGAGGTGCGGGTAAGACCTCCTTAGTGGAGGGAATTCTTTTTTCTGCCGGGGTGACAAGCCGTCTGGGCAAGGTGGATGACGGGAACACGGTATCAGATTATAATGAGGATGAGATAAACCGCAAGATCTCAATTTCCGCTTCTTGGCTTCATTTAGACTGGAAAGATTGCAAGATAAATCTGGTCGATATGCCAGGTTATGCGGATTTTATGGGTGAGGTTGTGGGTGGATTAAGGGTTACCGAGACTGCATTGATTTTGCTTTCGGCCCTGTCCGGAGTGGAGGTCGGAACCGAGCAGGTCTGGTCCATCGCTGAGAAATACGGGCTTTCCAGGGTATTCTTCATTAATAAATTAGATAAAGAGCATGCGGAATTTGATAAAGTGCTCAAAGAAGTTCAAAAGAGATTTGGACACCAGGCTATTCCTTTGCAGATTCCGATTGGAGAAGGATTAAATTTCAAAGGGATAGCTGACCTCGTGAAAATGAAGGCTTATCTGTTTCAGGGAACTGATGCCAAGGAGGACAAAATCCCTCAGGAGTTAGAGGATAAGGTTAAGAAAGCCAGGGAAAAGTTAGTGGAAGCTGTGGCTGAAGCAGATGATAGTCTTTTAGAGAGATATTTTGAAAAGGGGGCTCTGACTGAGGAGGAGTTTAATATGGGGCTTAAAAAGGGGATCACCGAGCACAAGCTTTATCCAATCCTCTGCGGTGCTGCCACAAATTGCTGGGGGTTAAAACTGCTCTTAGACCATGCTGCAGATTTCTTTCCATCCCCGGCAGATTTTGGGACGATTAAAGGCAAAGAACCAAGTTCAGGTAAAGAAAAAGTTTTGAAGGTCTCTTTTGACAGCCCTCTGGCTGCCCTGATATTCAAGACTGTTTCTGAGCCTCACGTAGGTGAGCTTGTCTTTTTCAAAGTATTCTCAGGGAAACTTAAAACCGGGGATGACGTGTTTAACTCAGTTACCAATGCAGCTGAACGAATAGGGCAGATCTATGCCATGAACGGCAGGGAAAGAAAAGATGCGGGAGTTGTAATCGCAGGCGATCTGGGAGCTGTGGTCAAACTGAAAAACACCCATACCGGGGATACTCTCTGCGACAAAAAGGACTCTATGGTCCTACCTGCTATCGAATTCCCCAGGCCAGTGATCAATCTTGCTATTAAAGCCAAGAATAAAGGGGATGAGGAGAAAATCGCCAACGGTTTTTCCAAGCTACACGAGGAGGACCCCACTTTCATTATGGAGGTAGATCCGGATATCAAACAAACCATCGTCTATGGCCAGGGAGAGCTGCACTTAGAGGTGATTGTGGACAGGCTGAAAAGAAAATTCGGGGTTGAGGTCGAAATAGAAAAACCCAGAATACCCTATAAGGAGACGATCAAAACTAAAGCTGAAGCCCAGGGAAAATACAAAAGACAGTCCGGAGGCAGAGGGCAATATGGAGACTGCTGGCTTAGATTAGAGCCGTTAGGCAAGGGGGAGGGGTTCCAGTTTGTGGATGAGATCGTGGGTGGCGCAGTGCCGTCAAAGTACGTACCGGCAGTGGAAAAAGGAGTAGTTGAAGCGATGAATGAGGGTGTGGTGGCAGGTTACAAGATGATGGATATGAAAGTGAGCATTTTTGACGGCAGTTACCATACGGTTGACTCCTCGGATATGGCATTTAAAATCGCTGGATCAATGGGTTTCAGGAAAGCCGCCTCAGAGGCAAAGCCGATATTACTTGAGCCTATATATATAGTAGAGGTGACAGTTCCGGAGGAGTTTATGGGTGACGTTATAGGTGATTTGTCCTCACGCAGGGGGAAAATTTTGGGTATGGAAAGCGATGGTAGTTTTCAGAAGATAAAAGCCCAGGTGCCACTGGCAGAACTATATAAATATTCAACATCGTTGCGATCCTTAACTCAGGGGCGAGGTATTCATACCCGCTCTTTCTTCCATTACGAGGAAGTGCCCAGAGAAATTGCAGAAAAAATAATTAAGGAGTCTCAGGAGGCAAAGGAGAAAGAACAGAAATAAGGCTATAGGCTAAAGTCTAAAGAAAAAGAGGATTC
>MEWM01000108.1:14068-14191 GCA_001775355.1 candidate division Zixibacteria bacterium RBG_16_43_9 | reverse complement strand
CGTCCGATCCCGCCGAAGGCGGATGTCGGACGGTATTTTTTTAGCCTCGTTTTAGTGTAGCGGAGGTCTTCAGACCTCCATCTATTTTTTATCGTATTTTTTGCAGAGCGATCCTTTTAGGGT
>MEWM01000108.1:12239-14051 GCA_001775355.1 candidate division Zixibacteria bacterium RBG_16_43_9 | reverse complement strand
TCCCTTTGTGGAAGGCTGTTCGTAGCATCCGATCCCGCTTAGGTGGATGTCGAACGTTTTGTTTTCTCGTAGGCGGGGCTCCCAGCCCCGCAAGAATGTAAAATGTAGGTCGGGTTGCACAAGGTACCCGACTTAGATTCTACCTTGTTTTTCAAATTTTTTTGTTGATAATTATGCATAGATTGCTACCTTAACAATAGAATAGTCAGGGATTCAGCGGTCTTGACCTACAGCGGCTCTATCTTTGAGACGCCGTTTTTTCGCCCCTATAAAGGAGGATAAGATGAGTAAAGCAGTTGCCATTAATGGTAGTCCACGCAAGCAGAAAGGGAATACCGCAATGCTTCTTACTCCATTGATTCAGGGCATGAAAGATGCCGGATATGATGTCGAATTGTTTTATGCCAGGGACCTAAAGATCAAGTCTTGCAATTGCAACAATATGTACTGCTGGTATAAAAAACCCGGCATCTGTTGCCTTAAGGATGATATGAATTTGCTTTATCCCCGATTGCGGGAGGCCGAAATCCTTATTCTAGCTACCCCGGTTTATATTCCCCTGCCCGGGGAGATGCAAAATATCATCAATAGGCTTTGTCCCTTAATTAAGCCCTTGCTGGAGACTCGCGAGAGTCGAACACGCGCCAGATTTCATGAGGATGTGAAAATCCGAAAGATCTTGCTCGTGTCCACAGGTGGATGGTGGGAAAAAGGAAATTTTGGAACGGTCGTGAGAATAACCGAAGAACTGGCTGAAGATGCCAGCGTGGAATTCGCAGGAGCAGTGATCAGACCCCATGCCTTCCTGATGAAAAAAGATGGTAAACTTACCAAGGATGGGCAAGTTGTTATTGAAGCCGCCAGGAAAGCCGGTGAGGAATTAGCACAAAACGGAGCAATAAGTCAGGAAACATTTGAAGCCATCAGCCGTCCTCTTATCTCCGAGGAAGAACTCGGACGCATATACAACGATTGGATAAAATTATAATAATTTACCGGGTTATCATCTGATAACGGCAGCAGGACTCGGGAAGATGTTGACTAATTTATAGGCAATTCTTTATAATTGACTGTTTTCCAACATGTTTGCGCTGGTTCGGGAATTGTCGTCAAGACCCATTGCTGGGGAATTCCCGAACCGCAAAGCAGAAAGTAGGTCGGGTTGCGCCAGCTACCCGACTCGGAGATTTGTTGGGCAGTCTTTGACAGCCCGACCTACCACTACTCAGATGTTAAACAACACTAAAAAAAGACTTGACAAGGAAATTTAATAAGACTTAATTGGCAATGGGTGTCATTAAGAAAAAGCAAAAACTTTTAGGGGAAAGGAGGAGCATATCAACTACTGCGCATTAGTTTATCAACCTTTAACCACAAACTTTTAAAAAGGGGTTAAAAATGAAGAAATTATTTTTTATCACCTTAATATTTTGCATTTTAATCCTAACTGTAACTGCGAATGCATTTGATGGAAAGAGAAAAGGTTTTATCTTAGGCGGTGGACTTGGATTTGGGCTTACTTCTTTTACTCAGGAGTTAGCGGGCTATGACCCTTATCTTGGTTACTTCAATATAAAATCAGACCGAGAGAACAAATTTGGGATTATGACTGATTTTAAGATTGGATATGCACCTACTGATTTTGTTGAAATATATTACACTGGCAAAGTTTCCTGGTTCGGGATGGAAAGTATTAGTGGCGATGTCACCATAGCTAACGGTCTTGGAGCTCTGGGTGCGACTTATTATTTCAAACCGGAAGCACCTTCTCTTTTTATAGCTGGTGGGATTGGGTTATCGACCTGGAGCGCT
>MEWM01000108.1:0-12203 GCA_001775355.1 candidate division Zixibacteria bacterium RBG_16_43_9 | reverse complement strand
TATTCGCAGGAGCAGGATATGAGTTCACCCGCCATTTAAATGCTGAGTTGGATTTAATGTGGGGAAAACCAGGCAAGTCAGAGTTTGGGATTAAAGTTAATTCTAATGCCTTTTCTGTGAAGCTTACAGTTAACGCCTTAGCATACTAAAAGTTCAAGGATTCATCAGAATTTTATGATGGTGTCAGGAGTTTCCTCCTGACCCCTATCTTTTTCGGTAAGAAGCTCCAATAGCAGAAAGTATGTCGGGTTGCGCAAGCTACCCGACAAAAGAGTTCTTTTTTTCGTAGTGCGAACCTTTCAGGTTCGCCCGGAACCTCACCCTAACCCTCTCCTTAAGAAGGAGAGGGCTTTGTTTGTAGTGTCCGACCTTTGTGTCGGACGTTGCATTTGTCGAGCAGTCCCGCTAAGTCCGGGATAGCCCGACCTACCCGTATTAACACGACAGTCGGTCGTTTCCTTCCGTATCTCCAGAAACAACTCAAATTTTCTATTGCCTTTTTTCGATAGATTCTGTTTATTATAAAAGGAAATAAGTTCATTAATCCGTGAAACGGATCCGCAGGACCTGTAAGATCCACCCACGGATCCAAGGGAGGATATAATATGTCTGGACATTCGAAATGGGCAACCATAAAAAGAAAAAAAGAGAAAACCGATTCAGAACGTGGTAAAGTCTTCACCAAGCTCATAAAGGAGCTAACCGTGGCGGCCAGGCATGGTGGAGGAGATACTGATGGGAACCCCAGGCTAAGGGCGGCTATTCAGGCGGCTAAGGGGGCTAATATGCCGGCAGCCAATATCGATAGAGCTGTCAAAAAAGGTACAGGGGAGCTTCCTGGAGTTTCTTATGAAGAGGTCAGCTATGAAGGATATGGACCAGGTGGAGTGGCAATTTTAGTCGAGGTCACCACTGACAATAAAAACCGGACCGTTTCCGAGATCAGGCATATCTTTGACCGTTACGGAGGCAATTTAGGCGAGGTCGGGTGCGTTGGCTGGATGTTTGAAAAGAGGGGGTTAATCCTGGTAGAGAAAGCACCAGTGGATGAGGATAAGCTCCTGGAAATCGTGTTAGAAGCAGGAGCAATAGATATGAAGTCTGAAAGGGAATATTATGAGATTGTTACCCCTTACAATCGATTTGAGACGGTCAAACAGGCCTTAGACCAGAACAAAATAAAATATTCCAGCGCAGAACAGACTATGCTTCCTCAGACCACTGTGAAATTAGAAGGGAAAGAGGCTGAGCAGATGCTCAAGCTGATGGAGGGTCTGGAAGACCATGAGGACGTGTCGAAGGTATATGCCAACTTCGATATCGCAGAAGAGATAATGGAGAAGATGAGCATCAAATCTTAGATGGATAATTGAAAGAAGATAGTGAAACCTCACCCCTGCCCTCTCCTTGGAAAGGAGAGGGGGAAACCTATCCCCTCCTTTTCAAGGAGGGGACAAAGGGGAGGTTAAAGGATAAAGCTGCTGGAGGCAGGTACTTGAATAAGGACGATCTGGTAATCTTGGGGATAGACCCGGGAAGCGGGGTAACCGGGTACGGCGTGGTAAAAGGAAGTCATGACAAAGCAGTCCTGATCGACTATGGTACCATTAAGGTCTCCTATAAGAAACCATTGTCCTTAAGATTAGAAGAGATATACTCATGCATTACTGATGTCATCTCCAGGATAAAGCCAGACCAGTTAGCAATTGAAGAAGCTTTTTACAGTAAAAATGCCAAGTCTGCTCTGGTAATGGGACAGGTAAGGGGTGTGGTTTTACTGGCAGGTGCCCAGGCGAAAATCCCAATTGCCGAATATTCGCCCAGAGAAGTTAAATCCTCGATCGTCGGCACAGGAGCAGCTTCCAAGACCCAGGTGCAGTTTATGGTGAAAAATATCCTGCAACTCAAAAACCTGCCTGAGCCTGAGGATGCCTCAGATGCACTGGCGATAGCCCTATGTCATTTGAACAAGTTAGTCAGTAAAAAGCGTTTAAAGGAGATGATCAAGGATACCTAACGAGGTCTCTAAAAAAAGAGTGGTCGGGCAGAGGTGCCCGACCTACGAGAAATCAAAACCTTACGAACACGTAGGCAGGGCTCCCAGCCCTGCAGAAAAAGTTTTTCAGAGCACTCTGAACCATCTATTTATCAGATAGGAAGAAAATTTTGATTGCCTATTTAGAAGGTAAACTGGTAGAGAAAAATCCCACCCAATTAATCCTGGAGGTAAATGGGGTGGGATATTGCGTTAATATACCTATCTCCACTTACGACAGGTTAGGTGAGCCAGGCTCAAAGGTAAAAATCATAACCTACCAGCATGTGCGGGAAGACTGCCTTCAGCTTTTCGGGTTTTACACCCCGGAAGAGAAATGGCTGTTCGAGCTTCTGATCTCGGTTAACGGGATAGGTCCAAAAACCGGGCTGGGGATTTTATCTTTCATCTCAGTTGAGGATTTTCACAGAGCGATAATGGAGGAGCACATTGACTTTCTCACCAACATCCCGGGCATAGGCAGGAAAACTGCCCAGAGGTTAGTGGTAGAGCTTAAGGAAAAATTCGGGAAGCTGGACCTGAAAAAAGAGTTGAAAGTCGATTCAAAGAGTCAAACCGAAGCACTGATCGAACAGGAAGCGATTTTAGCCCTTTGCTCCTTAGGATACAGCCGCTACGAAGCAAAAAAAGCGATTGACAAAGGGAAAGAAGGGATTAAAGAGAAGCTGACAGTAGAGGAATTGATTAAGAAAGCTTTGAGGCAAGTAGACAGAAAACAGTAGACAGTAGACAGGGCCACGCAACCCCCCTGTATGCTGTCTACTGTCTACGTATTGAAGATTATGACAGAAAGAATCACATCCCCCCAGGTTTCTACTGAAGAGCAGGAATTAGATTTAACTCTGCGTCCTACTCGCTTTGAGGAGTTCGTGGGGCAGGAAAAAGTTAAGGAAAATCTGAATATTTTTATTCAAGCGGCCAGAAAAAGAAAAGAGTCCTTGGAGCACACTCTTTTCTATGGTCCTCCAGGACTGGGAAAGACTACCTTAGCCTTCATCATCGCCAAGGAGATAGGGACGAATATAAAATCCACCTCAGGTCCTATCCTTGAAAAACCAGCAGACTTAGCCGGGATTCTGACTAATCTGCAAAAAGGGGAAGTTTTATTTATAGATGAAATTCACCGTCTGAGTCATATAGTAGAAGAATATCTATATCCGGCTATGGAAGATTTCACCTTAGACATAATGATAGAAAAAGGACCTTCTGCCAGATCGGTAAAGATAAACCTGAACCGGTTTACCCTGATCGGTGCAACTACCAGGGCGGGACTTCTAACCTCACCTCTAAGATCGAGGTTCGGGGTAGTCAGCAGGTTAGATTTTTATACGCCTGAGGATATATATAAGATCGTGCATCGCTCAGCTAAGATACTAAATATTTTCGTCACAGATGAAGGGGCAATGGAGATAGCCAAAAGGTCCAGAGGTACACCCAGGGTGGCTAACCGGCTTTTAAGAAGGGTCAGAGACTACGCTCAGGTCAAGGCGAAAGGGAAGATAGACCGTAAAGTAGCAATAGAGGCTCTAAAGATGTTAGAGGTGGATGAATTGGGCTTAGATGAGATGGACAAAAGGATTTTAGAAGTAATTATTCAAAAATTTAAAGGGGGTCCGGTTGGCATAAATACGATTGCGGTGGCAGTTGGGGAAGAGGAGGATACGATTGAGGAAATTTACGAGCCTTTTTTGATCCAGGAAGGGCTGTTAGCACGAACACCCAGAGGACGAGTCGCCACGGATTCAGCTTACCGTCATTTAGAGATAAAAAAAGAATCGAAATCTCAACCGGAGCTTTTTTGAGACGTCGTATAAGGATAAGAAAGTATGAATATTTTAATGCACGTCTGCTGCGGCCCCTGTCTGATGTATCCTTTGAAAAGGTTGACAGAGAAGGGACATAAACTCACCGGCTTCTGGTATAATCCTAATATCCACCCTTACACCGAATACCAGAACAGGTTAGAAGCGGCAAGATATTTAGAGTGGGCAAGGGTTTTTCCGATGATCTATGAAGACTCTTATGATTTAGTAGAATACCTTCAGGCAGTCATGCCACATTTGGATGATCGCTGCAGGTTCTGTTACCAGTTAAGATTGGCAAGAACTGCCAGTGTAGCAAAAGAAAAGGGCTTTGAGGCTTTTTCCACTACCCTTTTAGTTAGCCCTACGCAGAAACATGAGCTTATCAATGAGATTGGAGAAGAGTTAGCTAAGAAATATGATGTCAAATTCTTCTATGAGGACTTAAGGCCTGGATATTATGAAGGGAAAGCTATGGCTAAGGAACTGAGCCTGTATCGTCAGAAATACTGCGGCTGTATTTTCAGCGAAAAAGAAAGATACTACAATAAAAAGGGGTCATATCCGATCTGGCAGGAAAAAGGCTTCAGGCTTCAAGAGTAGGTCGGGTAACAGAACCTCACCCCTGCCCTCTCCTTGGAAAGGAGAGGGAGACTTCAATCCCCTCCTTTGCAAGGAGGGGATAAAGGGGAGGTTAAAGAATGGATCGGATAGAAAGAGTAGGTCGGGTTGCGCAAGCTACCCGACGAAGGAGTTTGTCGGGCAGTCTTTGACAGCCCGACCTACTTTCCCCTGACTTCCTCGCTTCTGCTCAGCCTAATTCTCTCCTTGCTTTTTGTTCTGTTTAATATATTTTTCAGGAAATAAAAGAGTAAACCCACGTTGGGGGCAACGTGGGTTTACCGGTTGCATAACAAGAATACGTAGTTGCTCGATTCATCGAGCACGATAAGTTGGGCAACTGCAAGACGACGGGCTTAAATTACGTCAGACGATTAAAAGATGCCCAATAAATTGGGCAACTACAAAATATGAAGCTGACTGATTTCGATTTCAAATTACCCAAGGAATTAATTGCTCAGTATCCTGCGGAAAAAAGGGACCATTCCAAGCTTTTAGTCTTGCATCGAGATACTGGTGAGCTGGAGCATAGAAAATTTTTCGATATTATCGATTATCTTAACCCAGAAGACGCAGTGGTCGTTAATCAAACCAGAGTTTTTCCAGCCAGGCTATTCGGCATAAATCAAAGGGATGGGATTAGAGCAGAGGTTTTCCTGCTCAGGAATTTAGAGGACAATCTGTGGGAGGTTTTGCTAAAGCCCAGAAAGAAAATCACGCTTGGGTCAGTCATAAGTTTTAATCAGGGGAGTCTGAGCTGTGAGATTTTGAAGGAGAGCACCACTGAAGGAGACTTAGCCCGGTTCGATTATAAAGGGGATATTTTTGAACTTCTGGAAAGGATAGGGAACACCCCTTTGCCTCCTTACATCAAAAGAGAAGCTGATTTGAAGGACAGGGATAGATACCAGACCGTCTATGCCAGAGAGCGAGGAGCAGTTGCGGCTCCAACTGCAGGTTTACATTTCACGCCAGAGCTTTTGGAGAAGATTAAGGAAAAAGGAATAGAGGTTATTCCGATTACTCTGCATATCGGCTGGGGGACTTTCAGGCCGATCCGGGCTTCAGATTTTGAAGAGCATAAAATGGAAGAAGAGTATTTCGAGATATGCAATGAGTCGTATGAGAAAATAATCTCAGTCAGGAAGAATGGTGGAAAAGTTTTTGCAGTGGGGACCTCAGCAGTCAGGACGCTGGAAACTGTGTTTGAAAACAACAACGGATCGCATAAAGGCTGGACCAGAAAGTTTATCTATCCACCTTATGATTTCAGAATGGTTGATGGAATGATCACCAATTTCCATCTCCCCAAGTCGACACTTTTTTTACTGGTATCTGCTTTTGCAGGAAAAGAGCTTATTTTCAATGCTTACCAGGAAGCTATAAAAGAAAAGTACAGATTCTACAGTTACGGGGATGCGATGTTGATTGTGTAGGATATTAAACATCGAGAGGGTAGGTCGGGTTGCGTGAGCTACCCGACGCCTGATTTGTCGGGCAATTTTCGATAGCCCGACCTACAGCTACAACGGTTAATAGGACCTCACCCTAACCCTCTCCTTAGAAAGGAGAGGGGGAAAAATCCCCTCCTTTTCAAGGAGGGGACAAAGGGGAGGTTAAAGAATAGATCGGGGTAGATGCGAAGTTCGTCAGGCAGCCTTTGGAGCCAGGCCTACTGGAATAAAAATATGAATGTAAGAGCAATTATCGCAGCTGGTGGTAGAGGGGAGAGGATGGGAGGGGAACTGCCCAAGCAGTTTATACAAATAAAAAAGAAACCTGTCCTGACTCATACGGTCGAAAAATTTGAGAAATGTGACTTGATAGATGAGATTGTCTTAGTGGTGCCTGAGGATTATGTTTCGTTCTGCTCATACCAGGTCGTGGATGTGTATGATTTCAAGAAAGTGAGGAGGATTCTCGCTGGTGGGAAAGAAAGGCAGGACTCAGTTTACAAGGCACTTTTGTCTTTATCCGGGAATACAGACATAGTTGTTATTCACGACGGGGTCAGACCCTTTATCTCCTTGGAGAAGATCGCAAAGTCCATCGAGATATGCAAAAAAGAGAAAGCTGTTATTTTAGCTCTGCCGATAAATGAGACAGTGAAAAGAATCGAAGATAAATTTGTCATTACCACTCTGGATCGGGAAAAACTCTGGGTGGCTCAGACTCCCCAGACCTTTGAGTATAAATTGATTCTGGAGGCATATAAAAAAGCAATGGAGGATGGTTTCATTGGAACAGATGATTCCTCTTTAGTGGAAAGGATAGGATTCAAAGTGAAGGTTTTAGAAGGAGAATATGAGAATATCAAAATCACGACACCGGAGGATTTGATTTTGGCGGAGAGGATTTTAGAGAGATAGATAAAAAAGAACCTCATCCCAACCCCCTCCTTGCAAAGGAGGGGATATAAAGGAGGTTTAAACAGAAGAAGAGAACTCCGTAAAAATCTTACTCCGGCTGAAAGAAAATTATGGCAGAAGCTTAGAATGAAACAGATGGCCGGTTTCAAATTCAGAAGGCAACATCAGATAGGTCCCTATATTGTAGATTTTTATTGCCCAGAGTTGTATCTTATAATCGAGATTGATGGGAATATACATGTAGATCCTCAAATAACCAGAAATGATAAAATTAGACAGCGAGAATTGGAAAGGCGAGGCTTTAAAGTGATTAGATATAATAATAATGAGGTAATATGGAACATTAATGGTGTTCTTCATGATATACTTAAAAACTGCGAGAACCTCACCCTAACCCTCTCCTTAGAAAGGAGAGGGAAAAGCAGTCCCCTCCTTTTTAAGGAGGGGAATAAGGGGAGGTTTAAAATAAAGACAAAGGTATAAAAAATGCTCAAAATCGGTTTCGGATATGATGCTCACCGATTGATAAAAGATAGGGATTTGATTTTGGGTGGGGTTAAGATTCCTTATAAAAAGGGGCTTTTGGGTTATTCGGATGCGGATGTTCTTTCTCATTCAATTGGGAATGCTATCCTGGGTGCTTTAGCCCTGGGTGATTTGGGCAAGCATTTTCCAGATACGGATAAACGTTACAAGGGTATTTCGAGTCTAAAGCTTCTGTCATTAATCAAAGGAAAGATCAAGAAAGCTGAGATTTTGCATATCGATTCGATGATCGTGGCAGAAGAGCCAAAGATGGCGAAATATATTGACAAAATGAGAAAAAATATTGCAGATTCACTGGGGATATCCAAAGATAAGGTTTCGGTTAAAGCGACGACGACTGAAGGAATGGGGTTTGCGGGAAGGAAAGAAGGGATAGAGGCATATGCGGTGGCTCTGGTAAGAAAAGGTGATAGGTCATAGGAAATAGGTAATAGGAAAAAAGATGGAAGAGTTTTTTAACAGCAGAGGAGCTGAACTACTAAACTTCATATCGGCTCATGGAGTTTTGTGGATCTATTTTTTTCTTTTTTTCAGCGCTATTTTAGAGGCCTTTTTCCCTCCTTATCCCGGAGATACGGTTACCTTTATAGGAGGTTATTTAGCCTCTAGCGGGATACTGAATTTGCCTTTGGCTTTTCTTATTCCCTGTGCTGGCAGTCTGTGTGGGGCTTTGGCCCTTTACTATCTGGGGATGAAAAAAGGAAGAGAACTTTTCGAAAAGGATAAAGGGAAAATCTTTAACAGAACTCAGTTGGGTAAAATTGAAAACTGGTTCGGAAAATATGGACCAGAGGTTATAATAGCCAGCAGGTTTATTACCGGGGTCCGATCCGGTATTGCGGTGGGGGCGGGTCTGGGTAAAATAAGACTGTGGAAAATGGCTACCTACAGTCTTATAAGTATCTTTGCCTGGAATGGTCTCATAATCGGTCTGGGCAGACTAACCCATCAAAACCAGCGGGAGCTTTTCAAATTTTTAAGTTTATATAACCGTTTTATTTTAGTTATATTGGCTCTGATTGTGGTCATCTGGTTTATCTGGTTAATAAAGAAAAGGTCAAAGAAAAACAATACAGGGATTGGAAAATGAAGATAATGGTTTTAATGGGCGGGACCTCTGCTGAGCGGGATGTCTCTTTAGCTTCAGGAGAGGCAATAGTTCAGGGGTTAAGAGAGGCTGGTCATCAGGTTTTGGCGATTGATACGTCAAAAGGATATAAGTTACCCGAACATCAGACCAGGTTTTTGCCGAATGGAGTTAAAACCGAGCCCCCAGATGTAAGGGCTCTGCAAACCGAAGGGAAAAAGATGGCATTGCGAACGATTGAATCATTCAGCCTTTCGGACGTTGAACTGGTATTTTTAGCTTTGCATGGCGGACAGGGTGAAGATGGAACAGTTCAGGCTCTTTTGGAATTAAGCGGCATACCCTATACCGGCTCAGGGGTTTTAGCCAGCGCCTTAGCTATGGACAAAGCGATGTCCAAAAAAATCTTTGAAAGGGAAGGGATTTTGACACCGGAATGGTTTCTTTTAGAAAGCTCCGATTCCACAGACCTGTCAGAGGTTTTGCGAAAGGTCAAGAACGCCTTTGGGTATCCAGCAGTGGTAAAGCCAAATGACCAGGGTTCGACTGTAGGATTGACTGTGGTCAGGGAAGAGAAAAATCTGGCAAAGGCGATGGATGAGGCAAAAATTTATGCTGAGAAGATACTCATTGAAAAATATATACCTGGCAGAGAGCTGACCGTCGGTGTGCTCGGAGAGGCTCCTTTGCCAGTGATTGAGATAGTTCCGGAACACGGAATTTATGATTACGAGTGCAAATATACCAAAGGGAAAAGCAAATATATATGTCCGGCTGAGCTGTCAATTGAAAAGACTAAAGAGATTCAGGAATTAGGTTATAGAGCTTTTAAAGCCTTAGGATGTGAGGGTTACGCCAGAGTGGATTTTCGTTACGGAACTGACGATAAATTCTATTGCTTGGAGGTAAATACCTTACCGGGAATGACGGCTACAAGTTTAGTTCCGAAAGCGGCTAAGGCGTCAGGAATAGATTTCCCGCAACTGGTGGATAGAATAGCGAAGATAGCTATTAAAAAGTTCAAGGGTTAAAGGGTTTGAGGGATCAAGGGTATGAAAAGATTAAAAGCGGTAATTTTTGATATGGGGAGTACTCTGATCGAGTTTGAGAACTCGAGCTGGGTGGTTTTAGGTGAAAAATCTGCTCATAGAAGTTACGATTTTCTGAAAGATAAGGGACTGATTAAGCTCGATTTTGAGCTTTATGCATCCATTCTGAAGAATCTTCTGTCCTCAGCTTTCGAAATTTCTGAACAGAACTTAGAGGAGTTCAGATTTGAGGATCTGGCTAAGGATGTTTTCAAAGAGCTTCATCTGGAGATAAGGGACGGCGATTACACTGGTTTTTTGGATGCATATTATAAACCGGTAACTGAGCAGGTAACTCTGATTCAGGGTTCGGTCGAGACTCTAAAGTATTTTAAAGGAGAAGGGTATAAGTTAGGGCTGGTTTCAAATACGATTTTTCCGGACAGATTTCATCTAACTGAGCTGAAAAGATTCAGGCTTTTTCCTTATCTGGATTCGATTTTATTTTCCTCTGAAGTTGGTTACAAGAAACCTCATCCCCAGATTTTCCTCCACTGTCTCGAAAGTTTGAAAATTGAGCCAGAGGAGTCGCTTTTTATCGGAGATAAACTAATCGAGGATATCGGAGGAGCCAAGAACGTTGGGATGAAAGCAATTTTGAAATATAAGGAAGGAAGGGATTACACTGCTTCCATTGTTCCGGATGGAATGGTCAAGAATCTATCGGAGCTTCCTCCATTGGTCAGAAAAATGAGTGGAGAATAAAGAGAAACTTCAGGAGAGAATATGGGTCTAAGACTGTTTAACACTTTAACGCGTCAAAAAGAGGATTTTGTTTCGATTGAACCAGGGAAAATCAGGATGTATACCTGCGGGCCTACGGTTTACGATTTTGCCCATATCGGCAATTTCCGGGCGTATGTGTTTGCTGACCTTCTGAAAAGATACCTCAGATACAAAGGTTATGAGGTCAAGCAGGTGATGAACCTCACAGATATAGATGACAAGACGATCCGAGGTTCTCAGCAGGAAAAAATCTCGTTGTCTGAATATACCGCAAGATATAAAGATGCCTTTTTCCAGGATATAAAAGCTCTTAACATTGAACGGGCTGATGTTTATCCTGAAGCAACTGCCCATATCGTGGATATGGTAAACTTGGTCAAAAAGCTTTTGGAGAAAAGTCATGCTTATCAGCTCGGAGGTTCAAGCTATTTCAAAATCTCCACTTTTCCATCTTACGGTAAGCTCTCCAAAATGAAGATGGAAGATTTGAAAGCAGGAGCAAGGATCAGTAAAGACGAATATGAGAAAGAGGAAATAGGAGATTTTGCTCTGTGGAAAGCCTGGGATGAAAAGGATGGAGAGGTTTTCTGGGAGACAGAGGTTGGCAAAGGAAGGCCTGGCTGGCACATAGAATGCTCGGCAATGAGCATGAAATACTTAGGTAAACATTTTGATATCCACACCGGCGGCGTAGACCTGATCTTCCCTCATCACGAGAACGAAATTGCCCAGAGCGAGGGAGCAACCGGAGAGAAGTTCGTAAACTACTGGCTTCACAATGAACATCTCTTAGTTGAAGGAAGGAAGATGGCGAAGTCGTTTGGAAATTACTTCACTTTAAGAGACATCTTATCCAAGGGATACAATCCTATTGCAATTCGTTATTTGCTGTTAGCTACACATTATCGACAGCAGTTAAACTTTACTTTCGAAGGGTTAGACGGAGCCAAGAATGCACTGCAGAGGTTACATGATTTTATAGACAGGCTAAAAGGGATTAGAAGCCAGAAAAGTCATCCGGAGGTTGCAGAGATTTTGAAGGAAGCCCAGAGCGGGTTTGAGGAGTCATTAGATGACGATTTAAATACATCATCTGCTTTAGGGAAAATCTTCGATCTGGTTAAGGAAATTAACCGGTTTATTGATGAAGGCGATTTCTCCTCTCAGGATGCTGAAAAAACCTTGGCTTTAATGCAGAGATTTGACTCAGTGTTGGGGATTTTGAAAAGAGAAGAACTCAAGCTGGATGAAAAGATAACGGAGTTGATCCAAAAAAGAAACCAGGCACGTAAAGAGAAAAAATGGGAAGAGGCAGATAAGGTCAGAAAAGAAATAGAGTCTCTGGGGATTATCCTGGAAGATACGCCTGAAGGAACTAAGTGGAAAAAGAGGATTTAGCTAATGGAACCTCACCCCGACCCTCTCCTTGGAAAGGAGAGGGAGGGTTCCCCTCCTTTTCAAGGAGGGGATAAAGGGGAGGTTGAATAAAGGTATAGATAGTCGGGTAGTTCAGATTTTTAGCGGGACAGCCCGCCCTACTAAGGAGGACTTATGTGCGAGTTCTGCGTTCAGCACGGCGAGGGAAAGAAATGGTATCTTCAGATGAAAAACTATTCTGAAGAATTATTTCATCAGAAGAAAAGCGATGAGTTTATGCGGGATTTCCTCAGGAAGTTCAATGAAGATGCAGCTAAAAGTCTGGCTGAGCTGGATTCTCTTCGAAAAAAACCTAAATTTGTTCAGAGGTTTGTCAAAAATCTGGTAGTCAGAAAACAGAAGAAGGTCCATTACGGGCAGATCGTTCCCATAGAAGATATTGAGAGGATTGTTGATCTGGTGAAAGTGGTGGTCAGGCTTCCCTGTGTATGTAGAAAAGTCACTTTGGGCAAAGAGGTAAGGTATTGCTTT
>MEWM01000107.1:15442-19316 GCA_001775355.1 candidate division Zixibacteria bacterium RBG_16_43_9 | reverse complement strand
CTGTCCTTCCTTCAACTTGGAATCCATAATTATCTTCTGCACCTGGGAGGTTATGTCCAATATATCTGTGTTACCTTTGGTTTCGATTTTGAAGGATTGGGTGATTATATTCATAGCGAGTCAATCATTCTATAGGGGCAGGTTTGAAACCTGCCCCTACTCCATCGGGTAAATATAATTGTAGGGGCGTATTGCAATACGCCCCTACTAAAAATCAAGACTGGTAAGCTACCTTTCCACCCACAATCGTCAGGAAAGCCCTTCCTTTGAGCTTTCTTCCGCCAAAGGGTGAATTTTTCGATTTGGACTTGAACTCTTTTGGCTCAACTACCCAGTTTGTTTCCGGATCGATTACTGTCAGATCCGCAGGCATACCGACCTTTATTTGTCCAGCATTCAATTTCAAAATCTTGACAGGATTGATCGTCATCCTGGCAATAGCCTCAATCCAGGTAAGGACTTTTTTCTCAATCAGCTCTGTTATGACCAGACCTAAAGCGGTTTCCAGACCAACCATTCCGAAAGGCGCGGCATCGAACTCCACGTCTTTTTCCTCGATTGAATGCGGGGCATGGTCCGTAGCAATGCAGTCGATAGTTCCGTCTTTCAATCCTTTTTTCAAAGCATCTAAATCCTTTTTAGTCCTCAGAGGTGGGTTCACCTTAGCATTGGTATCAAACGTTTTTATGATTTCATCAGTCAGGGTAAAGTGATGCGGGGTAGCCTCACAGGTAATCTTTACTCCTTTTCTCTTCGCTTCACGGATGAGATTTACCGAGCCTTCGGTAGAGACATGGGCTATATGCACACGAGATTTGGTGAACTCTGCCAATCTTATGTCTCTGGCAACCATCACTTCCTCAGCCACTCCAGGGATGCCTTTTAGTCCCAGAACTGTGGAGACAAAGCCCTCATTCATCACCCCATCTGAGGATAAGGCTAAATCCTCGCAATGGGATATAACCGGAAGGTCGTACATTTTAGAATATTCGAGCGCATACCTCATCAAACTCGAGCTGTAAATCGGCCTGCCATCGTCTGAAATAGCCACAGCACCGGCTTTAACCAGGTCTGCAATCTCAGTCAACTCTTCGCCTTTTAAGCCTTTGGTTGCACCGGCAACAGGGTAGACTTTGCACTTGGCTGATTTCGCCTTCTCATAAATGAATTTCACTGACTCCTGATTGTCAATCGGTGGCTGGGTATTGGGCATACAACAGATAGAAGTAAATCCTCCAGCCACTGCAGCTTCTGAACCTGTTAAGATCGTCTCCTCATCCTCTCTTCCCGGCTCTCTTAAATGGGCGTGCATATCGATCAGTCCGGGAGTTACTATTTTATCAAAAGCGTCAATTATCTCAGGAGAGAATCTAATCTTTTTCCTGGGGATCAATTTCTTGGTTTCGATTTTAATGATTTTCCCGTCCCGGATATATATATCACCGACCTTGTCCAACTTGGATGCCGGATCGATGATTCTTCCCCCGGCAATAATCAGTTCAGCTTCTATAGATGTCTTCTTATTCAACCTTACCTTCTCCTCCACTTAAAAGGTACAATACTGCCATACGGATGGCTACTCCATTGGTCACCTGGTCTAAAATGACTGAATAAGGACCATCTGCTACCTCTGGAGTGATTTCTACACCCCGGTTAATTGGTCCGGGATGCATTATGGTGAAATTCGGATTTAGCCTTTTCAACCGGTCCGAGTTTATCCCGAACTCGTTTGCATATTCTCTTAATGAAGGCAAAAGACCGCCTTTCTGTCTTTCCAACTGTATTCGCAAAACGTTGACCACATCTGCCCCCCGTAGGGCTTCATCTAAATTTGAATAAACCCCTACCCCCATCTTATCGATCTCATAGGGCATCAGGGTCGTTGGTCCGCATACAGCTACCGAAGCTCCCATGGTCTTCAAGCCCCAGATATTTGACCTGGCAACCCGGCTGTGCTTTATGTCCCCGACTATTACCACTTTCAAGCCTTCAATTTTTTTGTATTTTTCACGCAGGGTGAATAAATCTAAAAGCCCTTGGGTGGGATGTTCGTGCGCCCCATCCCCGGCATTGATTATGGATGAGGAGAGACATTGGGTTAGAAAATAAGGGGTACCCGCGGACTGGTGTCTTATCACCACCATATCGATTTTCATCGCCTCGATGTTTTTGACCGTGTCTTTAAGGGTTTCTCCTTTTTTTACGCTGGAGGTGGAAGCAGAGAAGTTTACCAGCTCAGCAGATAATCTTTTTTCAGCCAGCTCAAAGGAGATTCTGGTTCGGGTGGATGCCTCGTAAAAGAGATTGACCACAGTTACCCCTCTGAGGGTGGGAACTTTTTTGATGGGTCTTTCCAATACCTCCTTGAAAGTCTCAGCGGTGTCCAGTATCAGCCCGATCTCCTCTTTTGAAATCCCCTCTAAGCCTAAAAGATGCCTGCTTTTTAATTTCATCTTCTCCTCATTATCTTAAACCTTCATTCTCGACAATTCTTGGCTCGATAAATCGAGCAACTACGTATCTGAGGTCATTGCGAGCCCTGAGGGCGAAGCCCAGATGGGCTTCGTCGGTCAAATGACCTCCTCGCAATGACAAAAAAGACGCATGCAATGCGTCTCTACAAAATCATTTCCTCTTTTCCTTCTCAATGGTTACACTGTCCTCTCCGTCCACCTCTTGTATTTTCACCACCACCTGCTCATTTAAAGCAGTGGGTATGTTTTTGCCGATATAATCGGCCCGGATGGGAAGTTCACGGTGTCCACGGTCAACTAAGACGGCTAATTGAATTAGTTTTGGTCTGCCGAAGTCTATTATCTGGTCTAAGGCTGCGCGGATGGTTCTGCCGGTGAAGAGAACGTCATCCACCAAGATTATTATCTTGTCTGCCACGTCAAACATAACCTCGGTTTTCTGCACGATCGGCTGGTCTAATTTCGTCTGGATGTCATCCCGGTACAGGGTGATGTCCATAAACCCTAAGGGGACCTGCACTTCCTCTATTTCGAAAATTATCTTAGCCAGTCTTTCTGCCAGATAAGCCCCACGGGTCTTAATTCCGATTAACCCTAAGTTCTCAGCTCCCTTGTTCCTCTCGATGATCTCGTGGGCAATTCTGGTCAAGGCTCTTCGAACAGTTTTCTCGTCCATTATCAGGACGCCTTTTCTTCTGGGCAAATTCTCCTCCTCACTTTCTAAAAAAGGCAAAAAAATACCCTCCACACAAATCAAGGAGGGCAACTACCTGTAACATTTTTAAATCTCATCTTCTGTCTTTTACCTTTACTGATCTCGCTGGATCGGTTTAAAAGGTTTTGTCATCTATAATACGTGAAGAAATCCATTTGTCAAGTTTTTTTTGAAAAAAATTTCAAGGAAAAAGTGAGACGATAAAAAAACGTGAGCGTGATTCGTTTATCGTGACCGTAGCTAAAAAAAGAGTAGGCAGGGTTTCAGCCTTGCGATTTTTTTATCTTTCATTTGTAAAGAGCTGGATAAATCTATCTCCTACCTATAAAAAACCGCTTGAATTTTTGGGAGGTTAGGGTTAAATTACTCCAACATTTTTTATTTTGTAATATGGATAAACTAAGTTTAAAGATGGATCTGTGCGGTGAGTGCGGGGGGTGCGTGGCAATCTGCGCTTTTGAAGCTTTAGACCTTGAAAGTCAGGGTTTGAGAATAAAAGAGGAGCTTTGCATCCGGTGTAACGATTGTGTGGTTTTCTGTCCTTCAGGGGCACTGGAAATCACAGATAAAGAATGACGGATGACGAATGACAAATGACAAATAACAGTTTACAGATGAAAAAGACAATAACGAATGACGGATATCAAATGACGAATGAAGAAGATAAAAGATAAATACGATTGCA
>MEWM01000107.1:15131-15407 GCA_001775355.1 candidate division Zixibacteria bacterium RBG_16_43_9 | reverse complement strand
CCAAGAATAAGCATAAAGTTCTCTTACTTGAAAAGCATAAGGAAGTAGGGCTGCCTTTATGCTGTGCTGAGGCTGTCAGCTTCAGGGGACTCTCAATTTGCGAGCAGGTTAATCCTGCCTGGATAAGGTCTAAAATCGAAAAAATTGCACTCTGCCCCCCTTCGGGAAAAGAGTTGAAGGTTTCTTACTCCAGCGCAGGTCTGGTGCTTGATAGAAAGATATTCGACAGGGATTTAGCGCTGAGGGCAGAATCCTCAGGCGCTGAGCTGAAAGTCA
>MEWM01000107.1:12860-15116 GCA_001775355.1 candidate division Zixibacteria bacterium RBG_16_43_9 | reverse complement strand
GCTGTGGGATTAATCAGCAACAACAGGGGAGAGATTTGCGGAATAAGGATGAAAGAAGATGGAAGGGAATCGGAATATCAAACCAAAATAGTCATAGCTGCAGACGGGATTGAATCTATGGTCGGAAGATGGGCAGGCGTCGATAATGCCCTGAAATTGGATGAGGTGGATTCAGCTTACCAGTATCTTTTGAAAGCAGATCCTTTAGACCAGGAGTGCATTGAATTTCATTTAGGCACCAAAATAGCTCCAGGAGGTTATGCCTGGGTTTTTCCTAAGGGAGATGGGCTGGCTAATGTAGGTTTAGCCATTACTCCGGCCATTGGAAACAATATAAAGGCAAAGGAACTCTTAGACTTTTTCGTGATGAAAAGGTTCAAGAACTTCTCAGTGATTGAATGGATGACCGGAGGAGTGCCGGCTTTCAGCCGTAGAAGTCAGTTAGTCAAAGGGAATATACTTCTCACAGGAGATGCTGCCAGGTTAGTTGATTCCCTTTCCGGTGCAGGAATTGCCAATGCCCTTCTTTCCGGGAAGATAGCAGGTCAGGTTGCCTCAGAATATCTGGCGAATGGTGGTAATTCACCCGACTATCTGAAAAAATACGAGGAGGAGTTTCTGAAGATAAAAGGGAGGGAGTTGAGATTTTACTCTTTCTGCAGAAAGATTTACCTTAAGATGAAAGATGAGGATTTTGAAGAGGTTATCCAGTTTTTAAAGGAGTATCTTAAGGATGAAGATTCGACCAGGCTGACTCCCATACAGACCTTGAAGGCTATTCTCAGGTCAAATCCTAAGCTTCTGCTTTTGCTTCGGCACCTGGTGTGGTAGGTTTATTCAAAAGCCTGGAAAGCCTGGACTTTATGCGGGAAGCCGTATTTTTATGAATGACTTTTTTCCGGGAGGCTTTATCCAGAAGCGAGAATACTGGCTTGAGATTCTCCTGAACCGGATTGGCCTCTGTTTTCTTTACCAGACTTCTAAGCTCGGATTTCATCTCCCGGTTGCGAGCTTTTGCCTTTAAGCTGGTTTTCAATCTTTTTTTGACGTCTTTATGAACCTTACGTACTGGCAAACTACCTCCTGGTTTAATTTTCAAAGGGTTAATATAAAGAAAAATCTTTTTTTGTCAATTTAAAAAATGGGAAAAAACGAGATCGTGATGCTGGATTCGTGAGCGTGCAACCAGCCCTCAGGATTGTCATGCTGAGCGCAGCGAAGCATCTAAAGAAAAGAGATTCTTCGCCCTACGGGCTCAGAATGACTGGCACTTAGACCAAAAAATGACGAATGACGGATACCGAATGGCGAATAAATAAAAAAAGGAAAAGAGAATGGAGGTTCACACAAAAGACAAAATCGCTAAATCTGCCGGAATGGTTAGCTCGGCTACATTTTTATCCAGAGCATTCGGGCTTATAAGGGAGCAGGTCTTTGCCTATCTTTTCGGGGCAGGGATGGCTACGGATGCCTTTGTGGCGGCTTTCCGAATTCCCAATCTTCTCAGGGACCTTTTAGCCGAAGGTGCACTTTCTTCAGCCTTTATCCCGGTTTTTACGGAGAAGCTGACTCTTCAGGGGAAAGAGGAAGCTTTTCGTTTAGTCAACTTGGTATTGAATATCCTTTTGATCGTTTTGTCCGCAATCGTCATCCTGGGCATAATATTCTCCCCGGCTATTGTCAATCTCATTGCTCCTGGTTTTGACAAGATTCAAGGCAAGTTAGAGCTTACGACTCTGTTGACCCGGATTATGTTTCCGTTCCTGCTTTTGGTCTCCCTGGCAGCCCTGAGTATGGGGATTCTGAACTCTTTTGGACGTTTTGGCGCACCTGCTTTAGCTCCCACTATGTTAAATTTAGGGATGATCCTGGCTGGCTTTTTGAGCTCACCATTTTTGAAAACCCCGATTGTAGGAATGGCTATAGGGGTTCTTTTGGGTGGAGCAGGGCAATTAGGGATACAGCTGTCTGTTCTTTTCAGGTTAGGATATAAATACAAACCTCTTCTGGATTGGAAAGACCCTGGGGTAAAGAAAATCTTCTATCTGATGACCCCGGCGATTTTAGGTTTAGCTTCTACTCAGGTAAATATCTTCGTCAATACTTTGATAGCCTCTCTTCTGCCCCAGGGAAGCGTTTCATATCTAAATTATAGTTTCAGGCTGATGAATTTCCCCTTGGGGGTCTTTGGAGTTGCAGTGGCAACGGTAACTTTCCCATTTCTGGCGGCTCAGGCAGCTCAAAAAAACTATACTG
>MEWM01000107.1:7659-12792 GCA_001775355.1 candidate division Zixibacteria bacterium RBG_16_43_9 | reverse complement strand
ATTTTTAGCGGTAGGAGCAAAGCCGATAATCTCCCTTTTATACCAGCATGGAAAATTTATTTTTGCGGACACACAAGCTACTTCTCAGGCACTGTTGTTTTATTCCATCGGTCTTTTTGCCTATGCTTCAGTCCGGGTTTTAGCCCCGCTCTTCTATGCACTGGGTGATGCCAGAGTTCCAGTGATAAGCACTGCCGTAACGGTCGTTTTTAACATCGGTCTAAATTTGATCCTTATGCGTCCCTTAAGCTTCCGGGGCTTAGCTTTTGCTACCTCTTTTTCCGCAATTTTAAATATGGCTATTCTTTTTTTCACACTGGACAAAAGAATTGGACCTTTTGATAAAAAGGATTTAAGGAATGCTTTTTTAAAAATCCTGCTGACTTCTTTACTGATGGGGATCCTGTTACAGCTTTTTCTTTTTCTTTATCCGGTGGACCTGGATAGGGGGAGCTTGATCCAGAAGGCCATCCTGGTGGTTCTGATGCTGGTAATTTCCCTGCTCAGCTATTTATCCCTTGCGAGTTTATTTAAGATAAAAGAAGTAAAAAGAGTACTGGGGATCTTGGGATTCAAGAGGTAGAAATTTGAAACGCAGGCCTGCCCTTTTAGCCCTTCTGGCTTACGTGGCTGGAATTTTTTTAGGAAATTATTTCGACTTATCCACCCTGATCTTACTTTTTCTAATCTTGATCACTCTCTTTCTTCTGTTCTCCTTCAGGAAGGAACAAAGTCTAAGAGTAATATTTATCACGATTCTTCTGGCTTTAGCCGGATTCTGGAGATACGAGTTGAAGACCAAAGACCTGCCCATAAATCATATCTCCAGTTTCACCCATCTCAGTGGAAAGGTCGAGTTGACTGGCATCATCTCCAGCGATCCGGATATCAGGGAGGATAAGACTTTTATTGAAATAGATACCCGGGAACTGTCGATAAATCAGAAGAAAATAAAGACCACCGGGAAGATACTTCTGAGAATCAGACATCCGTCAAACCGCTTCAACTATGGAGATTTAATCCATTTCATCGGGTACTTATATTCTCCTTACCCCTCGAAAAATCCGAGTGCTTTTGACTACAGGAAATATCTGAACTCTAAAGAGATTTTCGCCTGTATGAACCTGGAGCACGACTCGGAAATTACGCTTCTGGAAAAGGAAAGAGGGAATTTTTTTGTCTCCGGAATAGTTCTTCCGGTAAAACATTATATTCTCGGCTTCTTTAAAAGAAACCTGATGGACCCTCATCAGGCGATTCTTTCCGGCTTTGTCCTGGGTGAAAGAAGGGGGATCCCAAAGGAGATTTACAAGCTTTTCACTGATACGGGCACCTTACATCTTTTAGCCATCTCCGGCTCAAACGTAGCTTTGGTTATCTTGCTTTTCTTTGGGATTTTTCGACTCTTAAGGATACCTTACCGAGTCTCTTTGCTTCTGGTTTTTCCCCTGATCCTGATTTTCTCCTTTGTGACCAGTAATCAGCCCTCAGTAGTCAGAGCCTCTATAATGGCATCTCTTTTTCTTCTTTCGCTATTGATCGAGAGGGAAAGGGATATCCTCAACCTCTGGGCTTTAGCTGCTCTGGTGATACTTTTTATTAATCCTTCAACTCTTTTCGATGTGGGGTTTCAACTATCTTTTATGGCTACCCTGGGGTTGATCCTCTGGGTTCCTAAATTAGAGACTCTTTTCCTTTCCAGGCTACGGAATCGGTTCTTAAAATCCTATGTAGCCTTGCCTTTTTTCGTTTCCCTGTCAGCTCAGTTATTCACCTATCCTATTACGGCCTATTATTTTAACCTTATCTCTGCTTATTCTCTTTTGGCTAACCTGTTAATTGTGCCGCTAACCGGCCTGGTAGTTATGGTAGGGGTGATTTCTGCTCTCTTGAGTCTTTTAAGTCTTAAACTTTCTCTTTTATTCACTTCATTCAATTGGCTGGGGCTGGACTTTATACTAAAGATTTTGTCTTTCTTTTCCTCCCTTCCATTTGCAGCTTTTAAGGTCTCTTCCCCTTCCTATATATTCATTTTAGTTTTTTATCTCTCTCTTTTAGGGATTATTTTTCAAAGAAACTTAAAGCGGTTCGCAGCTGCCTCCTTAGTATCTGTTTTAATCCTGACAGGACTGCCTCTATTTCTTAACCTTCAAATCCTCAAGTCATCTGAATTGAAAATCACTTACCTTTCTGCTTCAGGTGAGGCAGTACTGATAGAGACTCCGGAAGATGAAAAGATTTTGGTAAACCTGTCGGATAATTCTTCTGAGGTAGAAAAAATCATCCTTCCTTTTCTCTACAAAAAGGGAATAACCAGACTGGATGGGCTTATCCTGACCGACAAAAAAGAGGAAGAGAAGAAGGTATCTGAGTTTTTGAGCGAGATTAAAGTGAAAGAGGTATGGATGGATATGGATAGTGTTCCAATCTCGCGTAAATTAGATGGCCCGGAAATCCGCATACGGAATCTACAAGAACTCAATCAACTCTTCGGAAAGGTTAAGGTTTTTTCGATTTATCCCGATAAAAACTCTGAAGGGGGGACTGAAGTTGAAAGTCCCCTTTTGATAGTAAGTTATGGAAAATTCAAGCTCCTGGTGAGTGAGCGGTTTTTGCCTGAAAGCACCGTTTTTGAGCTTCAACCGGATGTGGTGAGTTTTAATCCTCAAGGAGCTAATACAAGCAATATAGAGCACTTAGCACTGAACAGTGGGATAGGGGAATTAATAATTTCAGGCTATAATAAATTCAATTTTTCTCAGAGTTTTGAGAATAAAGTTTTCCAGACATCCAGGTGCGGAGCAGTGATAATCAAGGTTAACAGTAAAAAATTCGATATCAGCACAGTCTGGGAAAAAGAAAAATAACCTGTAGTCTTTAGTATGAGTTTAAATGGCAATTTAAATACCCTCTCCTTCCCGGACTTGCTGCAGTTGATCAGCTCCAGCAAGAAAACCGGGGTGCTGACCCTGATGCGTCAGGCACAGAGAAAAGAGATCTACTTCCGGGAAGGAAACATTGTCTATGCCACCTCCTCTAACACCGAAGAGGAGCTGATCGGTAACCTGCTTATAAGGCTGGGCAAACTTTCACAAGCTGAATTAGATCAGGTGATAAAGCTGCACCGGGCAACCGGTAAAATGATCGGAGCAACAGTGGTGGAGATGGGGCTTTTGAAAAAAGAAGAACTGGTCGCCTGTCTGAAATTGCAGATCGAGGAGATCGTTTACAACCTTTTTAGCTGGAGGGAGGGGGATTTTATCTTTCAGGACGACAAAGAGCCAGCAGAAGGACAGATTACCACCAATCTCAATACCATCAATGTCATTATGGAGGGGACCAGAAAGATCGATGAAATGGTAGAGATGCAGAAGACCCTTCCGAAGGATGATATGGTGCTTAAGGGTAATCCGAATCCTAAGGTTGGTTCTTCCTCTTCGGTCAGCCTGAGTCTGGATGAGTTCAAAGTATTGCTTATGGTTGACGGAGAGAAAACCTATCCAGATATCTTAGAAGAAAGCCCTCTGGGTGAATATAGAACCTCCAGGGCACTGCTCAAGCTTATAGATCAGGGGATGGTGACTCCGGGAGAAAAAAGGCAGACCAGAAAAGACAAGAGGAAAGAGGAATCAGCGCTGTTAGAGATACTAACTCAGGTTTTCTCCACCAGTTTTTCGGTAGTGGATAAAATCCTGTTGAAGAAATTAGGTAAAGTTCAGTTAAAATTATGGGAGCGTGCTTTGACTCAAAAGCAAGCCTCTTTTCCTGTTCTAAACCACCTGATAAAAAACGGAGCTTTGCTTCAGTCCAAAGATTTTGCGATGCGACTAAACAATATCCCGGAAGAGGTAAGATTACACCAGGTTTCCCAGGGCCTGCAGGGCCTGCTTTCAGGATATCTGACCTTGGCCCATAACTACCTGGGAGAGGATATCACCAGGCTGATCACTACTGAGATAAAGAAAAGCACAGCTCCTTTTCTTCTGAAGGAAAGGGAAGTGGTAAAGAAATACAGTTTAGAAGATGACCTTTTCAGAACTCTTAAATTGGCTTTAAAAGGGGAGGAGTCGGTTTAGAGGATGAAGTCGTCTGGGTTAAAATCGAAATTTCGGTCCATTTGGTTAATTTTGCTCCTGGTTTTTTTACCCTGGAGCATCTGCCTGGCTGAGGAGCAAGCTACAAGCGAGGCTTCCTTTTTAGGGACTTTGCTTACCCTCATAATTCTCTTGATCCTGGGCAGCGGCATCCTTTTTACTCTCAAAATCCATTCACTACTTAAAGGAGGGGAGCTTTCTTCGGTCTGGGTTTTCTCAGGTTTGGCTCTGTCGATTTTGCTTATTTCGGTTTTCTTGGAGTTTCTGCAGAGTTTAGGAGCAGTAAGCGGTCTGCCCACTTTTGTTTTCCTTTTTCAACTTCTGGGTTTTTTTCTTCTGGTTTTTGGATTAATTCTTTTAAAGAAAAAACTCAGTTGAAAAGTGCATTCTTCTTAAGGCTCTATTCTTTAAAGTTAAGTTATTCCCTTGCTATGTCGATAATTTCTATGGTATATCTTTTTTAGAGAGAAAAGATTATGGTCGATTTGTTGGAATTAGAGGAGAGGATTGAAAAGTGCCATAAGATCCTTTCTGAGCATCCAGATTCTCAGATATTTGCAGCTCTGGCAGAGGCTTACAGGAAAAAAGGGGAGCTGGATAAGGCGTTTGAAGTCTGCCGTAACGGGCTGAGAAACCATCCGGATTATGGGGCCGGACATCAGATTATGGCTAAGATAAATTTTGACCGGGAGATGTATTCGGAGGCAGAGAAGGAGCTCCTTTTAGCTATAAAATTAGATGGAAGAACTCGCTTAACCGAGCAGCTTTTGTCCCGGATAATGATTAAAAGAGGAGAATTCAAGGAGGCAAAAAATATAGTTGAAAAACTTCTTTCAACCGACAAAAAGAATTCAATCCTCAAAACCCTGCTGGAGGAAGTTCAGAAAGGTCTGAAAGAGGAAAAGAAAAGAGGAGTGGTTTTCACGCCTCCGGAAGAGCTCACACCTCGGGAAGAGAAGCCGGCGAAAGTAATCGAAAAGAACCTGCCCTTTTCAGAGGCTCTTTTCAGCTTAACCTCCCTGCCAAGTCTTATGGCGGC